>JAEYZI010000094.1 GCA_023428065.1 Actinomycetes bacterium | reverse complement strand
GCTCGGCCCAAGAACTCCTGCACAACAGCGAACTCAGCGAGCTCCTGCACAACAGCGAACTCAGCGAAGTCCTGCACAACAGCACGCTTCCTCACTCAGCGAACTCCTGCACAACAGCAGGCAGCGGACGGATGCGCGGAGGCGCCGCGCAGCGGGCGGGTGGGAGACTGGGAGGGTGCGCTGTCGGGCGCTACGAGGAGGCTCCATGAAGCGCTGGCAGCGCATCCGCGTGTTCATCTTCCAGGGGGTGAATGCGGTGCTCGGCGCCGGTCTCATCGTGCTCGGGCTCATCGCGGGACTGCAGCCCATCGTGCTCCTCGGCATCGCGTTCCTCGTCATCGCCGTCGTGCTCATCGTGCTCACGCTCCGGATGCGGGTGACCGATCCGAAGCCGCCCACCCCCGGCACCCGCTGAGCGGCTCGCAACTTTCGCCACCGAATCCGCATCTTTCGCCCTGGGCATCCCATCCCCTAAAGTTGTGGCTCACAACAAAAGGAGATGACGATGGCGTCGGATCAGCTCACGTTCGACAACCCGGTCGAGCGCCACTCCCACATCAAGCCCCACGCGTCGTGGCAGCCCCTCCCGGGCCTCGATGCCGAGCTCGACCCCAAGGCCGACCACGGCGAGACGAGCTACCGCGGCACGGGCCGACTCCCCGGGCGCAAGGCGCTCATCACGGGCGGCGACTCGGGCATCGGCGCCGCCGTCGCGATCGCCTTCGCGCGCGAGGGAGCGGATGTCGCGATCGGCTACCTGCCCGAGGAGCAGGTCGACGCCGAGGCGATCGCCGAGGTCGTGCGCGCGGAGGGGCGGAAGGCGATCCTCCTCCCCGGTGACATCCGCGACCGGGAGTTCTGCCGCCGCCTCGTCGCGGATGCCGTGGAGGGCCTCGGCGGGCTCGACATCCTCGTCAACAACGCGGCGCACCAGGTGTATCACGAGAGCTACGACGAGCTCGACGAGGCCGACCTCGACCGCACGATCCGCACCAACCTCTACGCGATGTTCTGGATCACGCGCGACGCCCTCCCCCACCTCGGGCCCGGTTCGACGATCATCAACAGCACCTCGGTGCAGGGGTACAACCCCTCGCCCATGATCATCAACTACGCGTCCACGAAGTTCGCGATCATCGGCTTCACGAAGTCGCTCGCGCAGGATCTCGCGCCGCGCGGCATCCGCGTGAACGCCGTCGCGCCCGGCCCCGTGTGGACCCCGCTGCAGGTCTCCGACGGGCAGCCGCCCGAGAAGCTGAACGGCTTCGGCGAGTCGTCCTGGCTCGGCCGCACGAGCCAGCCCGTCGAGCAGGCGGCCGCCTACGTGTTCCTCGCCTCGCCCGAGTCGAGCTTCGTCGTCGGGGAGGTCATCAACGTCAACGGCGGCGCGAACGTGCCCTGAGGCTGTGGAGAGCCGCCCGCGAGGCGCGCTCTCGGCGAGCAGGCTGGGCGCATGGTGCTGCGCCTCGATCCCGCGATCCCCCTCGTCTGGCGCGACCCGCACACCCTCCAGTTCGGCGTCGACCCCGCCCTCGCCGTGCTCACCGATGTGACGCCCGCCGAGGAACGGCTCGTCGCGGCGCTCTCGACGGGTGTCTCCGAGTCCGGGTTGCGGATGCTCGCCGACGTCCGGCGCGGCGAGCGGCGGGACGTCGACGCCTTGCTCAGGGCACTCGCGCCGTGCCTCACACTCGAGCCGGCGGATGCCGACGCCACCGGTCGCGACGACGAGACCGGCGGCGGCGGCGTCGTCATGGGCGGCGGCGAGCTCGCGATCGCGCTCGCCCGCGTGCTCGACGACGCGGGACTGCGTCGCCGCGACGCCCGGCGACGCCCCCGGCTCGCCGTGCTCGTCGCGGATCGCGTGGTCGCGCCCGCCGACCATCGTGCGTGGCTGCAGCGCGACATCCCCCACCTGCCCGTCGTCACGGGCGACAACGCCGTCGTCGTCGGCCCGCTCGTGCTGCCCGGCGCCTCGGCCTGCCTGCACTGCGTCGCCCTGCACGAGCGCGACGCCGACCCCGCGTGGCCCGCCATCGCGGCACAGCTCGCGGTGCTGCCGGCGCCCGCGCGGCATCCGCTGCGCACCGCCGCGGCCGTCGCCCTCGCCGCACGCGTCGTCGCCGCGGCCGTGCGCGGCGAGGCCCGACCGGGCCGGGAGTGGCGGATCGCGGGCGACGGATCCGAGCTCAGCGAGCGCGCGCTCGCCCCGCACCCGGAATGCCGCTGCGCAGCTCCGTCAGGAATCGACTGGGCTCCCGCGGACGCGAACGCAGACCCTCTGCCGACCAGTGCAGCGCGAGGGTCCGCCGCGCGCGCGTGATGCCCACGTAGAGCAGCCGGCGCTCCTCGTCGATCGCGTCGAAGCCCTTCGCGTGCGAGATGGGGAGCAGGCCCTCGGTGAGGCCGACGATGTGCACGTGGTCCCACTCGAGACCCTTCGCTCCGTGCAGCGTCGAGAGCACGACCGACGGCATGGTCGGCTCGTGCTGGGTGCTCTGACGCTCCTGCAGCTCGGCGACGAAGTCGGCGAGCGTCGTGCCCTCGGGGGCCTGGTCGGCGAGCTCGACGAGGGCGCCGAGCGCCTCCCAGCGTTCCCGCACGGCGCCCTGACTCTCGGGGGCGTGCGCCGACCAGCCGTTGGCGAGCGCGACATCCGCGACCGTCTCGTAGAGGCCCTTGGGCGACCCCGTGCGCGAGAGGCTCGTGAGCTCGAGTACGGCGCGCTTGATCGCCTCGAGCTCGAAGAACTTCGTGCCGCCGAGCTGGCGCGAGCTGATGCCGCGGTCGGCGAGCGCGGCCTCGAGGGCGACGGCCTGGGCGTTGACGCGGTAGAGCACGGCGATGCGCTCGGGCGCGACGCCGACCGCGAGCTGCGCCGCGATCGCGTCGGCCACGCCGTGCGCCTCGGCGGCATCCGACTCCCACCTCGTGACGGTCGGCTCGGGAGCCGTCGCGTCGCCCTCGACCGCGACGAGTTCGAGCGCGCCCGGTCGGCCCCGCATGAGGCGGTTCGCGGTGCCGAGGATCGCGGGTGTCGAGCGGTGGTTGCGTTCCAGGCGCACCTCGACCGCGTCGGGGTAGCGGCTCGAGAAGCCCAGCAGGTACTCGCTCGAGGCCCCCGCGAAGGAGTAGATGGTCTGGGAGGCGTCACCCACGACGCACACGTCCGTGCGGGGCCCGAGCCAGAGCTCGAGCAGCTCCTGCTGCAGGGGCGACACGTCCTGGTACTCGTCGACGACGAAGAAGCGGTACTGCTCGCGCACGTGCGCCGCGACGCGCTCCTCGGCATCGAGCATGCCCGCCGTCACGAGCAGCACGTCCTCGAAGTCGAGCCGGCGCTGCTCGTCCTTGAGGTCCTCGTAGCGCTGCTGCAGCTCGACGACGGTGCCGAGCTCGAGCCCCGGCGGCATGGGCCGCGAGGCGAGCCGCGCGTACTCGTCGAGCGGGATGCGGCGCACCTTGCGCCACTCGATCTCCGCCGCGAGGTCGCGCAGCGCGGCCGTGTCGACGCGCACGCGCAGTGACTCGGCCGCCTGCCCGAGCAACCGCGCCTTGCCGGGCAGGATCTCGGGGAGACGGCCGCCGACGAGTTGCGGCCAGAAGAAGCTCAGCTGCGCGAGGGCCGCCGAGTGGAAGGTGCGGGCGGCGACGCGTCCCGCGCCGAGGGCGCGCAGGCGCGAGCGCAGCTCGCCCGCCGCACGCGTCGTGAAGGTGAGCGCCATGACGCGGTCGGGCGCGTAGACCCCCGATGCGACGCCGTGCGCGATGCGATGGGTGAGCGTGCGCGTCTTCCCCGTGCCCGCGCCCGCGAGGATGCACACGGGCCCGAGCAGCGCCTCCGCGGCCTCGCGCTGCTGGGCGTCGAGCGCGTCGAGGAGCGCGCTCATGCGGGGTCCTCGATGGGCCCGCCGAACCAGTCCTCGACGATCGCGCGCGCGATCGAGGCGGGGCCCGGGAGCAGCACGGCTCCCGCGGCTACCTCCGCGGCGAGCTCCGCCCGCGAGAACCAGCGCAGTTCCCGCAGCTCCGTGCCGTCGGGGCGCGGTTCCGTCGACTCGCCCGAGGCGACCCGCGCCTCGAAGCCCACCATGAGCGAGGCGGGGAACGGCCACGGCTGGCTCCCCCGGTACTCCGGGTCCTCGACGACGAGCCCCGCCTCCTCGAAGATCTCGCGGATGACGGCCGCCTCGAGCGACTCCCCCGGCTCCACGAACCCCGCGAGTAGCGAGAACCGCCGCGCGTCCCATTCGACGTTCGAGCCGAGCAGGATGCGGTCGTCGTCATCGAGCACCGCGACGATCACCGCCGGATCGGTGCGCGGGTAGCTCTCGCGCCCCGACGCGGGATCCACCCGCACCCAGCCCGCCTGGGTGACCGTCGTGGGCTCCCCCGACGCCGATGAGAACGCCGCCGTGCCGTGCCAGTTCGCGAGCGCGAGCGCCTGCGTGAAGAGCCCCGCATCTCGCGGGGTGAGCAGCGCGCCCACCCGGCGCAGGTCGAGCCAGGCGCCCTCGACGCCGAGACGCTCGGCGTCCGCCTCCGAGACGACGAGCGCGAGCACCGCGGCCCCCTGCGCCAGGTCGGCGGATGCGGCGCGTGCCCGCCCGAGGAAGACGGCGGCATCCGGGTCCACCTCGAGCGTCGCGGGGTCGACGAGCGCGAGCGCCCCTTCGTGCGTGCCGAGAGCGCGGCCCTCGTGGAGCACCACCATGCGCGTGTCGGGGTCGTCGAGCAGCGCGGGCACGCCGCCGAGACGCGACAGGTAGTCGCGGTCGAGCTCTGAGCGCGAGAGCGCGGGGGCGAGGGGGCGCCGACGCGGGGCCCGCGACGGGTCGTCCGTCGAACCGCTCATGCGCATCCCATCCTCGTCCTCGGATCGCCTGCGAGAACCGCGCGTCGGGCGTGGCGTGCCGGGCGGCCGGGGCGGGGCAGACCTACCCTGTCGCCATGGCCAGATCCCACCTCACTCTAGCGGCGCTCGCCACCTCGGCCGTCGCGGAG
>JAEYZI010000062.1 GCA_023428065.1 Actinomycetes bacterium | reverse complement strand
GGGCCCGCCAGGCCTGGCACGCCCATCGCGACGTAGGCGGTCGCCACGAGCGCGACGTAGACCGCGAGCACGGTGCCGAGCACGCGCGAGACGAGGTGCTCGACCCACGCCATCCACGCCATGCCCGTGCCGCCGACCCCGTCGGCGACGCCCGACACGGCTCAGGGAGAGGCGCCGCCGCAGCCGGACCCCCGCTGCGTGACGGAGTACGGCGCCCGAGCCGGGATCGTCCACGAGGGCGACATCCGGATGCGGCCGGACGGCTGGCCGGCACCCGCCGACTTCGGGGTGCTCTGCCTCGTCGAGACGATCTCGGAGGCCGAGCAGGTCGGCCACTACGCCACGAGCTACTACACGCCGTACGACTGGGTGCTCGACTACTACGAGCGAGCGCTCACGGGCGGTGCGCACGGGCGCGGCGACTCGACCGACGGCGAACTGCTCACGGGCGTGCTCGGCGACGCCTCCTTCTACATCGTCGAGACCGGCACGAGCCGCTACGCCATCCACTGGGCGATCGACGGCGACTACCAGGACTGATCACCAGCCCGACGGACCCGAGAGGAAATCACCACCATGGCGAATCCCCTGGCGCGTGCCGCGCGCCGTACCCGCACGCTGCGCGCCCTGCGCCTCGCCGCGCTCGGCGGCTCCGTCGCCCTCGCGCTGAGCGCCTGCGCGACCGGCAACCCCCTCGTCGACGACCCGAACGGCCCCGCCGTGTCGGGGCCCGCGGGCGGGCAGGGCCCGAGCCCCGCGTGCGCCGCCGCCTTCCCCGACTCGCCCTTCGGCTACAGCGTCGACCCCGGCGAGGCGCCCACGGTCCCGCACGGCTGGGCCGCGCCCGCAGGAGTCGAGCTGTGCGTCGTCTTCCAGACGAGCGAGGACACCGCCGTGCTCCAGTACGTCACGGCCCTCGAGCCCGAGGCCGTGCTCGACGCGTGGGAGCCGCTCCTCGGCGGCTACGCCGTCGAGCGCAGCGACGGCATCGGCGGGTGGCCGATCCTCAATGCGCACGCGGGAGATCTCGAGTTCGCCCTCCAGACGGACGGCCAGACGAACACCGTCGTCGTCGGCTTCCAGGAGGGCGGCGCCTGACCCGGAACGGTGGGAAGCGTTCCGTCGCGGG
This sequence comes from Actinomycetes bacterium, assembly GCA_023428065.1. Classification (GTDB taxonomy): domain Bacteria; phylum Actinomycetota; class Actinomycetes; order Actinomycetales; family Microbacteriaceae; genus Homoserinibacter. The sequence continues at coordinate 9,699 of JAEYZI010000062.1, read as the reverse complement.
CGACCCGGCTCCTCCTGGCCGGGTCGCCCGCACCCTTCAGCCGAGGTCGGCGCCGCCGCCTAGACTCGATGCGCCATGACCTTCCTCCTCGACGGATTCGACAGCGATCCGGGTGACTCGGGCCTGCCCTCCGCAGAGCCTCCCGCCGTCGACGAGGCGCTCCTCGCCGGCCTCAACCCGCAGCAGCGCGCGGCCGTGCTCTCGCGCAGCAAGGCGCTGCTCATCGTCGCGGGAGCGGGGTCCGGCAAGACGAGCGTGCTCACGCGTCGCATCGCGAGCCTCCTGCAGACGCGCGAGGCGTGGCCGAGCCAGATCCTCGCGATCACCTTCACCAACAAGGCCGCCGGCGAGATGCGCGAGCGCGTCGAACAGCTCGTGGGCGGCGCCGCCGACGGCATGTGGATCTCGACCTTCCACTCGGCGTGCGTGCGCATCCTGCGCCGCCAGGCGGAGGCCATGGGCCTCAAGACGGCGTTCACGATCTACGACTCGGCCGACTCGCGCGCCATGATCAAGCGCATCATCAAGGAGCTCGAGGTCGACACGCTCGGCCTCACCGTGCCCGCCGTCGCGGGCAAGATCTCCAAGCTCAAGAACGAGCTCGGCGACGTCGACAGCTACGCGCGCCAGGTGCGGGCCGACGACCCGGCAGACGCCGCCTTCCTCGAGGTGTTCCGGCGCTACACGCAGGGATTGCGCCGCGCGAACGCCCTCGACTTCGACGACCTCATCGCCGAGACGGTGCACCTGTTCCGCGCGTTCCCGGAGGTCGCGGCGCTCTACCAGCGCCGCTTCCGCCACATCCTCGTCGACGAGTACCAGGACACCAACCACGCGCAGTACGCCCTCATCCGCGAGCTCACGCGCCCCGTCGAACCGCAGCACGTGCCCGCCGACACCCGGATGCGACTCGACGCGTCGGGCGGCATCCCCGCGGCCTCGCTCACGGTCGTCGGCGACTCCGACCAGTCGATCTACGCCTTCCGCGGCGCCGACATCCGCAACATCGTCGAGTTCGAGCGCGACTTCCCCGACGCCGAGGTGATCCTGCTCGAGCAGAACTACCGCTCGACGCAGAACATCCTCGACGCGGCGAACGCCGTCATCGCCGCCAACTTCGATCGCCAGGAGAAGAACCTCTTCACGACCCTCGGGGCGGGCGAGAAGATCACGGGCTTCACGGGCTACACCGCCTACGACGAGGCGCAGTTCGTGGCCGACGAGATCCAGAAGCTCCACGAGGCGGGCGTCGCCTACAAGGACATGGCGGTGTTCTTCCGCGTCAACTCGCAGACGCGTGCGCTGGAGGACATCCTCATCCGCTCGGCCGTGCCCTATCGCATCGCGGGCGGCACCAAGTTCTACGAGCGCGCCGAGATCAAGGACGCCATGGCCTACCTCGTGCAGGTCGCGAACCCCGCCGACGACCTCGCGCTGCGCCGCATCATGAACACCCCCAAGCGCGGCATCGGGCCGGCGACCGAGGCGGCACTGCAGGCGCACGCCGACCGGCTCGGCGTGCCGCTGCGTGAGACCCTGCGCGACGCCGACCAGCTCGGCCTCGGCCCCAAGGTCACGAAGGCGATCATGGACCTCGGGCAGATCCTCGACGACGTCGAGGCGATGGTGCCCACCTCGCCGCCCGCCGACATCCTCACCGAGCTGCTCGTGCGCACGGGCTACGTCGAGGCGCTGCGTGCGACGCGCGACGCGCAGGACGAGGTGCGCGCCGAGAACGTCGAGGAGCTCCTCTCCTTCACGAAGGAGTTCGCGAAGCGCAACCCCGAGGGGCGCCTCATCGACTTCCTCACCGAGGTCGCCCTCGTCGCGGCGGCGGACGAGATCGACGACGCCTCCGGCACCGTCACGCTCATGACGCTGCACACGGCGAAGGGCCTCGAGTACGACACCGTCTTCGTCACGGGCATCGAAGAGGACCTCCTGCCGCACCGCATCTCGGCGAACGAGCCGGGCGGCGTCGCGGAGGAGCGGCGGCTGTTCTACGTGGGCATCACGCGCGCGAAGAAGCGGCTGTACCTCTCGCTCGCCATGACGCGCGCGCAGTTCGGCGACACGGCCGTCGCGATGCCGAGCCGCTTCCTGCAGGACGTGCCCGCCCACCTCATCGAGTGGCGACAGTCGCCCGGGATGGCGAACTCGCGCGGCGGCACGCGCTCGCGTGCGCTCAACGCGGGACGCACGCGGCAGAGCTTCAGCTATCGCGACTCGCTCCCGCCCGCCCCGAACCGCGAGAAGCGCGAGTGGACGAGCGCCGTCACCAACACCGTGCGCGACAACGGCGACCTGACCCTCGCGGCGGGCGACCGCATCCGCCACACCGACTTCGGCGAGGGTCGCGTCGTGGCCGTGACGGGGCAGGCGCCGAAGGCGGTCGCCGAGGTGCAGTTCGACACGGCGGGGCGCAAGCGCCTGCTCATCAAGATCGCGCCGATCGAGAAGCTCTAGCCGCTCTCGCGCGGCGTCGGCCGCCCGGCGTAGCGTCGCCCCATGGACGTGACCGACTGGCTGCTCGACGCCGATCCCGCGATCCGGCACCAGGTGCTGCGCGACCTCGCCGACGCGGATGCGGATGCCGTGGCCGCGGAGCGCGCCCGCGTCGCGCGCGAGGGCTGGGGCGCCCGGTTGCTGGCCCTGCAGGACCCGGAGGGCACGTGGGACGGCGGCACCTACCGGCCGGGCTGGGTCGACGAGTCGCGCCCGTTCTTCGCGGCGTGGACCGCCACCCACTTCACCGTCACCCTGCTGCGCGACTTCGGCGTCGACCCCGACGACGCCGTCGTGCGTGACGCCATCGACAAGGTCGCGCGGAACGTGCGCTGGGAGGACGACGACGGCGGTCTGCTCTACTTCGAGCTCGCGATCGAACCGTGCATCGCGGGCGTCCTGCTCGCGAGCTCCGTCTACTTCGGCTTCGACGGTTCGCGCACCCTCTCGGCGCTTATCGCGCAGCAGCTGCCCGACGGCGGGTGGAACTGCGACCGCGGAACGGCCGTGTCGTCGTTCCACTCGACGATCTGCGCGATCGAGGGGCTCCTCGCGTGGGAGGAGGCGGCGCCCCCCGACGACCCGCGCGTTCCCGCCGCCCGCGAGGCGCGCATCCGCGGCGAGGAGTACCTGCTCGAGCGGCGCCTGCTGCGGCGGCTCTCGACGGGCGGCATGGCCGACCTGCGCTTCTCGATGACGACCTTCCCGACGCGGTGGCACTACGACGTGCTGCGGGGGCTCGATCACTTCCGGCTCGCCCGGCCCGCGGGAGACGAGCGCCTGCGCGAGGCGGTCGAGCTCGTGCGGGGCAAGGCGGATGCCGAGGGTCGCTTCCCGCTCGAGAACGATCTCGAGGGCTCGGTCTGGTTCGTCATGGAGGGCGAGGAGGAGGGTCGGCCGAGCCGCTGGATCACCCTCAGGGCGCTGCGCGTGCTGCGCTGGTGGGACGCGGTCACGCCTCGCTGATCGCGTCGCGCTCGCTCGGGGCGAGGGTCGTCTGCGCCGCACGCAGGCGCCGCCGGGCCACGCTCACGATCGCGAGGAGCGCGAGCACGCCCGCGAGCAGAAGCGCGGCGTCGACCGCGAGAGCCCACGTGAGGCCGAGCCAGGCGCCGAGGGCTCCGACGATGACACCCGAGCCGACACGCGATCCGTTCGCGGCCATCGCGTACGCGCCGATGAACCGGCCGCGACGGTCGGCGGGCGCCGTGAGCTGCACGACGGCCTGCGAGGTCGAGCTCGACACGAGGCTCGCCATCCCGGCGAGCACGAGCGCCGCGAGGCTCAGGGCGAAGCTGCGCGACACCGAGAACACGAGCACGGCGGCGGCGAACACGGCGGAGGCGGAGATCGCGAGGCGGGGCGTCACGCGCACGCGACCGATCGCCTCGAGGCCGATCCCGCCCGCGACCGCGCCCGTGGCCATCGCGACGAGCAGCATCCCGTAGGCGAGGCCCGACTCGTCGAGGCCGAGGAGCCCGCCGAACTCGGGCAGCAGCGGCAGGATCGCCTGCCCCACGAGGAGCCCCACGAGGATCTGCAGCGTCGTGACGGCGAGGATCGCGGGGTGGCGCGGCACCTCGCGAAGCACGCCCGCGACGTCGCGCAGGCGCAGGGGCTCGCGTGTGCCGCCGCCGCGGCTGTGCCCGTCGTACGGCACGATCAGGAGGTAGACGACGAACGGCACATAGAGCAGCACGTTGATCGCGAGACCCCACGCCGGTCCCACCGTGAACAGCAGCGCCGCGCCGAGGGCCGGCCCCGCGAGCATCCCGAGCTGGAGGCCGGTCGCCATGAGGCGCACGCCGCTCGGCAGGTCCTCCGGGCCGACGATGTCGTAGAGCATGAGCTGGTCCGCCGGACCCCAGAAGGTGCCCGCGAGCCCGTGCAGGAGCAGCAGCACGACGCAGTGCCACTCCTCGAGCGCTCCCGTCGCGATGAGCACCGCCCAGCCCGCCGAGGCGACCATGAAGCACACGGCGCCGAGCTGGATGAGCCTGCGGCAGTCGAACCGGTCGGCGAGCGCCCCGAACGGGATCGCGAAGAGAAGCTGCGGCAGCCAGTGGCTGATGACCGCGAAGCCCGCGAGCACGGGGGAGTGGAAGAGCTCCCACATGACGAAGTAGGTGATCGCGTGCTCGACGTGGTCGGCGCCCATCATGAGCGATCCGCCCGCGAAGTAGCCCTTGTACCAGGGGGCGCGGAGGGCGGCGAATCTCACTCGCGGGAGCCTACGCCGCACGTGCCCCCGGATGCCGCCGCGACGCCCGTCCGGGGGGCTTGCGGAGGCGCCGCGGCATCCGACACGCTGGGCGGAACTTGGACGACCGTCCAAGTCGAGCGAACGAGATCACGACGAGGTGAGATGACCACCGCCACCGGCCCCATCGTCCGCCGCGGCTGGGTCGTCGCGCTCGCCCTCGCCACCGGTGGCGTCTTCGCCGGCTGGTTCGGCCCCATCCAGATCCTGCTGCCCGCCCAGGCCGCGCGATTCGCGGGCGAGGACGGCAAGGAGGCGCTCCTCGCACTCGTGACCGCGGCAGGCGCGATCGCCTCGATCGTCGCGAACCCTGTGTGGGGTTTCATCTCCGATCGCATGTCGCTCGCGCGGCCGCGCCGCCGCCCGGTCGTCGTGGCGGGGCTCGTGATCGGGGTCGTCGGCCTCGTCGTACTGTGGCTGTCTCCGGATGTCGCCGGCATGATCGCGGGCTGGGTGCTCGTGCAGGTGGGTCTCAACGGCCCCTTCGCGGCCCTGCTGGCGATGATCGCCGACCGGGTGCCCGACGAGCGGCGCGGATTCGTCGGCTCGCTCTTCGGGGTCGCACAGGTGGTCGGCGTCGTCGCAGGCACCGCGGTCGCCGTCGCGCTCGAGGAGTCCGCGATCGGCTACGCGGCGCTCGCCGTCGCGGTGCCCCTCCTGCTCGTCGCGATCCTCGTGCTGCCGGAGCCCGCCCGCGCCGAGTCGGATGCCGCCGAATTCCCCGCGCGCGGCATCCGGGAGGTCGTGGCGGCGCTGCGGCCCACCGCCGTGTTCGCGTGGGCGTGGACCATCCGCCTGCTCGTGAACCTCGTCAACGGCCTCGTGCTCATCTACCTCTACTACTTCCTCGCCGACGCGGTCGGGGTCGACGACCCGGGCGCGTGGGTGCTCGTCGTCACGCTCGTCAACGTCATCATCACGGTCGTCGGCGCGAGCGTCGCGGGCGCGTGGTCCGACCGACTCGCGCGTCGGCGCGTGTTCGTCGTCGCCGCGTCCCTCAGTCTCGCGGCGGGCTGCGTCGTGTTCGCCGCGCTGCCCGTGCTGCCCGCCGTGCTCGTCGGCGCCGTGCTCATCGCCGCAGGGTGGAGTCTCTTCGTGAGCGTCGACGTCGCGATCATCACGCAGGTGCTCCCCTCCGACCGCTCGACGGGCAGCATGCTCGGCGTCGCCAACATCGCCAACGCGCTCCCTCAGGTGATCGCGCCCATGCTCGCCGCGCCCATCGTGACCGGCCTCGGCGGTTACCCCGTGCTCTTCCTCGTGACGGCGGCGATCTCGCTGCTCGTGCTCGTCTGCGTCCCCCGCCTCCGCGGCGTGGCCTGAACCGCCCGCCCCGACCTCAAGGAGCCCCATGTCCGACATCCCGATGCTGCCCTCCGGCTTCCGCTTCGGCGCGTCGACCGCCTCGTACCAGATCGAGGGCGCCGTGCACGAGGACGGACGCGGCCCCTCCATCTGGGACACCTTCACCCACACCCCGGGGCGCATCCGGGGCGGCGACACGGGCGACGTCGCGATCGACCACTACCACCGCTGGGAGGGCGACCTCGACCTGCTCGCCGAGCTCGGCGTCCACGACTACCGCTTCTCGATCGCGTGGCCGCGGATCGTGCCCGGCGGCGTCGGCGCGGTCGAAGAGCGGGGGCTCGCCTTCTACGACCGGCTCGTCGACGGTCTGCTCGACCGCGGCATCCGCCCCGTTCCGACGCTCTACCACTGGGATCTGCCGCAGGCGCTCGAGGATCGCGGCGGGTGGCTCGTGCGCGACACGGCCGAGGCGCTCGCCGACTACGCCGCCGTCGTTGCCGAGCGGCTCGGCGACCGCGTGCGGGACTGGATCACGCTCAACGAGATGAGCGTGCAGACCCTCTACGGCTACGCGCTCACCGATCACGCGCCCGGCCGCGGGCTCGGCTTCGGCGCCCTCCCCGCCGCCCACCACCAGCTCCTCGCCCACGGCCTCGCGGTGCAGCGGCTGCGGGAGGCGGGCGCCGAGCGGGTCGGCATCGCGCAGCAGCACTTCCCGGTGGAGCCGGCATCCGACTCGGCCGAGGATGCGGCGGCGGCGGGCATGTTCCACGCGATCACCAACCGGCTCTTCTCGCAGCCGATCCTCGCGGGCAGCTACCCCGAGGAGCTACGGCCCCTCATGCCCGTCGACGACGCCCAGCTCGCCGCCGACCTCGCCATCATCTCCGCCCCGCTCGACTTCTACGGGGTCAACTTCTACGAGCCGGTGCGGATCGCGGCGCCGCGCCCCGACCTCGACACGACGGGCGCGCTCGAGATCGACCTGCCCGACGAGCTGCCGTTCGCGCCCGTGCCCTACCCCTCCGAGGAGCGCACCGACTTCGGCTGGGCGATCGTGCCGCAGGCGCTCACCGCCGTGCTCGTCGAACTGCACGAGAGCTACCCGGGGATACCGCCCGTCGTCATCACCGAGGGCGGGGCGTCGTTCCACGACGCGCCCGACGCCGACGGCGAGGTGCGCGACCCGCGTCGCATCGCCTACCTCGACGGCCACCTGCGCGCGGTGGCGGATGCCGTCCAGGCGGGTGTCGACGTGCGCGGCTACTACGTGTGGTCGGCGTTCGACAACTTCGAGTGGGCGGCGGGCTATGAGGAGCGATTCGGGCTCGTGTACGTGGACTACGCGACCCAGCAGCGCATCCGCAAGGACTCCTTCGGCTGGTACCGCGACCTCATCGCGGCCCACCCCTCCGATCGCTGATCGGTCGGTTTCCGGCCTCATCCTTGCGGTTCAGGGCCGAGAACCGACCACTCAGCGGATGTCGGGGAGGAGGAGGCGCGAGGGGAGCCGGCGGATGCGACGCGGCGTGATGCGCACGAGCACGCGCGCGACCGAGAGGGCCGCGCGTTCGCGCCGCGGGCGCCGCGGCAGGCCGTAGGCGTCGCGGACGGCGTCGGGCAGCAGCGACGCCGTCATGAGGCGTCCGAGGGGGAGCGCCGCGCGCACCCACAGGGGCACCGTGCCGGGCGCGGGGCGCAGGATGCCGGCCGCCACCCGCCGGGCGTCGTCGCCCACGGCGAGGGTCGGCAGCATCCGCTCCCAGTACGCGTCGAAGTCGGCGCGCGTCGGGGGCCAGAGCTCGCGCGGCACCTGGAGGCTCGTGCCGAAGCGGCCCTGCACGGTGTAGATCTCGTCGGCGACGGCCGCGGGGAGGGGCCGGAAGAGCACGTCGTGCACCTGCATGCCGACGCGGGAGAGCGTCGCCGCAACCCAGAGCTGAGCCTCGGGGTCACGGGCTCCCGGGATGCCGGAGTGCGCCCGGTCGACGGCTGCGGCCGCGCGCTCGGCGACCTCGGGGGTGCCGAGCCCGATCGCGTAGACGTAGCCGAGCGTGTGCCGCAGTCGGCGCATGGGGTCGCGCGCGAACCCGGAGTGGTGCGCGACGGCGTAGCCGACCGCCGGATGCGCGAGCTGCAGCAGGAGCGCCGCGCCGCCGCCGAGCACGAGGGAGCCCTCGGCGAGGTAGTCGTCGGCGGTCGTCACCCCACCATCCTCATGTCGGCGGGGCGAAATGGAGAAGGTAGAGTGGCAGCGGCCATATATCTCGACATCAAGTTATCTCGGTGTCGAGAGAGTTCGGCCGCATTCCCTCCCCGACGCATTGGAAGAAGCGACAGCGTGGATCTCTACGAGTACCAGGCCCGCGACATGTTCGAGAAGTACGGGGTCCCCGTGCTCGCCGGCATCGTCGCCGACACCCCCGCCGAGGCGCGCGCCGCGGCCGAGAAGCTGGGCGGCGTGACCGTCGTCAAGGCCCAGGTGAAGACCGGAGGCCGCGGCAAGGCCGGCGGTGTCAAGGTCGCCAAGACCCCGGATGACGCGGAGGCCGCCGCGGAGGCGATCCTCGGCCTCGACATCAAGGGCCACGTCGTCAAGCGCCTCATGGTGGCGGCCGGCGCCGACATCAAGCAGGAGTACTACTTCTCGGTGCTGCTCGACCGGGCGAACCGCTCGTACCTGAGCCTCGCCTCCTACGAGGGCGGCATGGAGATCGAGCAGCTCGCCGAGGAGCGCCCGGATGCGCTCGCGCGCGTCGAGGTCGACCCGCTGACCGGCATCACGCTCGAGAAGGCGAAGGAGATCGCGGTCGCGGCGAAGTTCCCCGCCGAGCTCGTCGACAAGGTCGCCCCCGTCTTCGTGAAGCTCTACGAGGTCTACACCTCGGAGGATGCGACGCTCGTCGAGGTCAACCCGCTCGTGCTCACGGGCTCGGGCGAGATCGTGGCGCTCGACGGCAAGGTCTCGCTCGACGACAACGCGAGCGAGGTGCGCCACCACGAGCACGAGGCGCTCGAGGACAAGGACGCCGCCGACCCGCTCGAGGCGAAGGCCAAGGCCGCGGGTCTCAACTACGTCAAGCTCGACGGCGAGGTCGGCATCATCGGCAACGGCGCGGGCCTCGTCATGTCGACGCTCGACGTCGTCGCGTACGCGGGCGAGAACCACGGCGGCGTGAAGCCCGCCAACTTCCTCGACATCGGCGGCGGCGCCTCGGCCGAGATCATGGCCGCGGGCCTCGACGTCATCCTCGGCGACCCGCAGGTCAAGAGCGTGTTCGTGAACGTCTTCGGCGGCATCACCTCGTGCGTCGCCGTCGCGAACGGCATCGTGAAGGCTCTCGAGATCCTCGGCGACTCGGCCACCAAGCCGCTCGTCGTGCGCCTCGACGGCAACCAGGTCGAGGAGGGCCGGGCCATCCTCGCCGCCGCGAACCACCCGCTCGTGACGATCGCCACGGGCATGGACGAGGGCGCCGACAAGGCCGCCGAGCTCGCCGCGAAGTAAGGAACCAGGAACATGTCGATCTTCCTCAACAAGGACTCCAAGGTCATCGTCCAGGGCATCACGGGCGGCGAGGGCACCAAGCACACCGCCCTCATGCTCAAGGCGGGCACCCAGGTCG
>JAEYZI010000029.1 GCA_023428065.1 Actinomycetes bacterium | reverse complement strand
CCGACGCCCGTGGGGCCGGCGAAGATGAACGAGCCCGAGGGGCGCTTCGGGTCCTTGAGCCCGGCGCGCGTGCGGCGGATGGTCTTGGCGAGCACCGAGATGGCCTCCTCCTGACCGATCACCCGCTGGTGCAGCGCCTTCTCCATGAAGATGAGGCGAGCCGACTCCTCCTCGGTGAGCTTGAACACCGGGATGCCGGTCGCGTTCGCGAGCACCTCCGCGATGACGCCCTCGTCGACGGTGCCGGATGCGGCCACGTCACCGGAGCGCCACTGCTTCTCGAGGCGCAGGCGCTCACCGAGCAGACGCTTCTCCTCGTCGCGCTTGGTGGCGGCGAGCTCGAAGTCCTGGTTCTCGATCGCCGACTCCTTCTCGGCGCGCACGCCCGCGATCCGCTCGTCGAACTCGCGCAACTCCGGCGGGGCGGAGAGGATCGAGAGGCGCAGCCGCGCTCCCGCCTCGTCGATCAGGTCGATCGCCTTGTCGGGCAGGAAGCGGTCCTGCACGTAGCGGTCGGCGAGGTTCGCGGCGGCGACGATCGCGCCATCCGTGATCGACACCTTGTGGAAGGCCTCGTACTTGTCGCGCAGCCCCTTGAGGATGTTGATCGTCATGGGCAGGCTCGGCTCGGCCACCTGCACGGGCTGGAAGCGGCGCTCGAGCGCGGCATCCTTCTCGAAGTGCTTGCGGTACTCGTCGAGCGTCGTCGCGCCGATCGTCTGCAGCTCGCCGCGCGCGAGGAGCGGCTTGAGGATGTTGGCCGCGTCGATCGCACCCTCGGCGGCACCCGCGCCGACGAGCGTGTGGATCTCGTCGATGAACGTGATGATGTCGCCGCGCGTGCGGATCTCCTTGGTGACCTTCTTGAGGCGCTCCTCGAAGTCTCCGCGGTAGCGGGATCCGGCGATGAGCGACCCGAGGTCGAGCGTGTAGAGCTGCTTGTCGCGCAGGGTCTCGGGCACGTCGCCGCGCACGATCGCCTGGGCGAGGCCCTCGACGACGGCGGTCTTGCCGACGCCGGGCTCGCCGATCAGCACGGGGTTGTTCTTGGAGCGGCGGGAGAGGATCTGCATGACGCGCTCCATCTCCTTCTCGCGCCCGATGACGGGGTCGAGCTTGCCCTCGCGTGCGGCCTGCGTGAGGTTGCGCCCGAACTGGTCGAGGATCTGGCTGCCCTTGTCGTTGGCGACCTGCTCGTTGCCGCCGACGGCGACCTGCTCCTTGCCCTGGTATCCCGAGAGCAGCTGGATGACCTGCTGGCGCACGCGGTTGAGGTCGGCGCCGAGCTTCACGAGCACCTGGGCGGCGACGCCCTCGCCCTCGCGGATGAGGCCGAGCAGGATGTGCTCGGTGCCGATGTAGCTGTGGCCGAGCTGGAGGGCCTCACGCAGGCTCAGCTCGAGCACCTTCTTGGCGCGCGGGGTGAACGGGATGTGCCCGGTCGGCTGCTGCTGGCCCTGGCCGATGATGTCCTGCACCTGCTCGCGAACGGCGTCGAGCGAGATGCCGAGCGACTCGAGCGCCTTGGCGGCGACGCCCTCGCCCTCGTGGATGAGCCCGAGCAGGATGTGCTCGGTGCCGATGTAGTTGTGGTTGAGCATCTTCGCCTCTTCCTGGGCGAGGACGACCACGCGGCGGGCTCGGTCGGTAAAGCGCTCGAACATTCTCAACTCCTCGTCGCCACGACGAACGGATGCCGCGGCGATACATCGAGGGTAACGAGGGGTCCGCCGCCCGCATGCCCCTGTTCGCCGTGGGCGCATCCGGCCCCTCCCGTGTCCCCGAGGTGTCACTTTATGTCGCCCGGCAACGAGGGCGGGTGACAGAAAGTGACACCTCGGATGCGGCGAGGTTGACGAGGTTATCGATCATCGTTATGTTAACGACATTCGATAAGGCACCACCTCGCGGAGGCACCCATGAGCACCACCACACCCACGCCCAGGCTCGGCCTCGGCGACCGCGTCGCATTCGGCGTCATCGCCGGGCTCGCGGGCCTCCTCGGCCTGCTCACCGTCGCCGACGGCATCTGGCGCACGATCGCCCTCGCGGTCGGCGACGGTCCCGTCGACCTCATCGCGTTCGCCCCGCTGCCCGGCAACGTCGGCGACCTCACGGGCGCGACCGTGGCATCCGGCGCCCTCGGCGAGGGGGCCCGCGGCCTGCTCGTCGCGGCATCCGCGATCTCGCTCGTCGTCGCGGCCGCCATCAGCGCCGCCGTCGTGCTGTTCCTCGCGATGACGTCGCGCGGCACGCCGTTCCACCGCGTGCTCTACCCGGCGGTGCTCACGACCGGCCTCATCATGTCCCTCGGCGGCATGCTCGCCGCCGGCCTCGACGGTCTCGGACGGATGATGGCCGGCGGCGACCTCGGCGAGCCCTACGTGGCGGGCTTCGAGCTGCACCTCGGCCCGTGGGCGTTCGGCTTCGTCGTGCTCGTCGCGGCCTACGTCATCCGGGCAGGCGAGCGGCTGCAGCGCGACACGGACGGGCTCGTCTGATGGCCGCGACGATGACCACGCGCGCGACTCACGCGACCCGGCTCGTCGCGCTCGGCGGCATCCGCGCAACAGGGCTCGTGGTCGCGATCGGCGCGGCAGCGACCGGCATCGCGTACGCCGTCGTGTCGATCGCGGGCGACACCGTCATCTCGCCCGGCGAGGGCGTGTACGCCCTGGACCAGGGCCTGATCTCGGGCCTCCCCCTGCCCTTGCGGGCTCTCAACGCCGCCGCGTTCGCGCTGGCAAGCTTCGTCATCGCCGGGATGGCGGCGATCGTGTCGGACCTCGCCTCGCGGATCCGCCGCAGCGTGCGCTTCGACGCCGCCGTGTCGCGGGCGACCGCGGCGCTCGCGATCGTGCTCGGGTTCGGCGCGACCGTCGGACAGTTCACCCGCAATCTCCTGGTGCAGACGACTCTCCTCCTGCCCGACGGCGTCGATCCCACGACGGTCGACCGTTCAGCGCTTCCGATCGAGTGGGGGTGGGGCGCGCACACCGTCCTGCCGAACTGGATGCTTCTCGGGCTCGCGACCGTGCTCGGGGTGCTCGCCTACGTCATCCGGGCGGGCGAGCGGCTGCAGCGCGACACGGACGGGCTCGTCTGATGGCGCCGGCCGAGCCGGACGACGAGGGGCGCATCCACTGCCGCCTCGACGAGCTGCTCGAGGAGCGCGGGATGACGCTCACGCGGCTCTCGGAGCTCGTGGGGGTGAGCCTCGTGAACCTCTCGGTGCTCAAGAACGACCGGGCGCGCGCCATCCGCTTCTCGACGCTCACCGCGATCTGCGACGCGCTCGACTGCCAGCCGGGCGACCTGCTGGTGCTGCGCTGAGGTTCAGCGGGGGCTGGTTTCGACACGCCCCGGCGGGGCCACTCAACCAGCGAGGCAGCTAGTGCTGTTGGCCGTCGAGCGAGACCGTGCGGAGGTCGAGACGACGCAGCACCGCGTTGACCGCCTCCGGGTCGACGCCCGGCTCGCCGCGCATGCCGAGCACCTCGCGGCGCGCGGCCGCGAGCGCCTCGCGCAGCATCGCCTCGATCGCGTGCACCTGGGTGCGCTGGTGCGCCTCCTGCTCGGAGTCGACGACGTCGTCGTCGTGCTCGAGCAGCGAGTGCAAGCCGCTGATGCGGCTGCGTGCGCGCTCCACGAGCTCGGGGTCCAGTTTGGCGAGGTGCGCCGACTGCTGGATGGCGGTCGCCGCGGCACGCTCGGCACGCAGGGCGATCTGGCGCTCCTCGCGCTCGACGAGCGCGTGGTCGTCCTCGGGCTTGAGGATGCGCATGAGCGCGGGCAGCGTGAGGCCCGGCAGCACGAGGGTCACGAACAGCACGGCGCACGCGGTGGCGACCATGAAGTTGCGGCCGGGGATGGAGATGGGGAGGGCGAGAGCGAGGGCGAGAGTCGCGAGCCCCCGCATCCCGCACCACGTCACGATGACGATGTCCTTGAGGCGGGATGCCGCCGACGAGCGACGGTTGTTCTCGTGCCCCTCGACTCGGCGGCCTCCGCCCAGAACGAGCGCGACCCAGAGGAAGCGGACGCCGATGACGACGGCGCAGATGGCGAGGATCGCGGGGATCCAACCGAGCAGGTTGGCACCCTCGTCTTCCACGACGTAGCGCATCTCGATGCCGACGAGGCCGAACGCGACGCCCGTCGTGATCATCTCCACGACCTCCCAGAAGGAGGCGCGCGTGAGTCGCTCCTGCGAGTCCTGGGGGCGGTCGCGACGCACGAGCTCGACGGCCGTCACGACGACCGCGACGACGCCGGAGAAGTGCACCTGCTCGGCGAGGATGTACACGGCGTACGGCGCGACGAGCGTGATCGCGGTTCGCGCGATGCGGTTCGGCACGATGTGGTTGATGGCGCCGACGACCCACGCCATGAGGAAGCCGAGGATGACGGCTCCCGCCGCCCCGGCGAGGAATGCGGGCACGAGGCCCCAGCCGACCTCGCCGCCGGAGAGGGCGGCCGAGACGGCGGTCTGGAAGATGACGATCGCCATGGCGTCGTTGAAGAGGCCCTCGGTCTGCAGCATCGTCATGAGGCGGCGCGGCATCCGCACCTTGCCCGCGACCGCCTCGACGGCGACGGGGTCGGGCGGCGCGACGATCGCGCCGAGGGCGATCGCGGCGGGGAACGACAGCAACGGCATGAGGTACCAGGCGACCCCCGCGACGGCGACGGCTGTGAGCGCGACGAGCAGCACCGCCATGAGCACGAGGGTCTTCCAGCGCAGGCGGAACACGCCCCACGAACTGCGCTGCGCGACGGCGAACAGCAGCGGCGGCAGGAACAGGGGCAGGATCAGCTCGGGCTCGATGTGCAGCTCGGGGATGAACGGCAGCCACGCCGCGGCGGCTGCCGCGATGAGCACGAGCACCGGGTAGGGGAGCCGGATGCGCTCCCCGATACCCGCGAGCAGCACCGTGCCGAACATGAGGGCGATGAGCAGCACGACGAATTCCATCTCGAATCCAGCGTACCGGCGCCGAGTGGTCGGTAATCCGGCTCACGAGCGGCGGATGGGGCCGGAAACCGACCGCTCAGCGTGAGCTACCAGAGGTCGTAGCCGAGGGCCTCGGGGTCGATCCCGGATGCCGCGAGCGCCTCGCGCAGTTCGACGAGCGACGGGCGACCGGGGTCGCCCGAGCTCACCACCCATCCCGCGCACACGCTCGAGAACGAGGGGAAGCTGCCCTGCACCCCCTCCCACACGTACATCACTTGAAGCGGCACGCACGCTCCCGGGCCGTTGACCTCGGGCACGGGCGCGGTGAGCAGGTCGACGAGGCCGTCCCACGCCGGCCCGCTCCCGAGCGCGGAGCCGACGAGCTCGACGGAAACGACGGCATCGCCCGCTCCACCGCTCACCGTCACCGCCACCCACTCCGTCGCGGGAGGGGCGTCGGGGTCCGAGAAGTCGGGCCTCGGCAGGTCGCGGTCGAGGATCGCGCGGATCCAGTCCGCGACCTCGGCGGATACCGCCCCCGAGACCGTGAGCCCGGGCGCGCGGAGATCGACGGCCAGCCGACGGGGATCGACGCCGTCGAGGTAGGCCCGCAGCTCCGCGTCGCCCGTGATCCGATCGAGGAGGCGCTCCGCGGCATCGGGATGGGCGGCGACGATGAACGCGGACTCGCCGTACCCCGACAGCTCCACCCGTGCGTCCGGCAGCAGCTCCAGCGCGCGCTGCACGTCGGCCATGGTGTCGTCGTCGAGCCAGTCGAGCCTCTCCTCGGTGGTGAACGTGCTCACCAGGCGGTCGGAGCGCAGTGTCGCGCCGAGCGGATGGTCGCGCAGCGGCTCGTCGAGTGCCGCCCTGTCGATCGCGTCGCCCACCGCGGTCCAGGTGTCGGCGGCGATGGAGACGAGCTGCACCTCGAGTGCGGGTTCGCTTGTCAGGTCGACCGCGTCGAAGGTGTAGCTCGCCGAGGCGACCCCGTCGAGCGCCTCGAGCTCGCCCACGAGGATGCGGAGCGAGTCGGCCACGCGGAGACGCTCGGACGTGATCCGCTGCCCTTCGGCGACCTCGTCGACGAGCGAGCAGCCGCCCAATCCGACGGCGAGGGCCACGGCTAGGGCGACGACGGGGACGAGGCGGCGACGCATACCGGCAGCCTAGGAAAGCTCACGCCTCCCCGCGCCCCCCTTCCGGGGCTCACCTCGGCGTAGCATCGCCCAACGTGAGCAACCTCGAACGCGACCCCCAGGAGCTCGTGTGCGTCGTCGACGCGGCGCCGGATGCGGGGGCGGTCGAGGTGCTCTCCCCGCGCGAGGTGCCGCTCGGCGGCCCGCGAGCGCTGCTCGTGCGGCGCACGCTTCCGCAGCGCAGCCGGAGCCTCGTGGGCGCGTGGTGCTTCATCGACGCGTACGGCCCGACGCCGACCCCGCGGGCCGGCACCATGGACACGCCTCCGCATCCGCACACGGGCCTCCAGACGGTGAGCTGGCTCTACGAGGGGCAGATCGAGCACCGCGACTCGACGGGCGCCCACCAGCTCATCGACCCCGGCGCGGTCAACCTCATGACGGCGGGCCGCGGCATCCAGCACTCCGAGGTGTCGACGACGGCGGCCGCGAGCCTTCACGGCGTGCAGCTCTGGACGGCGCTCCCGGATGCCGCACGCGGCGTCGCGCCGTTCTTCGAGCACCACGTCGCCGACGTCGCGACCGTGGGCGATGCGACGCTGCGCGTGTTCGTCGGCTCGTGGCTCGGCGTCACGTCGCCCGTCACGTCGTACACGCCGCTCGTCGCGGCCGAGCTCGCGCTGCCCGCGGGCGCGTCGGTCGAGCTGCCGACCGACGCCGACTTCGAGTACGGCCTCGTCGTCGACGCGGTGCCGGCCCGGCTGCAGGGCGTCGACGTGCCGGCCCACCACCTCGGGGTCGTCGGCCGCGGCACGGATGCGTTGCGCGTCGACGCATCCGCGGGCCCGCTGCGCGTGCTGCTCATCGGCGGCACCCCGCTCGAGGAGCCCATCGTCATGTGGTGGAACTTCGTGGGTCGCAGCCACGACGAGATCGTCGCGTTCCGCTCCCGCTGGCAGCACGACGTGATCGCGGATGCCGACCCGGCCGGACCGTTCGGTCGCGTCGACGGCTACGACGGCGCCCCTCTGCCCGCGCCGGAGCTGCCGAACGTGCGGCTGCGTCCGCGGGAGCGCCCCTAGGCGTCGCCCTTCGCGGCGGCGCGGCGGGCCCGCTCCTCGGCCTCCATGCGTGCGTACTCGGCGCGCTCGACGCGGTCGCCGCGGATGATCGCGCGCATGATGAACCAGAAGACGAGCCCGAGCGCGATCGTGGGCACGACGGAGAAGATCGCGTTTCCCCAGAAGTCGGTGGGCATGGCAGAAGCCTACGACGCCCGGCTCAGCGGGGGCTGAACACGACGACGAGCACGACGATCGCGACCATGAGCACGAGCCCGCCGTACATCACGAGCCGTGAGGTGCGCCGGTCCATCAACCCGCCTTCGCGATGATGCCCGCGATGCCCGTGCCGATGAGCCACAGCCCGACGCCCGCGACCACGATCCACAGGATGATGCGGTTCGTGGTGATCTTCGGGGGCTCTTCGCCGGGCAGACGGTCGGGCATGTAGCGAGACTACCCCGGCTCGCCGGGGGTCTCCCGGTGCGCCCGCCTACTTGACGAGCGGGAAGAGGATCGTCTCGCGGATGCCGAGGCCCGTGATCGCCATGAGCAGGCGGTCGATTCCCATCCCCATGCCCCCCATGGGCGGCATGCCGTGCTCCATCGCGGTGAGGAAGTCCTCGTCGAGACGCATCGCCTCGTCGTCGCCGCGCGCGGCGAGCTTCGCCTGCTCGACGAACCGCTCGCGCTGGATGACGGGGTCGACGAGCTCCGAGTACCCGGTGGCGAGCTCGAAGCCGCGCACATAGAGGTCCCACTTCTCGACGACGCCGGGAGCACCCGGCTTGTCGCGCACGAGCGGCGAGGTGTCGACGGGGAAGTCCATCACGAAGGTGGGCCGCTCGAGCCCGCCCTTCACGAAGTGCTCCCACAGCTCCTCGACGTACTTGCCGTGCGTGGGCAGCTTGACCTCGACGCCCTCCCGGTCGGCGAGCGCCGCGAGCTCCTCGAGCGGCGTCTCGGGCGTGATGGCGACGCCGGCCGCATCCGAGAGCGACTCGTACATGGAGATGCGCGCCCACTCGCCACCGAGGTCGAACCGGGTGCCGTCGGCCCACGTCACGACGTGCGATCCCGCCACGGCGAGCGCGGCGTTCTGGATGAGCTCCTGTGTGAGGTCGGCGATCGTGTGGTAGTCGCCGTAGGCCTGGTACGCCTCGAGCATCGCGAACTCGGGGCTGTGCGTGGAGTCGGCGCCCTCGTTGCGGAAGTTGCGGTTGATCTCGAACACGCGGTCGATGCCGCCCACGGCCGCGCGCTTGAGGAACAGCTCGGGCGCGATGCGCAGGTACAGCTCGGTGTCGAACGCGTTCGAGTGGGTCACGAACGGACGCGCCGCCGCCCCGCCGTGCATCGTCTGCAGCATCGGCGTCTCGACCTCGAGGAAGTCGTGCGAGGCGAACGTCGCGCGCAGCGACGCGACCGCCTTCGCGCGGGCGACGACCGTGTTGCGGGCCTGCTCGCGCACGATCAGGTCGAGGTAGCGCTGCCGGACGCGCGTCTCCTCGTTGAGCTCGGAGTGCAGGTTGGGAAGCGGCAGCACGGCCTTCGAGGCGATGCGCCACTCCTTGGCGAGGATCGACAGCTCACCGCGCCGCGACGAGATGACCTCACCGCGCACGAACAGGTGGTCGCCGAGGTCGACGAGCTCCTTCCAGCGCTGAAGCGACTCCTCGCCCACCTCGGCGAGCGAGATCATGGCCTGGATGCGCGACCCGTCTCCCGACTGGAGGGCCGCGAAGCACAGCTTGCCCGTGTTGCGCAGGTGCACGACGCGCCCCGCGAGGCCCACCTCGACACCGGTCGTCATATCCGCCTCGAGCTCGCCGAACCGCGCGCGCACCTCGGGGATGGTTGCCGTGATGGGCAGCCGGACGGGGTAGGCCTCGTCACCTTCGGCGATGAGGCGCGCGCGCTTGCCGAGCCGCACGGCCTTCTGCTCGGCGATCTCCTCGCCGGTCAGCTCTGCGGTCTCGGGGACGGTGGACTCGGTCACGGTCGTGCTCAGTTCAGGTAGAGGGCGTCGTTGTCGATGAGGCGGGTGGCGCCGATCCGCGCGGCGATGAGCACGCGGGCGGGGCCTCGGTAGTCGTCGGGCACCGGCAGGAACGTGCGCGGGTCGACCACCTTAAGGTAGTCGACGCTCACGAGCTCCTCCCCCATGAGCACCGACTGCGCCGCCGCGAGCACCGCGTCGATGCCGCGATCGCCCGCGGATGCCGCGGCCTCGAGGGCCCGGTGGAGCGCCGGCGCCGCCGCGCGCTCCTCGAGCGAGAGGTAGCGGTTGCGGCTCGAGAGGGCGAGGCCGTCGGGTTCGCGCACGGTCTCGACCGCCTCGATGCGCGTCGGGATGTCGAGGTCGCGCACCATGCGCTGCACGAGGAAGAGCTGCTGCGCATCCTTCTGCCCGAAGACCGCGACGTGGGGGCGCACGATGCCGAAGAGCTTCGCGACGACGGTGAGCATGCCGTCGAAGTGGCCGGGACGGACGCGCCCCTCGAGCGTCTGCGCAACCTCGCCGCCGCGCACGGTCGTCTGCGGCGCGCCGTCCGGGTACATCTCGGAGGCGTCGGGCGCGAAGACGTAGTCGGCGCCGTGGCCGTCGAGCGTCGCGAGGTCGCCCGCGAGGTCGCGGGGGTAGCGGTCGAGGTCCTCCGCTGGCCCGAACTGCAGCGGGTTGACGAAGATCGACACGACGACGACGTCGGCGAGCTCGGCCGCGCGCTCCACGAGCGCCAGGTGGCCCGCGTGCAGCGCGCCCATCGTGGGCACGAGCGCGACCTGCTTGCCCGCGAGTCGAGCGCGGAGCTCGCCGATCTCGGTCACGACCTGGGGCTGGCTCACGAGGATCAAGGCTAGTCGGCGAGCGCGGTCTCGACCGCCGAGCGGATGAGGGGCCCCAGCAGCCGGTTCGGCTGCTCGACCCCCGCCTCCCGCAGCCCGGCGACGAAGCCGCCCACGGCGTCCGTCGCGAAGGTGCGCGCGGCCGCGACGATCTCGCCGTAGCGGGCGCGCTGCGCCTCGGCGACGACGACGGGCTCGGCGCCGAGCTCGACGACGAGCGCCTGCGCGATCGGCAGCACGGGCCCCGGCGCGGTGACCGCGCACCACGTCTCGTGCAGGCGGGCGAGGTCGATGCTCGTGCCCGTGAACACCATGGCCGGGTGGATGGCGAGCGGGATCGCCCCCGCGGCGAGCGCCGGCTGCAGCACCGCGGTGCCGTACCCGGGCGCGGTGTGCACGACGAGCTGCCCCGGCTGCCAGGCCCCCACCGCCGCGAGGCCCGCGACGAGCTCCGGAAGCTCCTCGTCGGGCACCGCGATGAGCACGAGCTCGCTGCGCTCGACGAGCTCGGGAACCGTGAGCACGGGCACGCCGGGGAGCAGGGCGTCGGCGCGTTCGCGCCCCTCCTCCGATACCGTCGCGATCCCGACGATCGCGTGCCCCGCGCCACCGAGGGCGGCCCCGAGCACCGGGCCCACGTGCCCGGCGCCGATGACGCCGATGCCGAGGCGTCCCGCGCGCTCGGTCACACGGCGCCCCAGCGGTGTGTGCGGTCGGCCCGGATGGCGGCGACGCCGTTCGCGGCGGTGTCGCGGAAGAGGGCGCACGCGTCGTCCACGTCGAGCGCGCCGATCTTCGCCGTGACGGGCCCCTGCACCGTGTGCACCCGCACGTGCGCGAGGCGCAGCGACCGCTCGAGCGGTCCCTGGTGCACCGCGACGCTCTGCGTGCGCGCCGTCGGCACGACCGCGAGCGACCGCCACAGGGCGCCGCGGCGCAGCACCACGGCATCCGGGTGCACGAGGTAGCCGTTGCGACGCCAGGAGAACCACCGCAGCACGGCGCCGCGACGCGGCGAGGTCGTGAAGCCGTCGTCGGCACGCGCGGGTTCGAGGCCGCCCGCGATGAGCTCGCGGGTCTCGTCGGTCACGAGCCCCGGCAGCACGAGCTCGAGCACCTTGAGCACGTCGGCGCGCGAGCCGACCGGCAGGATCGTCGTGTTGAGCTGGGCCGCCGCGCCGCTCGCGGACGAGCGCGAGGCGAGGTTGATGCGCACGGTCCACCAGTCGAACGGCCGCCACAGCAGGTCCTGGGTGATCTCGATGGCGTGGATGCGGCCAGGCGGGATGGTCTCGTTGCTCGTCGAGAGCAGCCCGTAGCCCACCCGCACGCCGTCGGGGGTCGCCGCGATGGAGTAGCGCAGCGACTTGATGACGCGGTTGACGACGTAGGAGCCGAAGCCGAACACCATCGGGATGAGGCCGAACAGCACGTAGGGGCCGGCGTCGCCGAGCGTCATGACGAGGACGACGCCCGCGATCGCGAGGGCTAAGAACCAGGTCCCGACGTTGAGGAGGGTGGAGCCGATGAGGCGGCCCGCCGTCATCTGCACGACCGACTGCGGCGGGGCGAGCGTCGGGTCGAGCTCGGGCGCCGCGAACTCGGCGAGCCGCTGACGCGCGACCTCGGCGAGGTTGACGCGCGCGGGGTCGCCGGATGCCGCCGCCGCGGCCGCCTCGGCCTCGGCGCGCTCGCTCTCGGCGTCGGCGCGGATGCCGGACGCCCGGCGCAGGAGCTCGGCTCGCAGCCCGTCGGCGTTGGCGTTCGAGAGGTAGGCGAGCTGCATGTTGGCGTCGGCGCCCGCGACGGTGATCTCGAGCTTCGCGGCCCCGAAGATGCGCGCGACGAGCGAACGGGTGATGTTGATGCCCTGGATGCGGTCGAGACGCGCCTTGCGGTGCGACCGGAACAGCACGCCCTGGCGCAGCTCCACCACCTCGTCGGTGACGCGGAACGTGCTCATGCGCCAGGAGACCCAGAAGAGCGCCACGATGACGATGAGCACCACGGCGATCCCGATGAGGACGAGCGGCAGGTAGCGCTCGAGGGCGACCGAGAGGGGGTCGCGCTCCTCGCACACCCCGGGCGGGCACTCGATGCCGGGCAGCAGCCACTCGACGAGACGCTCGCGCAGGTTCGCGATGATGACGCCGATGATCGCGATGAGGGCGATGCCGCCCTTGAGCAGCGGTGTCGCGGGGTGGAGGCGGTGCCAGGCGCCGTCGGCGAGCGCGGTCACAGCCCCGCCCGGCGGGTCTCGGCGAGCTCCACGAGCCGGTCGCGCAGCTCCTCCGCGTCGGCGAGCGTCAGGCCGGGGATGACGACACCCGTCGCGGCCGCCGCGGTGACGAGCTTGAGCTCGGCGAGGCCGAGGGAGCGCGCGATCGGGCCGCGCGTGATGTCGACGAGCTGCATCCGCCCGAACGGCACGGCCACGAACCGCTGGAACATGATCCCGCGACGAAAGACGAGGTCGTCGTCGCGCAGGAGGTAGCCGATCGACCGCACGCGGCGGGGCGTGAGCGCGATGAGCACGAGCGAGAGGATCCCCACCCCGACGGGCAGGAGCCACCAGACGGCACCGGCCTGCAGCAGCCACGCGGGAAGGCTCGAGGCGACCGTCGCGAGCACGCCCGACACGAGGTTGCCGACGAGATCGACGACGACGTACTTCGGCGAGACGCGCCGCCATTCGCCGGCAACGGGCTCGAGTCGGGCGGTGCGGGAGGATGCGTCGTCGGTCACCCGACCACGGTACCGGCCCTCCGGGCCCCTCAGCCGGGGGGCGGCGCCGCGCGCGGGGGCGCGACGGAGTCGCGGATGACGAGACGGGTCGGCAGGAGCACCGACTGCGGGGGCGCGCCCGCGAGCGACTCGCTCGCGACCCGCAGCACCTCGCGGCCGAGCAGGTCCCAGTCCTGCGCGATCGTCGTGAGCGGCGGGCTGAAGTCGGCCGCCTCCTCGATGTCGTCGAAGCCGACGATCGACACGTCGCTCGGCACCCGGATGCCGGCCTCCGCGAATGCCCGGTAGGCGCCGAGGGCCATCTGGTCGTTGGCGCAGAAGATCGCGGTGGGCAGTTCGGCGCGGGGGGTCGCCTCGACGAGCGCGCGCACGGCGAGGTAGCCGGAGTGCGCCGTCCAGTCGCCGCGCATGGGCTCGGGCACCTCGCGCCCCTCCTCGCGCAGCACGCGCATCCAGGTCTCCTCGCGGCGTGCGGCGAAGAACGAGCCGGGCGCTCCCGTGATGTGGTGCACGGTGCGGTGCCCGGCCTCGAGCAGGTGCCGCACCGCCGCGACGGTCCCGCCGATCTGGTCGGAGTCCATGGCGGAGACGTCGGGGTTCGACTGGGGGCCGATGAGGATCGCGTGCATTCCGGGCGGCACCCGCATGGGGGTGTCGAACTCGAGCTGCGAGGTGAGGATCGACACGATCACGTCGACGGCCATCTCCTCGAGGCGGGTGAAGGCCCCGCTCGTCGCGAGGCCCGTCGCGGCCTGGATCGGCATGAGCGTCGTCGCGTACCCGCCGAGCGCGGCGTACTCCGAGACGGCCTCCACCGTGCGCCGGGTGCCGACCGCGTGCAGCCCCTGGTACACGATGCCGATCGTCTTGTAGCTCCCGCGGCGCATCGCGCGCGCCGCGAGGTTCGGCCGGTAGCCGAGCTCGCGCATGACCGCGAGCACGCGGTCGCGCGTGACCTCGTTGACATTCGGCTCGCCGTTGGCGACGCGCGAGACCGTCTGCAGGGAGAGACCCGACGCCTTCGCGACATCCCGCATGGAAGGACGCCGCGTCTCCATCTCAGACCCCCGTGAATCCGAATCGGAAGCGGAGCTCGCCCCGGTCGGGGAGCCAATACTCCGGAAGTGTACGCGCGCCCCACGAGTCATCGCCGCCGACACCCCGCCGCATGAGCGCGGGACGCAGCACCGTGCGATGGCTGGGGGGCAGCTCGTTCGGGTGCGTTGCCGCCTCCACCTGGTCGGGGGTCCACGGGAGCGCCGAGAACTCCATGCCGCCCGGGGCATCGAAGCGGAGGCCGGCGCCGCGCCCGTCGGTCACCTCGGCCCAGCGCACGCCCGTGCGGTTCCCCGCCTCCTGCGGTCGCAGGTAGGGCGTGAGGGCGGAGCGCACGTCGGTCTCGTAGACGCCGAGCCGCGCCCCTTCGCGGCGGTCGACGTAGCACTCCTCCGGCCCCTCGCCGTACCAGCGCCAGGTGTCGAGGCGGTCGGCCGTCGTCATGAGCATGCCGAACTCGGGCAGCGGCGGAAGGCCCGGCGCGAGCTCCATCGTCTGGGTGACCTCGACACGGCCCGAGCCGTCGACGCGGTAGGCGATCTCGCACACCGTCGCGGGCTGCACGGGGAGCGCGTAGCGGTACACCGCCGTCACGCTGCCGTCGTCAGCGACCGTCACTACCGGATCGGTCGCATCCGGAGGCGTCGCGGCGTAGCGGCTCGCGAGCTGCCACGCGCCCTCCTGGAGCGGAGCGCCCCATCCGCGCTCGTTCGAGGTGGGCGCGTGCCAGAAGTTGGGGCGCACGACGCCGCGCAGCAGCTCGCGTCCCCCATCGACGCCGTCGCCGAACCGGTACGAGGTGAGCCCGCCGTGCAGGCGCGAGAAGAGCACGTGGAAGCGGCTGCCGTGCACGCCCGTGTTGTGGATGCCGTGCACGACACGCGGCGGCTCCGCGCCGACCCGCGCGGGCGGCGTCCACGCGCCGAAGACGGCCTGGCCCCACGCCACCTCGTGGCCCGCATCCGCCCAGGCGGTCGCGGCGCGCAGCCGGAACGAGACCTCGACCGCGTACTCGCCCGGCCCGTCGGGCACCCGCACGGGGAGCGGATACGTCTCCCGCCCGCCCGGAGCGACATCCGGCTCGACGGTCGCCGACTCGATCGCCTCGCCCTCGCGCGAGAGCGTGACGACGCACGCGTAGGCGGAGGATCGCGTGGCGAGCAGGCGGCTCTCGACCGTGAAGGAGTCGCGCTCGACGGCGACGACGAGGCCCTGGTAGAGCCTCGCGACCTCCTGCGTCTTCGGGGTCGGCGAGTGGTCGGCGAAGAAGATGCCGTTGCCGCAGAAGTCGCCGTCGTGCGGCGACTCGCCGTTGTCGCCCCCGTAGCCGAAGTACGCACGCCCGTCCGGGTCGGTGAGGGCGATCGCCTGGTCGGCGAAGTCCCAGATGAACCCGCCCTGGAAGCGCGGCTCGCGGTAGGCGAGATCGAGGTACTCCCCGACCGCGCCGAAGGAGTTGCCCATCGCGTGCGCGTACTCGCACAGGATGAGGGGCTTGCCGGGGTGCTCGGCGATGTAGCGCTCGACCTCGGCCGCGGGCGTGTACATCTTGCTCAGCACGTCGCTCGTCTCGGGGTGACGCGGGTCCCAGTCGACGCCCTCGTAGTGCACGGGCCGGTCGTCGCGCGAGCGGAACCAGTCGGCGACCGCGAGGATGTCGGTGCCCCCGTACGACTCGTTGCCGCACGACCACATGACGACGCTCGGGTGGTTCTTGTCGCGCTCGAGCATGCTCGCGGCACGGTCGAGGAGCGCGGGCAGCCACTCGAGGCGGTCGCCGGGGAACGCCTCCTCGTCGCCCGCGCCGAGATAGCGCAGCCGGTCCCACATGCCGTGGGTCTCGAGGTTCATCTCGTCGATGACGAAGAAGCCGTAGCGGTCGGCGAGTTCGTAGAAGTGCGAGTTGTTCGGGTAGTGGCTCGTGCGGATCGCATTGACGTTGATGCGCTTGAGGGCCCGCAGGTCGGCCTCGGTCGCCTCGCGCGTCACGACGCGACCCGCGAGGCCGAACTCGTGGCGGTTCACGCCGTGGAAGACCACGCGGCGCCCGTTGAGCCGCAGTACGCCGTCCTCGATCGCGAAGCGGCGGATGCCGACGGGCTGCACGACGACCTCGGCGAGGGCGCCCGCGGCGTCGCGCACCTCGAGCACGAGCTCGTACAGCTCGGGCGACTCGGGGCTCCACAGCCGCGGGTCGTCGACCCGGATCGTGAGCGCACCGCCGTCGGCCGGCTCGAGGTCCCCTGCGGCCTCGAGACGCGCCGACACGGTGCCCGAGCCCCGGAGCTCGAACTCGACGCGCACCTCGGCGCTCGAGAGGTCGTCGGCGAGCGTCGTGCGCACCCGCAGGTCCTCGACGTGCGCCGCGGGCCGGCGCTTGAGCACGACGTCGCGGAACAGACCCGAGAACCGGAACATGTCCTGATCCTCGAGCCACGATCCGCTCGAGAACTTCACGACCTGCGCCGCGAGGCGGTTCTCACCCGGCACGAGGGCGTCGGTGAGGTCGAACTCGGAGGGCGTGAAGCTGTCGGTGGCGTAGCCGATGTAGCGCCCGTTGCACCACACCGCGATCGCGCTCTCCGCACCCTCGAACACGACCGACACCGTCTCGCCGGGCTCGAGCGGGCGCTCGAGGGCGAAGTCGCGCACGTACGACGCGACGGGGTTCACGTGGGTCGGGATCTGCCCGGGCTCGATCTGCTCCCAGCCGTCCCACGGGTACTGCACGTTGACGTACTGCGGCCGGTCGTAGCCGTGCAGCTGGATGTGGGCGGGCACGGGGATCTCATCCCACCCCGACACGTCGAAGTCCGCCGCCTCGAAGCCCGCGACGGTCGCCTCGGGATTCGGGGCGTAGTGGAACCTCCACGTGCCGCTCAGCAGCTGCTCGTAGCCGCTCCGGCCGGATGCCGCCTCCGCCCGGTCGCGGAACCAGCGGTGGTCGGAGTGTGCGGGCAGGCGGTTCTCGCTGACGACGCGAGGATCGGCCACCCGGGCGAGGTCGAACGTCACTTGATGGCTCCCACGATGCCGTCGGCGAAGGCGCGCTGCAGCACGAGGAAGACCGCCACAGCCGGGAGCGAGGCGATCAGCACCGCGAGCATGAGCACGCCGTAGTCGGTGACGTACCCCGCGCTGAGGTTGGAGATGAGCATGGGCATCGTCTGCACCTCGTTCTTGATGAGGATCACGCGGGGCCACAGGAAGTTGTTCCACGCCGTCATGAACGTGATGACGCCCGCGGCCGCGAAGGTCGCCTTCATCGTCGGCACGTAGATGCGCGCGAAGATCGAGAGCTCGCTCAGGCCGTCCATGCGGGCCGCCTCGAGGATCTCGCTCGGGAACGCGCGCGACGACTGACGGAACAGCAGGATGAGCAGCGGCGTCGAGATCGCCGGGACGATGACCGCCCAGAGCGAGTTCACCATCCCGAGCTTCGCGAACACCTGGAACAGCGGGATCATCGTCGCCGCGAACGGGATCATCATCGCGAGCAGGAGCACGCCCATGACGCGGTCCTTGCCCCGCGAGTGGTAGACCTCGAAGCCGTAGCCCGCGATCGAGCACACGATGAGCGCGAGCAGGGTCGTGCCGAGCGCGATGAAGAACGAGCTGAACAGGGCCGCGCCGATGTCCTGCGCCTTGAAGAGCTTCACGAGGTTCTCGAAGAGCGCGCCGCCGGGGATGAGCCGCGAGCCGAGCACATCCTGGCTCGTGTTCGTCGACCCGACGACCATGAAGTAGAGCGGGAACAGGGAGAACGCCGTCCATATCCCGAGGAACGCGTAGCCGGGCGCCGCCCGGAGGGTGGACTTCTTAATCACGCTTGTCACCGACCCGCAGTTGGATGAAGGCCAGGACGGCCACGAGGATGAGGATCACGTACGACAGCGCGGCGCCGTAGCCGAAGTTCGGGTTGCGCTGGAACGAGACCTCGTAGAGGTAGTGCGACATCGACATCGACGCGTAGGCCGGACCGCCCTTGGTCAGGTTCCACGACTCGTCGAAGAGCTGGAGCGTGCCGTTGGTCGACAGGATCGCCGTCAGCAGGATGATCGGCTTGAGCTGGGGAACCGTCACCCGCCAGAAGGTCTGGAACGCGTTGGCGCCGTCGATGCGCGCGGCCTCGAGCGTCGAGCGGTCGACGTTCTGCAGGCCCGCGAGGAAGAAGATCATGTTGTAGCCCGTCCACCGCCACAGCAGGCCGAGGATGAGCACGAACCGCGCCGTCTCGGGCTCGCCGAGCCAGTTGACGGGCGCCACGCTGAACAGCGCGAGGAAGTCGTTCATGAAGCCGTCGTTCGCGAAGATCGTGCGGAACACGAGCGAGTACGACACGAGCGAGACGGCGGCCGGCAGGAAGATCGCCGTGCGCCAGAACGCCTTGGCCTTGAGGTTCGGGTTGTTGAGCAGGTTCGCGAGGATCATGGCCAGGATGAGCATGATCGGCACCTGGATGATCAGGTAGATGAACGTGTTGACGAGCGTCTGCTTGAAGATCTCGTCACCGAACAGGCGCTGGTAGTTGTACCAGAGCGGGTCTGCGAAGTTCAGGTTCGTGCCGCGCCCGGTCTGGAGCGACAGGATGAACGCCTGGATCATCGGCACGAAGTTCACGAGCACGATGAGGATGGCGGCGGGGGCCAGGAAGGCCCACCCGGTCAGATTGAGTCGGCGGTCCATCCCGAACCTCCGATCGTCGCGTCGCGGGGGCGTCTTCGTCCCCCTCGCGCGTGACGCCTTCTCCGGCGTCGCGGTCAGCACACTCACTTCGGCACCTCAGTCCTCGTCTGCGTTGTCGTGTCGTCGATGGCAGGGCTGGCACCGGTGGGCGGGGTCGCCCCCGCCCACCGGCATCAGTCGGGTCAGCCCATCGCGAACTCGACCGTGGCCTGCGCTTCTTCGAGCGAGGAGGCCAGGTCGGCGCCGCCGAGGATCTTCGTGATGGCCGCGCTCACCGCGTCGCGACCCTCGTAGTAGTAGACGCCCGTGTTGTTGCTGGGCACCTCCGCGCCGAACGCGACGACGTCGGCGAAGATCGGCTGGCCCCCGAAGAAGTCGAGCGCCTGGCCGTAGACGGCGCTGTCGCCCGCGGGGATCCAGTTCGCGACCGCGCCGGCCTTCGGCAGGATCGTGTCGTAGAGCTCCGTCGAGCCGCCGAAGGTCTTCGCGAGGAAGTCGCTCGCGAGGTCGACGTTCGCGTTCGAGGTGACGACCCACGACGAGCCGCCGTTGGCCGAGTAGTTCGTCGCGCCCGTGACGCCGTCGAGCTTCGGGAGGTTGGTGACGGCCCACTGACCGGCCTGGTCCTCGGCGGTCTGGATCGATCCCACGATCCACACGCCGTTGATGAGGCCGCCGACCGAGCCGTTCACGAAGGTGCTGATGTACTCGTCCCACGAGTTCACCTCGACGAAGACGCCCGACTTCACGAGCTCCGTGTAGACCTTGATGGCCTCCTCGAGCACCGCGTTGTCGGCGATCGTCGGGTTGCCCTCGGCGTCGAAGAGGCTCGCGCCCGCCGACTGCAGCATCATCATGATCATGTCGGACGAGCCGGCCTGACCCGAGAGCAGCGGCTTGCCGGTCTTGGCGAGCACATCCTCCGCCTTGGTCTGGAACTCGCTCCAGGTGATGTCGGTGAAGTCGTCGATCGTGTAGCCGGCCTGCTCGAGCACGTCGACGCGGTAGGCGCCGATCGCGGTGCCCGCGTCGAACGGCACGCCGTAGTGGGCGCCGTCGAGCGTCGAGTAGTCGGTGACCGCCTTCGGGAACTCCGAGAAGTCGATGCCCGTGTCGGTGATGTCGGTGAAGACATCGGGGTAGTTGATGAGGTTCTTCTGGAACGCGTTGTTCTGCATGAGCAGGATGTCGGGGAGCTCGTCGAACTCCTGCGACTGGGCGAGGGTCGTGAGCTTGGTCTGCAGGTCGTCCCACGGCGTCTCGACGATCTCGAGCGTGAAGTCCGGGTGGTCCTGCTGGTAGACCTTCTCGGCTTCCTGCATCGCGTAGATGTTGAACGCGGGGTCCCACGTCCACACGGTGAGGGTGTTGTCGTCGCCGCTGCCGCCGCCGTTGCCGCTATCGCCGCTGCAGCCGCTGACCACGAGCGCGACGGGCAGGGCCATCGCGACCGCGGAGAGGGCGATCTTCGTGTTTCGCTTCAAGACAGGATCCTTCCTTGGTTCCGTTCTCTTGAGGAATGCCTCGGGACGCCGCGTCGCGTCCTCGCTGTGTGCTCGTCCTTGAGCATCGCCTCGGGGATGTGGTGCGATGGTGACGTTAACATGTGAACGTCACCATCTGCAATGGTTTTCTGATAACCCCTGGTCGGAGGTCATTTTCGCAGGCGCGCCGAGGCTAGTCGGCCGAGGCGGCCGGGTGCTTGTCGTCGTCGTCCGGGGGCAGCGCGCACCAGCTCTCCGCGAGCAGGCCCGCGATCATGAGCAGCACCGAGGCGACGAGCATCGCGACCGCCGCCCACACCGATGCGGCCATGCTCACCGGCCGGATGAGCAGCTCGACGAGGAAGCCCGCCGCGGCGCCGCCGAGCAGCGCGCCCGCGACCGCGGACGCCTTCGCGACGAGCACGACGCGCGTCGCGTAGAAGGGATCGACACGGCGCGCGGACTGCGGCGCATCCCCCGACGAGCGCGCCCGCGTGGCGCGCCGCACCGGCAGCGCGAGCACGACGACGACGACCGCGATGAGCACGAGCGTCGCCGAGAGCGTCACCTGCGGCACGAGCTTCGAGAGCCCCACCGCCGCGAGCCCCATCTGCACGGCGACGGTGACGACGGCGCTTCCGAGCGCGAGCAGGACGAGCAGACCGGGACGCGTGCGCGTCACGCCGCACCGCCGTCGAGCTCGGCGAGCAGGAGGTCGACGCGACCCCGCCCCGGCAGCACGGCGAGCGGATCGGCCACGAGCCAGGGCCGCAGCACGAAGTCGCGCTCGTGGGCGCGCGGATGCGGGATCGTCAGCTCGGGATCGTCCTGCACGAGGTCGTCGTAGACGATGAGGTCGAGATCGAGCGTGCGATCACCCCACCGCTCCGTGCGCGTTCGGCCGTGCTCGTCCTCGAGGGCGCGCAGCACCGCGTGCAGCTCGTGCGGCTCGAGCGTGGTCGTGAGCACGGCGACCGTGTTGAGGTACGCGGGGGCGTCACGGTCGACGCCGTACGGGCGCACCGCGGGAGTCTCGATGACGGGCGCGATGGCGACGAGCTCGACGCCATCCGTCTCCCCGAGCGCCGCCGCGGCGGCATCGATCGTCGCCGCGCGGTCGCCCAGGTTCGCACCGAACGCGACGACCGCGGTGACCCCGGCGCTCACGCGCGGCTCCGCACGACCGTGACCGCGACGTCCGAGAAGGGCACGTCGATCGGCGCCGAGGGCTTGTGCACGGTGACCTCGACCGACTCGACCAGCGGGTACTCGAGCGCGATGCGGGCGACGCGCTCCGCGACCGTCTCGATGAGGTCGACCGGGTCGCTCTCGACCGCCTCGACGACGCGCGTCGCGAGCACCCCGTAGTCGACGGTCGCCGTGAGGTCGTCGGACGTCGCCGCGGGCGCGAGCGGCAGGCTCAGCACGACGTCGACGACGAACGGCTGCCCCTCGGCGCGCTCGCGGGGGAGCACCCCGTGATGGCCCACGGCCCGCAGGCCCATGAGCGAGATCCGGTCACTCGCGGTCACCGACGCCTCCCGTCCTCCAGTGGTCCCACACGTCGAGCGCGAGCCGCGTGGCCGCGACGTCGTGCACCCGCACGCCCCATGCTCCCGCAGCGGCGGCGAGCGCGCTGATCGTCGCGGTCGGCGCGTCGCGCTTCCCGAGCGGTGCGTTGGGGGGCAGCAGGCGCCCGATGAAGCGCTTGCGGGACGCGCCGATGAGCACGGGGGCCAGCGGCGTCAGCTGGTCGAGCCCCCGCAGGAGCTCCCAGTTGTGCTCGGCCGTCTTCGCGAACCCGAGGCCGGGGTCGATGATGAGCTGCTCGGGGCGCACGCCCGTCACGATGAGCTCCGCGAGCCGGGCGCGCAGCTCGGTGCGCACCTCCGAGACGACGTCGATGTACTCGGGGGCGACATCCACGCCGCCGCGCCAGTGCATGACCACGAAACGCACACCCGACTCGGCCGCCACGATCGCCATGTGCGGGTCGTAGAGGCCGCCCGAGACGTCGTTGATCATCGTCGCGCCCGCCTCGACGCACGCGCGCGCCGTGTCGGCGTTACGCGTGTCGATCGACACGGGGATGCCGGCCTCGACGAGGGCGCGCACGACCGGCAGCACGCGCTCCTGCTCCTCCGCAGGATCGATCGCGACCGACCCGGGGCGCGTGGACTCGCCACCCACGTCGATCCAGTCGGCGCCCGCCTCGCGCATCTTCGCCGCGTGCGCGACGGCGTCGTCGAGCTTCTCCCACCGACCGCCGTCGCTGAACGAGTCGGGGGTGACGTTGAGGACGCCGAGGATCGCGGTCACGCGGGCTCCTCCTCGGGAACGCCGACGCCCGCGCCCGCGCCGATGAGCGCGAGCACGCCCGCCCGCTCGGCCGGGTCGGCGAGGGTGCCGCGGCTCGCGACCGTCACGGTGCTCGAGTGCGCCTGACGCGCCCCTCGAGTGGTCACGCAGCCGTGCTGCGCGTCGAGCACGACGAGCACGCCGCGCGGCGCGAGCCCGCGCTCGAGGGCGTCGGCGATCTCGTCGCCGAGTCGCTCCTGCAGCTGGGGCCGCGAGCTCACCGTCTCCACTACGCGGGCGAGCTTGCCGAGACCCACGATGCGCGAACCGGGCGCGTACGCCACGTGGGCGACGCCCGTGAACGGCAGCAGGTGATGCTCGCACGTCGAGCGGAACGCGATGTCGCGCACGAGCACGAGCTCGCCCGAGCCGTCCGCATCCGTGAAGTCGATCGACTCCGCGAGGTGGTCGAGGGGGTCCTCGTCGAGGCCCGCGAAGAGCTCGGCGTACGACGCCGCGATGCGCGCGGGGGTCTGCGCGAGCCCCGCGCGATCCGGGTCCTCCCCGATCGCACGCAGCAGCTCGACGACGGCCGCCTCGATGCGCTCCGAGTCGATGGGCACGGTGTGCGCCTTACGCGGGGGCGATACCGGGCGCCTGCCGCGGACGCGGCGTGCGCTTCGGCTTCGCGGGAGGCTCCGAGTCGACGCCCGCGTCGACGGAACCCGGGTCGACGGGCGCGGACGCCGCGATCTTGATCGGGGGGACGTCGCTGATCGGCCGGTTCTCGCTCGAGAGCCACTGGGGGCGTTCGGGGAGCTTCCGGACGTTCGCGAAGATCTCGGCGAGCTGGTTGTGGTCGAGCGTCTCCTTCTCGATGAGCTGACGCGCGAGCTCGTCGAGGATGTCGCGGTTCTCGGTGAGCACCTGGTACGCCTCGTCGTGCGCCTGCTCGATGAGCTCGCGCACCTGCTCGTCGACCTTCTCGGCGAGATCCTCGGAGTAGTCGCGCTGGTGGCCCATGTCGCGGCCGAGGAAGACCTCGCCCTGCGACTGGCCGAGCTTCACGGCGCCGATCGTGGCGCTCATGCCGTACTCGGTGACCATCTTGCGCGCGGTCGCGGTGGCCTTCTCGATGTCGTTCGAGGCGCCGGTCGTCGGGTCGTGGAAGACGATCTCCTCGGCGACACGGCCACCCATCGCGTAGGTGAGCTGGTCGAGCAGCTCGTTGCGGGTCACCGAGTACTTGTCCTCGAGCGGCAGCACCATCGTGTAGCCGAGGGCGCGGCCGCGCGGGAGGATCGTGACCTTCGTGACCGGGTCGGTGTGGTTCATCGCCGCCGCGGCGAGAGCGTGACCGCCCTCGTGGTAGGCCGTGATGAGCTTCTCCTTGTCCTTCATGACGCGCGTGCGGCGCTGAGGACCGGCCATGACGCGGTCGACGGCCTCGTCGAGCGCACGGTTGTCGATGAGCTGCGCGTTGCTGCGCGCCGTGAGCAGCGCGGCCTCGTTGAGCACGTTCGCGAGGTCGGCACCCGTGAAGCCCGGCGTCTTGCGCGCGAGCACCTCGAGGTCGACGCTCTTCGCCATCGGCTTGCCCTTGGCGTGCGTCTCGAGGATCTTCTCGCGGCCCTTGAGGTCGGGCGCGTCGACGCCGATCTGACGGTCGAAGCGGCCCGGGCGCAGCAGCGCCGGGTCGAGGATGTCCGGGCGGTTGGTGGCCGCGATGAGGATGACGTTCGTCTTCGGGTCGAAGCCGTCCATCTCGACGAGCAGCTGGTTGAGGGTCTGCTCGCGCTCGTCGTGGCCCCCGCCGAGCCCCGCGCCGCGGTGACGACCGACCGCGTCGATCTCGTCGACGAAGATGATCGCCGGAGCGTTCTGCTTGGCCTGGTCGAACAGGTCGCGCACGCGGCTCGCGCCGACGCCCACGAACATCTCCACGAAGTCCGAGCCGGAGATCGAGTAGAACGGCACGCCCGCCTCGCCCGCGACGGCGCGCGCGAGCAGCGTCTTGCCGGTGCCGGGAGGGCCGTAGAGCAGCACGCCCTTCGGGATGCGCGCGCCCACCGCCTGGAACTTCGACGGGTCGCGCAGGAAGTCCTTGATCTCCTGGAGCTCCTCGACCGCCTCGTCGACACCCGCGACATCCGCGAAGGTGACCTTCGGGCTCTCCTTCGAGACGAGCTTCGCGCGCGACTTGCCGAACTGCATGACGCGGTTGCCGCCGCCCTGCATCGAGCTGAACAGGAACCAGAAGATCAGGCCGATGAGGAGGAACGGGATGAGGATGCCGAGCAGGCTCGTGAACCAGTTCGTCTGCGGCACCTCGTCGTTGTAGGCCGCCTTCGAGTCGGTGATGGCCTCCACGACCTCGTCGCCGCGCTGGGTGACGTAGTAGAACTGCACCTGCGTGCCGTAGTCGACACCGTCGACGCTGTAGGGCTTGTCGAGCGTGAGGTCGACCCGCTGCTCACCGTCGACGATCTTCACCTTCTCGACGGTCGTGCCGTTGAGCAGCTCGAGACCCTGCTGGGTCGTGATCGAGCGGAAGCCGGAAGCCGTCAGCAGGTTGAACCCGACGATCAGGATGATGGCGCCCAGCACGATGTAGACGAGCGGGCCGCGGAAGATGCGCTTGAAGTCCATGTGAGTGCGGGCGCTCACCCGCATCCTTTCCCTCTGAGACGTGCCCTCAGGGTACCGCCCGGCTCCCCGGGGCCGTCTGGGTGTTCGCCGGAGGCTGAGTGGGCGTCCGCCCACCCCGACCCGGGAGTCAGGAGTAGACGTGCGGGGCGAGGATGCCGACGGCGCGCAGGTTGCGGTACTTCTCGGCGTAGTCGAGGCCGTAGCCCACGACGAAGTGGTTCGGGATCTCGAAGCCCACGTAGCGCACGTCCACGTCGACCTTCGCCGCCTCGGGCTTGCGCAGCAGGGCGCAGATCTCGACGCTCGCGGCGCCGCGGCTCTCGAGGTTCTCGCGCAGCCACGCGAGGGTGAGGCCGGAGTCGATGATGTCCTCGACGATGAGCACGTGGCGGCCCGTGAGGTCGGTGTCGAGGTCCTTCAGGATGCGCACGACGCCGGAGGACTGGGTGCCCGCCCCGTAGGAGCTCACCGCCATCCAGTCCATCTCGATGTGCCGGCGCAGCTCGCGGGCGACATCCGCCATCACCATGACCGCGCCCTTGAGCACGCCGACGAGCAGCAGCTCGCGGCCCTCGTAGTCGCGTTCGATCTCGCGGCACAGCTCGGCGATCCGCACGTGGATGTCCGCCTCGCTGAGCAGCACCTCGGTCAGGTCACCCTGGATCTCGGCCGGCTCCATGGGACAACCCTAAGCCGCTCCCGACAGTTCCCGTTCCGCGTGTTTGTACCCGTTCCTTCGGGAACTATCACGCGGAACGGGCACTAAGAGGCAGAGAAGACGAGGAGGGGGCCCTCGCGGCGGGCGGTGATGCCGGGGAGGTCGACGGGGCCCTGGCCGTGCCAGTCGGTGACGAGCCGCGCGACCTCGAGCGTCTGGGCGCGCGTGAGCGAGGCGCCGAACTCGGCGAGCACGACGTAGCGGATGATGCGCTGCCGCAGCGCCGCCGGGTTCGCCGCGAGAGCGCGCACCGAGACGGCGATGCCGGCCTCCGCGGGCTCGCAGATGTCCTCGATGACCTCCTCGATCTGCTGCTCGAAGGCCTCGGCGTCCTCGCGCGCCTGCTCGGCCGTGCGCGCGAGCGCCTCCGCGATGCCGGGGCCGAGCTCCGCCTCGAGCACGGGCAGCACGCGCTCGCGCACCCGCACGCGCGCGTAAGACAGGTCGGTGTTGTGGGGGTCGTCCCACGGCTCGAGACCCTCGTCGAGGCACGCCTGACGCGTCACGGCGCGGCGGATGCCGAGAAGCGGGCGGCGCAGGACGCCCGCGACGGGGTCCATCCCGGCGAGGCTCGCGGCGCCGCTGCCGCGCGCGAGGCCGAGCAGCACCGTCTCGGCCTGGTCGTCGAGGGTGTGGCCGAGCAGCACCGCCGCGGCGTCGAGCTCCCGCGCCTGCGCGAGGAGGGCGGCGTAGCGGGCCTCGCGCGCCGCCGCCTCGGGCCCGCCGTCGGCGCCCACCTCGACGC
>JAEYZI010000003.1 GCA_023428065.1 Actinomycetes bacterium | reverse complement strand
GCGGCGCGCTTGCGCTGGGCGTTGGCGCCCTGGCTGCGACCGCCTCCGCCCTGCTGGGGGCGGGACTCCTTGGGCGCGGGCGCCACGTACGCGGCGACCTCGCCCACGAGCGCGGCGACGGGTGCGGCATCCGCCGACACCTTCTGCACGGCCGCGGTGATGCCCGCCTTCCGCATGAGCTGCGCCACGTCCTTCTCCTGCGCGGGGAGCACGAGCGTCACGACGTCGCCCTCCGACCCCGCGCGCGCGGTGCGGCCCGACCGGTGCAGGTACGCCTTGTGCTCGGTCGGCGGGTCGACGTGCACGACGAGCTCGACGTCGTCGACGTGCACGCCGCGGGCCGCGACGTCCGTCGCGACGAGCACGCGCACCGAGCCGTCGGCGAAGGCCGCGAGGTTGCGGTCGCGCTGCGGCTGCGAAAGGTTGCCGTGCAGGTCGACCGCGGGGATCCCGGATGCGGTGAGCTGCTGGGCGAGCTTCTTGGCGTGGTGCTTCGTGCGCATGAAGAGGATGCGGCGGCCGCGGCCCGAGGCGAGCGTGCGCACGAGGTCCTTCTTCGCGTCGACGTCGGCGGTGCCGAAGACGTGGTGCGTCATCTTGACGGGCGGCTGGTCGATCTCGTTCACGGAGTGCATGACGGGGTTTTCGAGGAACCGCGCCACGAGCTTGTCGACGCCGTTGTCGAGCGTCGCCGAGAACAGCAGGCGCTGGCCGCCCGCGGGCGTCGCCGCGAGGATGCGGGTGACGCCCGGCAGGAAGCCGAGGTCGGCCATGTGGTCGGCCTCGTCGATCACGGTGATCTCGATCGCGTCCAGGCGCACGAGCCGCTGGCCCATGAGGTCCTCGAGGCGGCCGGGACACGCGACGATGATGTCGACACCGGCGCGCAGGGCCGCGACCTGGCGGTTCTGCGAGACGCCGCCGAAGATCGTCGTGACGGTGAGGCCGTAGGCGTCGGCGAGCGGGGTGAGGGTCGCGGCGATTTGCGTCGCGAGCTCGCGCGTCGGGGCGAGCACGAGGCCGAGCGGCAGCCCGCTGCGGCGGCCGCCGCCCGCGAGCTTCGTGCCGAGCCGCGCCACGAGCGGCAGCGCGAACGCGATGGTCTTGCCGGAGCCGGTGCGTCCGCGGCCGAGCACGTCGCGTCCGGCGAGCGTGTCGGGCAGGGTGTCGGCCTGGATGGGGAACGCCTCGGTCTTGCC
Organism: Actinomycetes bacterium; assembly: GCA_023428065.1. Lineage (GTDB taxonomy): Bacteria > Actinomycetota > Actinomycetes > Actinomycetales > Microbacteriaceae > Homoserinibacter. The sequence goes on along the minus strand of JAEYZI010000003.1, from coordinate 12,730 downwards.
GTCGGCCGCGAGGGCGGCGACGAGGGGCGCGGGCACGCCGAGCGTGCGAAAGTCGGTAGTCATGGGGTGCTTTCGAGTGGGAGCGCGCGTGGGCGCCCGATGGGCGAGCGTGCCGGTCGGCACGTCGGGTTCGCCGGGAAGAGATGTCAGCCGACCGGGCTCTCGCGGATGCGATGCGGGCGACGAGGGATGCGTTCACGACGCGGGCGCGGAGACGCGCCTCGCCCACCCTACAGGGGTTGCCCCGCATGACGTCGCTTTCGGGGCGGATGCCCAGCCCTCGCTACGCTCGGGGGCATGTCGTCGCCGCGCACGCAGAGCTCATATCAGGTCCGCTTCGAGTGGGGTGCCGACGGCGCCCGGGCCGTCGCGGACGGCGCCCACGCGATCGTCTGGGTCGACGAGCTCGGGTCCGAGCCGGTGCCCGAGCTCGCGGTCGAGGTCGTGTCGGGCGGGCTGCGCAGCGCGGATGCCGTCGCACGCTGGTCGCTCGAGCGCCAGGCGGAGCTCGGCGGTCGCTTCGTCGTGGCGGTCGTCGCGGCGGGCGCCGTCCAGGCCGACGGTTCGCTGCGTTTCTGCGTCGAGGACCTCCTCGGCGCGGGCGCCGTGATCGACGCGATCGCCGAGCTCGGCATCGACCACCAGTCTCCCGAGGCCGCGGCGGCGGCATCCGCCTACGCGGGTCTGCGCAACGCGACGCGCCACCTCGTGACGGCGTCGGTCTCGGCACGTGAGCTCGGCGGCGTGCAGCTCGACCTCGCGCCCGTCGACACCGTGGAGCGGCTCGCCCCCTGATCGCGCCCGGCCCGGCGCGGCCCGCGAGCCAGCGCGCCCCGCGCGCCCGGGCGTAGCCTCGTGCCATGTATCAGGCGAAGCTCGGAGACCAGGTCATCGCACAGGCCGAGGAGGCCGACGTCGTCCACATCGAGGGCAACGTCTACTTCCCGCCCTCGTCGGTCGCGGAGGGGGTGCTGCGCGAGAGCCCGACCCCCTACACGTGCCCGTGGAAGGGCGAGTGCCAGTACTTCAGCGTGCGCGACGGCGACGGCTGGCTCACCGACCGCGCGTGGTCGTACCCGCAGCCGTATCCGACGGCGATCGACAAGGTCGGGCGCGACTTCAGCGGCTACGTCGCGTTCTGGAAGGACGTGCAGGTCTCCGAGGCCTGACCCTCACGCGCGGCGCCGCGCGCGCTCGCGGTGTGCGCGCACCTTGGCGCGATTGCCGCAGCGCTGCATCGAGCACCACCGCCTGCTGTTGGTGCGCGACTCGTCGCGGTAGACGATGCGGCAGTCGTCGGCGTCGCAGCGCCGGATGCGGCCCTCGGGTGCGCCGAGCGCCGCGATTGCGTCGCGCGCGAGCATCGAGAGCGCCTGGGCGGCACGGATGCGCGCGGTGCCCGCCTGTCGGCGGCCGCCCGCGAGCGCGGGCGGGATGTCGGGGGTCGCCGCGAAGAGGTTGAGCGTGTCGACGTCGTCGGGTGCCGCGGCCTCGCCGTCCGCGGCGGCCGTGTAGAGCCGTGCGAGCGCGCCGCGCAGGATGAGCGCGTCGGCGAGGTCGCGCTCGGTGACGTCGTCGGCGCGCAGCGTGGGCACGCGCGCGGCGAGCCAGGCGCCGAGGTCGTGCGGGGAGTGCAGCGTCTCTCGGAGCTCGGGGCTCTGCCCCACGGGGCCCGTCGACGCGAAGTCGAGGCTCTCCGCCCCCGCGTCGAAGTACCACGTGTCGCCGTCTGCGGTCGGGATCCACTGGCCGGTGCTCACGTAACCAGCATGTCAGGTTAGTGAGCGCGCATCATGCCGCGCACGCGCAGGCCGCGCAGCCGCCAGACGAGCCAGAGCGCGAACCACACGACGGGCGTCGCGAGTCCCGCCGACACGTCGAGCCGGTCGCGGTAGAGGCTCGTGCCGTCGGGCAGCGGGGTCGTCGCCATGCGATGACGCCACGAGGTGACGACGGCGAGCGGGCCGGAGAGCGGGCGCCCGGCGTCCTCCAGGATGCGGGTCGCGCCGCTGCGGCGCGTGCGGATCGCGATGAGCTGTCGACCGACCGGCACGAGGCCGAACGCGCGCAGGCCGACGACGACCTCGTCGCCGTCGCGCCACCGCCCGGGCAGCGGATGCTCGGGGCGGAGCGCCATGACGGGCGCGTAGGCCCGCGCGACGGCCTCGGGCGAGGTCAGCACCTCCCACGCCTCGTCGGCGGAGCATCCGACGCGGAACGACAGCTGGATCCTCACGGCTGCACACCCCACTCGTGGGTCATCGCCTCGCCCACACGATGCGCAGCGCGGGGTCGAAACGTCGCGAGCACACGCCGCACGAGGTCGGCCGGGTCGGCCGGCGGTAGCGGTAGCTCACGTGGCCGTTGGGGCACGTGCCCACCCACGGCGCGAGCTCGTTCGGCACCGGCCCGTCGTGCGTGCGGCCGCCCTCGTACCCGAGGTCGGCGGCGATGGCGCGCCACGCGGGGCCGTGCCCGGCCTTCTGGCCGGCGATCGCGTGCGCGACCTCGTGCAGCAGCACCTGGTGGATTGCGTCGTCGTCCGAGAGCTGGGCGATGTGCCGCGACACGGAGATGCGCTTCGCGGTGTAGTTGCACAGCCCGGCGCGCGTCTTCGCGTGGTCGAACGCGAAGGTCCACCCCGGGTCGAGGTGCAGTCGGATGAGCGCGTCGGCCCACGTGCGCACGCGTGCGAGCTCCGCCATCCGCTCAGCCCTCCTGCAGCTCGACGAGGCGCACCGAGAGGATGCGGTCGTCGCCCGGTCGGGGCGTGCCGCGACCGTCGGTGTTGTTCGTGACGAACCAGAGGGTGCCGTCGGCCGCGGGCAGCACCTCGCGGATGCGGCCGTACTCGCCCGTGAACCACGCGACCGCGTCGAGCCGCCCGTCGGCGAGCGGGTAGAGGGCCCACAGCCGCTCTCCGCCGAGCCCGGCGAGGAAGAAGGTGCCGTCGACGTAGGCGAGCGCGCTCGGGCTCGCCTCGTCGGTCGGCCACTGCACGAGGGGGTCGATGAACTCGTCGCCGCCGCCCGTTCCCTCGACCTCGGGCCAGCCGTAGTCGCCGCCCGGCACGATGAGGTTGACCTCGTCCCAGGTGTCCTGGCCGAACTCGGCCGCGTAGAGCCGCCCCGCGTCGTCCCAGGCGAGGCCCTGCGGATTGCGGTGGCCGAGCGAGTAGACGAGCGACCCCGCGAACGGGTTGTCGGCCGGCACGTCGCCCTCGGGCGTCATGCGCAGGATCTTGCCGTTGAGGCTCTCGGGATCCTGCGCGCGCTCGGGCACCCCCGCGTCGCCGACGGTCGCGTAGAGCATGCCGTCGGGGCCGAAGGCGATGCGCCCGCCGTCGTGGTTGCGGGCCTTCGCGAGCCCCGTGAGCACCTCGCTCGGCGACCCGAGCTCGAGGGCCTCGTCGAGCCGCATCCGCACGATGCGGTTGTCGGATGCCGTCGTGAGGTAGGCGTACAGCCAGCGCCCGCCGTCGCCGTCGTCGAGCAGGGCGAGGCCCAGCAGCCCGCCCTCGCCCTCGTGCACGACGCCGGGGACCGTGCCGACGGGGGTGAGCGATCCGTCGGCCGCGAGGTGCTGCACGACGCCCGTGTCGCGCTCGCTCACGAGGGCCTCACCCGGAGCATCGGGGAGCAGCACGACCGACCAGGGCGTCGTGAGCCCCGACGTCACGTCGACCGGGTCGCCCGCGGGCTGCACGGGACCGGCCTCACCCGACGACCCGCCGCCGGGGGGACCCCCGGTCGCGGGCGCCACGCATCCCGCGAGGAGCGCCGCGACCGCGACGGCGATCGCGGCAGAGGGCACGAGCCGCGGAGACATGCCCCCATTCCAACACCGGGAGCCGACGCGCGGCACGCGCGTCACCGTTTCGGGGGGATCTGGAAGACGCCCCGGCCGGGGGGAGGAGACGCCACGGCCGTCGCATCCGTCACGACGGCGGCGCCCCCGATCCAGTCGCGCAGGGCCGCGCCGTGCACGAGCTGGGCCGGATGCGGTCCCCCCGCGAGCAGGCGCGGCATCCAGTCGAGCGGCAGCTCGGCGGGCGAGGCGGCGAGCACGAAGTTGCCGAAGCGGCGCCCGCGGATCACCTGGGCTTCGCCGAGCACGGCGACGTCGGCGAACACCATGCCGAGGGTCGCCGCCTGGCCGCGCGCGAACGCCGCACCCTGCCCGTCGGCGATGTTCGCGAGCAGCACCCCGTCGGGCGCGAGGTACTGAGCGCACTCGGCGTAGAACTCGACGCTCGTGACGTGGGCGGGCGTGCGGGCGCCCGAGAACACGTCGACGACGAGCAGGTCGACCTGCCCGAGCAGCCCCTTCGGCAGCCGCGCGAGCACCTCCCGCGCGTCGCCGTAGCGCACGCGGATGGAGGCGTCGCGAGGCAGGGGCAGGTGCTCGCGCACGAGCTCGACGAGCGCGGGCTCGAGCTCGACGACCTGCTGGCGCGATCCGGGCCGCGTCACGGCGATGTAGCGGGGGAGGGTGAGGGCGCCGGCGCCGAGGTGCAGGGCCGTGATCGGCTCGCCCGGATCGCGAAGCTGGTCGATCACGTGGCCCATGCGCGCGATGTACTCGAAGAAGAGGTGCGTGGGGTCGGCGAGGTCGACATGAGACTGCGGCGTGCCGTCCACGACGAGCTCCCAGCCGTTCGTGAGGCGATCGGGTCGCACCTCGGCCCGCATCCCGTTCGACAGGCGCACGGCCGGCACATCCTCCACCTCCCCATCCTCCCGCACCCCCGCGGCGGACGCACCCGAGCGCCGACACGGGGGTCACCCCCACCGGATGCGGGGGTCACCCGGATGCCGCCGGGGCGCGGCGCTCGCGATGCTGGTCTCAGATCGAGAGGAGATCCCCATGACCACCACCACCCCCCGCCGCGCGCTCGCCGCGGCCGCCGCGCTCGCGGTCGCCGGAGTCGCGCTCGCCGGATGCGTCCGGCTGCCCGCCCCCGGCCCCCGCGTCACCGAGCAGCACGAGGTTTCGGACGACGTGCACGCGCTGCGCCTCGAGAACGCGGGCGATGTCGTCGTCGAGCTCGGCAACGAGCCGGGCCTCACCGTGCGCGCTCCCGACAACGTCATCGACCGGCTCACGGTCGACGAGGAGGGCGGCACGATCGTGCTCGGCATCGAGGGCCCCGGCATGTGGACGGGCCGCATCGACTACGTGCTCACCGTGCGCTCGTTCGACGGGGTCGAGATCGAGGGCGCGGGCGACGTGCGCGCGGACTTCTCCGCGGCTCGGGAGGTGTCGATCGACATCGAGGGCTCGGGCGACGTGCGCGCCGAGAAGGTCGACGCCGAGGAGGTCTCGATCGAGATCGTCGGCTCGGGCGACGTGCGCATCGCGGGTCGCGCCGAGCGCGGCGACTACCGGATCGAGGGCTCGGGCGACATCCGCGCGGCCGATCTCGTGCTGCGTACGGGCGCGGTCGAGGTCGTGGGCTCGGGCGACATTTCGGTGCACGCCACCTCGAGCCTGTCCGCGCGCGTCGCAGGCTCGGGCGACATCCGCATCGCGGGATCGCCGCGCGTCACGCGCGACATCGAGGGCTCGGGCGACATCTTCGAGTTCTGACCGCGCGGGCGGCGACGTGATCATGCGGCGGGGGCAGTTGCCCCCGCCGCATGTGCGTTTCGCCGCCCGCACCCGCGTCGGCGCGACCGCCGCGCGGGTGAGGGCGGCATTTATAGACCCGCCGGAAAAGAAAGTCAAGGAATAAGTGGACACGGCGCGTCGTTCCGACCTATAGTTGTTCTTTGCGCTCCCCCTCTCACCCTGCCCTCATATTGCGGTCGGCCGGTGTGTGCCCGAAGACGGATCCCGAAAATGGCGGCGGGATCGTCCACGATTCGCGGAGCGCCTCCTCACTGACCGACACCAATTGAGACCGACGGGTCTCACGGAGGTTGTTTTCCCTTGGCTGCTGCGCGCTCCGCATCCAGTAAGAACTCCCCTAAGAACGGTCGCGGCGCATCGCGACTCTCGTTCGCCAAGATCACGGACACGCTGACCGTCCCGGATCTCCTCGCCCTCCAGACCGAGAGCTTCGACTGGCTCGTCGGCAACGAGGCGTGGAAGGCCCGGATCGCCGGCGACCCGACCGCCCCCACGACCACCGGGCTCGACGAGATCTTCGAGGAGATCTCCCCCATCGAGGACCTCGGCGAGACGATGCAGCTGTCGTTCTCGAACCCCGAGCTCGAGGAGCCCAAGTACTCCATCGAGGAGTGCAAGGAGCGCGGCAAGACCTTCGCCGCCCCCCTCTACGTCAACGCCGAGTTCATGAACCACATGACGGGCGAGATCAAGACCCAGACGGTCTTCATGGGCGACTTCCCGCTCATGACCGAGAAGGGCACCTTCATCATCAACGGCACGGAGCGCGTCGTCGTGTCGCAGCTCGTCCGCAGCCCCGGCGTGTACTTCGAGCGCACCCCCGAGAAGACCTCCGACAAGGACGTGTTCTCGGCCCGCATCATCCCGAGCCGCGGCGCGTGGCTCGAGTTCGAGATCGATAAGCGCGACCAGGTGGGCGTGCGCATCGACCGCAAGCGCAAGCAGTCGGTCACCGTCTTCCTCAAGGCGCTCGGCATGACGAGCGAGGAGATCCTCGAGGCCTTCGCGGGCTACGAGTCGATCGCCTCGACGCTCGAGAAGGACGCCATCCTCACGAAGGAGGAGGCGCTCAAGGACATCTACCGCAAGCTGCGTCCGGGCGAGCAGGTCGCCGCGGAGGCCGCGCGCGCGCTCCTCGACAACTTCTACTTCAACCCGAAGCGCTACGACCTCGCCAAGGTGGGTCGCTACAAGATCAACCGCAAGCTCGGTCTCGACGCGCCGCTCAGCGACTCGGTGCTGACGCTCGAGGACATCATCGCGACGATCAAGTACCTCGTGGCGCTGCACGCCGGCGAGGCGACGCTCCCGGGCGTGCGCGACGGCAAGAAGATCGAGATCCGTCTCGACACCGACGACATCGACCATTTCGGCAACCGCCGCATCCGCGCCGTGGGCGAGCTCATCCAGAACCAGGTGCGCACGGGCCTCAGCCGCATGGAGCGCGTCGTCCGCGAGCGCATGACGACGCAGGACATCGAGGCCATCACGCCGCAGACGCTCATCAACGTGCGTCCCGTCGTCGCCGCGATCAAGGAGTTCTTCGGAACCAGCCAGCTGTCGCAGTTCATGGACCAGAACAACCCGCTCGCGGGGCTCACCCACAAGCGACGCCTCTCGGCGCTCGGCCCCGGTGGTCTCTCGCGTGAGCGCGCGGGCGTCGAGGTCCGTGACGTGCACCCCTCGCACTACGGCCGCATGTGCCCGATCGAGACGCCGGAAGGCCCGAACATCGGTCTCATCGGCTCGCTCGCGACGTTCGGCCGCATCAACGCGTTCGGCTTCATCGAGACGCCGTACCGCAAGGTGAGCAACGGCAAGGTGTCGAGCCAGATCGACTACCTCACCGCCTCCGAGGAGGACGACTTCGTCGTCGCCCAGGCCAACGCGCCGCTCACGGCCGACGGCAAGTTCGCCGAGCCCAAGGTGCTCGTGCGGAAGAAGGGCGGCGAGGTCGAGCTCGTCGACGCCGCCGAGGTGGACTACATGGACGTCTCGCCGCGCCAGATGGTGTCGGTCGCGACCTCCCTCATCCCGTTCCTCGAGCACGACGACGCGAACCGCGCCCTCATGGGTGCCAACATGCAGCGTCAGGCCGTTCCGCTCCTCCGCTCGGAGTCGCCGTTCGTCGGCACCGGCATGGAGGGCTACGCGGCGATCGACGCGGGCGACGTCATCACGGCGCAGAAGTCCGGCGTGGTCGCCGAGGTGTCGGCCGACGAGGTCGTCATCCAGCTCGACGAGGGCGGCACGCAGTCCTACTTCCTGCGCAAGTTCGACCGCAGCAACCAGGGCACGAGCTACAACCACCGGGTCATCGTGGCCGCGGGCGACCGCATCGAGGCCGGCGAGGTCATCGCCGACGGCCCCGCCACGGAGAACGGCGAGCTCGCGCTCGGCAAGAACCTGCTCGTGGCGTTCATGCCGTGGGAGGGTCACAACTTCGAGGACGCCATCATCCTCAGCCAGCGTCTCGTCGCCGACGACGTGCTCAGCTCGATCCACATCGAGGAGTACGAGGTCGACGCGCGCGACACCAAGCTCGGCAAGGAGGAGATCACGCGCGACCTGCCGAACGTGAGCCCCGAGCTGCTGGCCGATCTCGACGAGCGCGGCATCATCCGCATCGGCGCCGAGGTTCGCCCCGGCGACATCCTCGTCGGCAAGGTCACGCCGAAGGGCGAGACCGAGCTCTCGGCCGAGGAGCGCCTGCTGCGCGCGATCTTCAACGAGAAGAGCCGCGAGGTGCGCGACACCTCGCTCAAGGTTCCTCACGGTGAGGAGGGCACCGTCATCGGCGTCAAGGTGTTCGACGCCCAGGACGGCGACGACGAGCTCGGCTCGGGCGTCAACCAGCGCGTCGTGGTGTTCATCGCGCAGAAGCGCAAGATCACCGAGGGCGACAAGCTCGCCGGCCGCCACGGCAACAAGGGCGTGATCTCCAAGATCCTGCCCGTCGAGGACATGCCGTTCCTCGCCGACGGCACCCCGGTCGACGTCATCCTCAACCCGCTCGGCATCCCCGGCCGCATGAACTTCGGCCAGGTGCTCGAGACGCACCTCGGATGGATCGCGAAGCAGGGCTGGAAGGTCGACGGCTCCCCGAAGTGGGCCGAGCGCCTGCCCAAGGAGGCTCTCGAGGCCGCTCCCGGCACCAAGGTCGCGACGCCCGTCTTCGACGGCGCCGCGGAGGAGGAGATCGAGGGTCTGCTCGACTCGACCCTGCCGAACCGCGACGGCGTGCGGATGATCGACTCGTCCGGCAAGACGCAGCTGTTCGACGGGCGCTCGGGTGAGCCGTTCCCGCACCCGGTCTCGGTCGGCTACATGTACATCCTCAAGCTGCACCACCTCGTGGACGACAAGATCCACGCCCGCAGCACCGGCCCGTACTCGATGATCACCCAGCAGCCGCTCGGTGGTAAGGCGCAGTTCGGCGGCCAGCGCTTCGGCGAGATGGAGGTGTGGGCGCTCGAGGCCTACGGTGCCGCGTACGCGCTGCAGGAGCTCCTCACGATCAAGTCCGACGACATCCTCGGCCGCGTGAAGGTGTACGAGGCGATCGTCAAGGGCGAGAACATCCAGGAGCCCGGCATCCCCGAGAGCTTCAAGGTGCTCATCAAGGAGATGCAGTCGCTGTGCCTGAACGTCGAGGTGCTCGCCGCCGACGGCTCGGCCCTCAGCCTCAAGGACACGGACGACGAGGTCTTCCGTGCCGCCGAGGAGCTGGGCATCAACATCTCCACCCGCTTCGAGTCGTCGTCGATCGACGACATCTGATCCGGGCCACGAAACAGGATTCGTAGAAGAAGAAGCGAGAGAGAACTTAAGTGATCGACGCAACCACATTCGACCAGCTGCGCATCGGCCTCGCCACGAGCAAGGACATCCGCGAGTGGTCGTACGGCGAGGTCAAGAAGCCCGAGACCATCAACTACCGCACCCTCAAGCCCGAGAAGGACGGCCTGTTCGGCGAGCAGATCTTCGGACCGAGCCGCGACTGGGAGTGCTCGTGCGGCAAGTACAAGCGCGTGCGCTTCAAGGGCATCGTCTGCGAGCGCTGCGGCGTGGAGGTCACCAAGAGCTCCGTCCGTCGTGAGCGCATGGGCCACATCGAGCTCGCCGCCCCCGTGACGCACATCTGGTACTTCAAGGGTGTCCCGAGCCGCCTCGGCTACCTGCTCGACATGGCGCCGAAGGACCTCGAGAAGGTCATCTACTTCGCCGCCTACATGGTCATCAACGTCGACGAGGAGGGTCGCCACGCCGACCTCCCCGGGCTCGAGAACGAGATGCGCCTCGAGGTGAAGAACCTCGAGCAGCAGCGCGACGACCGCATCAACGCGCGTCTCGTGCAGCTCGAGGCCGACCTCGCCGCGCTCGAGGAGGAGGGCGCCAAGTCCGACCAGAAGCGCAAGGTGAAGGACGCCGGCGAGAAGGAGATGGCGCAGATCCGCAAGTCGTTCGACGAGCAGATCGCGCAGCTCGAGCGGGTCTGGGAGGACTTCCGCAACCTCAAGGTCGGCGACCTCAAGCCCGAGGACTCGGTGTTCCACGAGCTGCAGGACCGCTACGGCCTGTACTTCGAGGCCTACATGGGCGCGGAGGCGATCCAGCGTCGCCTCGAGGCGTTCGACCTCGAGGCCGAGGCGGAGCTCCTGCACGAGCAGATCGCGAACGGCAAGGGTCAGAAGAAGATCCGCGCCATCAAGCGCCTGCGCGTCGTGAACTCCTTCCTGCAGACCGGCAACTCGCCGGCCGCCATGGTGCTCGACGTCGTGCCGGTCATCCCGCCGGAGCTGCGCCCGATGGTGCAGCTCGACGGCGGCCGCTTCGCGACGAGCGACCTCAACGACCTCTACCGTCGTGTGATCAACCGCAACAACCGTCTGCGTCGTCTGCTCGACCTCGGCGCCCCCGAGATCATCGTGAACAACGAGAAGCGGATGCTGCAGGAGGCCGTCGACGCCCTGTTCGACAACGGCCGCCGCGGCCGCCCGGTCACCGGCACCGGCAACCGCGCGCTCAAGTCGCTGTCCGACATGCTCAAGGGCAAGCAGGGCCGCTTCCGTCAGAACCTGCTCGGAAAGCGCGTCGACTACTCGGGTCGTTCGGTCATCATCGTGGGTCCGCAGCTCAAGCTGCACCAGTGCGGTCTGCCGAAGCAGATGGCGCTCGAGCTGTTCAAGCCGTTCGTCATCAAGCGCCTCATCGACCTGTCGCACGCGCAGAACATCAAGGCCGCCAAGCGCATGGTGGAGCGTTCGCGCCCGCAGGTGTGGGACGTGCTGGAGGAGATCATCCGCGAGCGCCCCGTGCTGCTCAACCGCGCGCCCACGCTGCACCGCCTCGGCATCCAGGCGTTCGAGCCGCAGCTCGTCGAGGGCAAGGCGATCCAGCTGCACCCGCTCGTGTGCGCCGCGTTCAACGCGGACTTCGACGGCGACCAGATGGCCGTGCACCTCCCCCTCTCGGTGGAGGCGCAGGCCGAGGCGCGCATCCTCATGCTCGCCTCGAACAACATCCTGAAGCCCTCGGACGGCCGTCCGGTGACCCTGCCCTCGCAGGACATGATCATCGGCCTGCACCACCTGACCACGGTCAAGGAGGGCGCGCTCGGCGAGGGTCGCGCGTTCGCGTCGATCGCCGAGGCGATCCTCGCGAAGGACGAGGGCACCCTCGACCTCAACGCGAAGGTCCGCATCCGTCTCGAGGGCGTGTACCTCGAGAACCCCGACGAGGACTTCGTGCAGGGTTCGACCAAGGTGCTCGAGACCACGCTCGGCCGCGCGCTCTTCAACCAGGCGCTGCCGACCGACTACTGGTACGTCGAGGCCGTCGCCGACAAGGGCAAGATCTCCGCGATCGTCAACGACCTCGCGGAGCGCTACCCGAAGGTGGAGGTCGCCGCCGCGCTCGACCGCATCAAGGACGCGGGCTTCTACTGGGCCACCCGTTCGGGTGTGACGGTCGCGCTGAGCGACATCATCACCCCGAAGGACAAGCCCGAGATCGTGTCGAAGCACGAGAAGCAGGCCGCCAAGGTCCAGTCGGAGTTCGACAAGGGTCTCATCGACGACGCGACGCGCCGCAAGGAGCTCATCGACATCTGGACGGAGGCGACCAACGAGATCGCCGCGTCGATGCAGGCGAGCTACCCCAAGGACAACAACATCTTCCGGATGGTGTCGTCGGGTGCCCGTGGTAACTGGCTGCAGGTGCGCAACATCTCGGGTATCCGCGGCCTCGTCGCGAACCCGAAGGGTGAGACCATCGCGCGTCCGATCATCTCCTCGTACCGCGAGGGTCTGTCGGTGGCGGAGTACTTCATCGCCACGCACGGTGCCCGTAAGGGTCTCGCCGACACCGCCCTCCGCACCGCGGACTCCGGCTACCTGACGCGTCGTCTCGTCGACGTCTCGCAGGACGTCATCATCCGCGAGGACGACTGCGGCACGACGAAGGGCCTCGAGCTCCGCATCGCGCAGAAGATCGGCGACGAGCTGATCCGCGACGAGAACGTCGAGAACTCGGTGTACGCCCGTTCGCTCGCCGAGGACGCGGTCGACGCGAAGGGCCAGGTCGTCGCGGCCGCGGGTTCCGACGTCGGCGACGTGCTCATCAACGAGCTCATCGCAGCCGGCGTCGAGACCGTCAAGGTGCGCTCGGTGCTCACGTGCGAGTCCGCGGTCGGCGTCTGCGCCGCCTGCTACGGCCGTTCGCTCGCGACCGGCAAGCTCGTGGACATCGGCGAGGCGGTCGGCATCATCGCCGCCCAGTCGATCGGCGAGCCCGGCACGCAGCTCACGATGCGTACCTTCCACCAGGGTGGTACCGCCGGTGCCGACGACATCACGCAGGGTCTGCCTCGTGTCACCGAGCTCTTCGAGGCTCGCACTCCGAAGGGCGCGAGCCCGATCGCGGAGGCCGCGGGTCGCATCGAGATCGAGGACACCGAGAAGCAGCGCCGCATCATCCTCACGCCCGACAACGGCGACGAGCCGCAGATCTACCCCGTGCTCAAGCGCGCCACCCTCCTCGTGGAGGACGGCCAGCACGTGGAGCTCGGTCAGCAGTTCGTGGTCGGCAACCTCGACCC
>JAEYZI010000028.1 GCA_023428065.1 Actinomycetes bacterium | reverse complement strand
TACGCGATCCACGACGCACCCGACGGATCGATCGTCATGATCGAGAAGTGGAGCTCGCACGCGGCTCTCGACGCGCACTCCGACGCCGCTCCCGTGGCGCGCCTGCGCGCTCTTCTCGAGGGGGCCCTCGCGAAGCCGATCGAGGTCACGCGCCTCGAGCCGCTGCCCGTCGGTCGGCCCGATCGAGGCGCTCTGTAGCCCCTCTCGGCGGTCACCTTGACATCCCCAGGTGGCCATGTCAACATTCAGTGAAGCGCAATTCAATGATGAATAGGTATGCCAATGCTCTCTGCGGATCAGCACGCCGCCACCCTGTGGCGCGCACGACGTGACTCCCTGCGTGCCCTTGAGCCCGCGGAGCGCGCGGCGGATCTCGCCCTCATCGCACGCGACCTGCGCCTCGACATCCTCGACACCATCGCCGGTGCCGGGCAGGGCCACATCGGCGGCGACTTCTCCGTCATCGACACCCTCACCGTGCTGTTCCACTCCGTGCTCGACGTGTCGCCCGAGGAGCCGACGGCTCCGGACCGCGACATCTTCATCCTGAGCAAGGGCCACGCCGCCGCCGCGCTGTACGCGACGCTCGCGAGCGCGGGATTCTTCCCGCGCGAGGCGCTCGGCACGTTCATGAAGCCCCTCTCCGACCTCAACGGCCACCCGGCGAAGACCAAGGTGCCCGGCGTGGAGACCTCCACGGGCCCGCTCGGCCATGGTCTGCCCGTCGCCGTGGGCGCGGCCCTCGGCCGCCGGCTCTCGGGATCCGACGCGCGCGTCGTCGTCGTGACCGGCGACGGCGAGCTCCAGGAGGGATCCAACTGGGAGGCCATGATGTCGGCCGCCCACTTCGGTCTCGACCGTCTCGTGCTCGTCGTCGACCGCAACCGCCTGCAGCAGGGTGCGCGCACGGAGGACACCAACGGGCTCGACCCGCTCGAGCAGCGCATCCAGTCGTTCGGATGGGAGGTGCGTGTCATCGACGGACACGACCACGCGGCGATCGAAGCCGCTCTCGCGCCGAGCACGACCGGATCGCCCGTCGCGATCATCGCCAACACCGTCAAGGGCAAGGGCGTCAGCTTCATCGAGGACCGGGCGGAATGGCACCACAAGGTCCCGAGCGCCGAGCAAGTCGTGGCGGCCAAGGAGGAGCTCGCGTGAGCACAGACACCACGCACGCGCCGGAGCGCGTCGACAACCGCGTGCCGTTCGCCCAGGAGCTCATCGAGCTCGCGCGCACGGACGAGCGCATCGTCGCGGTGTGCAACGACTCCGTGGGGTCGAGCAACCTCGGCGCCTTCCGGGAGGAGTTCCCCGACCGGCTCATCAACGTCGGCATCGCCGAGCAGAACATGGTCGGCGTCGGAGCGGGACTCGCCATCGCCGGGTACATCCCCTTCGTGTGCGCCGCGGCGCCGTTCCTGACCGGTCGCGCCCTCGAGCAGATCAAGGCCGACGTCGCCTACAACCAGGCCCCCGTCATCCTGTGCGGCATGAGCCCCGGGTTCGCCTACGGCGAGCTCGGGCCGACCCACCACTCGCCCGAGGACTACAGCTGGCTTCGCGCGCTGCCGGGCCTCGACATCGTGGTCCCCGCGGACGAGGCGCAGACCCGCGCGGTGCTGCGCGACGTCGTCGCGACGCCCCGCCCCACCTACCTGCGCGTCGGGCGCCACAAGGTGCCCGCCGTCACGCGACCCGGCGAGACCCTCGAGCGCGGACGCTTCAGCGTCGCGCGGGAGGGCGCCGACGTCACGATCATCGCCGTGGGAACCGAGGTCTCCGAGGCGCTCGCCGCGGCCGAGCTGCTCGCTGCGGACGGTGTGCAGGCCCGCGTGCTCAACGCCGTGTACCTCAACCCGCTCGACACCGACGCGATCCGCGCCGCGGCGCGCGAGACCCGCGCCATCGTCACGGCCGAGGAGGCGAACGTCGCGGGCGGTCTGGGCGCGGCCGTCGCGGCCGTCGTCGCCGAGCTTCCCCGTGAGCACCGGGTCGCCGTCTCGATGGCCGGCCTGCGCGAGTTCGCCCCCACGGGGAGCACGACGTATCTGCTGCAACATTTCGGACTCGACGCTGCCTCGCTCGCGGCGCGTGTGGGGGAGGTACTCGGACGTGAGTGAACCGGTTGTCATCGCGGTCGATCAGGGCACGAGCTCGACCAAGGCGATCGTGGTGGGGCGCGACGGGCTCATCCGTCAGCGGGCCTCGGTCAACGTCTCCCGGCGCGACCCCGCGCCCGGCTCCGTTGAGCAGGACGCGGTCGAGATCCTCGGCTCCGTGCGTCAGGCGATCTCGGATGTGCTCGTCGGGCTCGACGTCGAGGTGCTCGGCATCGGCATCTCCAATCAGCGGGAGTCCGCCGTCATCTGGGACCGGCGCACGGGCGAACCCCTCGGCCCGGTGCTCGGGTGGCAGGACCGTCGCACGGCTCCGCGCGTCGCCGAACTCCACGCGAGCGGGGATGCCGCGCGCATCCGTCAGAAGACCGGGCTCACCCTCGACCCCATGTTCTCGGCGCTCAAGCTCGAGTGGCTGCTCGACCAGGTCGACCCCGACCGCACGGCGTCGGCGAACGGCGACATCGCGTTCGGCACGATCGACTCGTGGCTCGTCTTCGGTCTCACGGGCGAGCACCGCATCGAGATGGGCAACGCGAGCCGCACCCAGCTCCTGAACCTCGACACCCTCGACTGGGACGACGAGATCCTGGAACTGTTCCGGATCCCGCGGGCCATCATGCCGCGCATCGCGACCTCGAACGAGGCCACCCAGCCCGTGCGCGGGATCCCCGAACTCGCCGACGGCGTGCGGATCCACGGTGTCGTGGGCGACTCGCACGCGGCGCTCTACGCGCACGGCGTGCGCTCCGCGGGACAGGTCAAGGCCACCTACGGCAGCGGCAGCTCGATCATGGGGCTCGAGAAGCCCGGCACGGGCGACCTCGGTGAGCACGGCCTGGTCCGCACCATCGGGTGGGCGGCGCCGGAGCCCGCGTTCGCCTTCGAGGGGACCATCGTCTCGACGGGGGCGACCGTCCTGTGGCTGGCGAACCTCCTCGGCATCGATCCCGAGCGGCTGAGCGCCGTGGCCCAGACGGTCCCGGACACCCAGGGCGTCGACCTCGTTCCGGCGTTCGGCGGCCTGAGCGCGCCGTGGTGGGACGAGGAGGCCGTCGCGCTCGTGAGCGGACTGGGCCTCGGCACGCAGGCGGCCCACCTGGCGCGAGCCGCCTTCGAGTCGGTCGTGCACCAGACCGAGGATCTGTTCGCCGCCGTCGAGAAGGGCCTCGGGGAGCCCATCGACGCCGTCCTGGCGGATGGCGGCCCGACGCGCAACGACTGGCTGATGCAACTGCAGTCCGACTACGGCCAGCGCACCGTGCTGC
This sequence comes from Actinomycetes bacterium, assembly GCA_023428065.1. Classification (GTDB taxonomy): domain Bacteria; phylum Actinomycetota; class Actinomycetes; order Actinomycetales; family Microbacteriaceae; genus Homoserinibacter. The sequence goes on along the minus strand of JAEYZI010000028.1, from coordinate 9,179 downwards.
AGAGCCAGGTCGCGGAGCTCTCCGCGACGGGGGCCGCGCACATGGCCGGCGTCGCGTGCGGTCTGTGGGATGCGGACGAGTGCCTCGCGCTCTCCCGCGACCGCCGGGAGTTCACCCCCAGCCTCGAGGCCGCTGCGGCCGCCGAGCGCCGCTCAGCGTGGCGTGACGCCGTCGAACGGTCTCGCTTCAACCCCCGTACTCAGACAAGGAGCAATTCATGAGCGAAACCGCATCCGACATCTTCGACGGTCACTTCACCGGGCGGAAGGTCGTCGTGACCGGCGCCGCCCGCGGGATGGGCCTCACCATCGCGCGCGCGTTCGCCGAGGCCGGCGCCGCGGTCATGCTGCTCGACCGGATGGACGACGTCGTCACGGCCGCCGAGAAGCTCGTCGCCGACGGCCTCGACGCCCGCGGGCGGGTCGTCGACGTCACCGTCGAGGAGCAGGTCCGGGACGCCATCGCGGCGGCCGGCGCCGAGTGGGGCGTCATCGACGTGGTCATCAACAACGCGGGTGTCATCAGCGTCGAGTACCTGCAGGACCTGACCACCGCGGAGTTCCAGCGCGTGCTCAACGTCAACACGGTCGCCCCGTTCGTCGTCGCACGCGAGGCGGCGCCGTGGCTGCGCAAGAGCGCGAGCGGCGTCATCCTCAACGCCGCGAGCGCCCAGGCCCGCGAGGGCTTCATCTACACGCCCCACTACGCGGCGAGCAAGTTCGGCGTCATGGGCATGAGCCAGTCGCTCGCCAAGGAGCTCGCCGCGGACGGCATCCGCGTCAACGCCTACTGCCCCGGCATCGTCAAGACGGACATGTGGGGCTACCTCGACGGTGCGTGGGCGTCGAAGCTCGGCGACTACCAGCCGGGCGAGCTCGTCGACGAGTGGATCGCCGACATCCCGCTCAAGCGCCCGGCGACGGAAGCCGACGTCGCCAACCTCCTGCTCTTCCTCGCATCCGATGCGGCCTCCTACATCACCGGCCAGACCGTCAACATCGACGGCGGCATGTCGATGGATTAGTCCGCAAACCAACCCAACGGAGTGTTCTTCATGACCATGTCACCTTCGACGACCGCCTCCGGGGCTGACGTCGCCGACGGCTGGGCGCGCGTGCGCGCCATCCTCGGCCGACTCGTCAGCGGGGCGGGCGGGCCCTTCATCGGTCTCGTCGTGCTTTTCGTGCTGCTCTCGTTCCTCGCGCCGAACTTCCTCACGCCCCGCAACCTGGTGAACATCCTCGACCAGGTGACGGTGCTCGGGATCCTCGCCCTGGGCGCGACGGCCGTCATCATCACCGGCGGCATCGACCTGTCCGTCGGCGCCGTCATGGCGCTCTCGGTGATGGTCCTCGGCTGGCTGTCGCACGACGGCGGGTGGCCGCTCTGGCTGTCGATGGTCGCGTGCGTCGCGGTGGGCGGCATCATGGGCATGGTCAACGGCTTCGCCGTCACGCTCGCGAAACTGCCACCGTTCATCGCCACGCTCGCGATGATGTCCATCGCCCGCGGCCTGGCCAACCTCATCACCGACGGCCGTCAGATCATCGGCTACCCCGAGTGGTTCTACTCGCTGTCGTCGACGCGCTACGGCGGCTACTTCAGCGTGACCCTCATCGGGCTCGTGCTCCTTTTCGTCATCGGATGGGCGGTGCTGACGTATCGTCCGTCGGGTCGCGCCGTGTACGCCGTCGGCGGCAGCCCCGAGGTCGCCCGTCTCGCCGGCATCAAGGTGCGCAGCGTCACGACGTGGGTCTACGTGTTCGCCGGTGCGACCGCGGGGCTCGGCGCGATCGTGCTCGCGAGCCGACTCGACTCGTCGCAGCCGAGCGCGGGAACCGGTATCGAGCTCAACGTGATCGCCGCCGTCGTGATCGGCGGGGCGAGCCTCGCGGGCGGTGTCGGCCGCGTGACCGGCACGATCGTCGGCGTCCTCATCATGGGCGTCCTCAACAACGGCCTCAACCTGCTCGGGGTGTCGCCGTTCATCCAGCAGATCGTCATCGGCTTCGTCATCGCGGCGGCCGTGTTCACAGACGTACTCCGCCGCCGCAAGGCACGCACGTCTTAGCGGAGTCGACGACCTGCACCCCGTGGTGCAGGTCCCACACCAAGGAAGGAAATCGCATGTTCCATGCAACACGAGGGGTGACCCGTCGCATCGTCGCGCTCGGTGCCGCCGCCGCCCTCACGGCGTCGCTCGCCGCTTGCGCGACCACCGAGGCGGGTGGCGCCGGCGGTGAGGAGGACGGCGAGATCACGATCGGTCTCGCAGTCCCCAACCAGCAGTCGCCGTTCTTCGTCGCGATCCGTGAGTGGGTCGAGAAGGAGGCCGAGGCCGAGGGCGTCAAGCTCGTCTTCGCCGACGCCAAGAACGACGCCGACACGCAGGTGAGCCAGGTCCAGGACTTCATCACCCAGGAAGTCGACGCCATCATCTACATCCCGGCCGGCGCGACCGCCGCGACGGTCCCGGTGCGCGAGGCGAAGGCCGCGGGCATCCCCGTCGTCACCGTCGACCGCAACCCGGACGGCGCCCCCGGCGACACGTTCATCGCCACCGACAGCGTCGCCTCGGCGAAGGCTCTCGGCGAGTTCGTCGTCGAGCAGACCGGTGGTGAGGGCAACCTCGGCATCATCCAGGGCCAGCTTGGAACCACCCCGGAGGAGGCTCGCGACCAGGGCTTCACCGAGGGCATCGCCGGCAGCAACATCGTCGAGGTCGCGCGTCAGGCGTCCGAGGCGTGGCTGCAGGACGAGGGCTACGACATCGCCACCGACATGCTGCAGGCGCACCCCGAGATCAACGTGATCTTCGGTCGCGCCGACGGTCTCGCGCTCGGTGCCGCTCAGGCCGCCCGCAACGGTGGCTTCGAGGTGCTCGTGGTCGGCTTCGACGGTGACCCGTCGGGCCTCGAGGCGGTCGCGAGCGGCGAGCTCGCCGCCACCATCACGCAGCAGACGACCCTCATGGGCAAGCTCGCGCTCCAGTCGGCGCTCAAGCTCATCGCCGGTGAGACGCTCCCCGCGGAGCAGCTGCAGGAGGGCATCCTCACGACGAAGGACAACGTCGAGCAGTTCCTCGCTCAGCACCCCTGATCGAGTAACGGGCCCGGGGCGTCTATCGCTCGCCCCGGGCCCACCCCACATCTTCTCAAGAACCACGCGGAGTCAAACCATGGTGGCTGAAGCCAACGCATCCCTCGTCGTCCGAGGCATCTCGAAGGAGTACCCCGGCACGGTTGCGCTCGACGCTGTCGATCTCGAAATCGGGCCCGGCGAAGTCGTCGCGCTGCTCGGCGAGAACGGCGCGGGAAAGTCGACGCTCTCGAGCATCATCGCCGGAGTGGTCGAGCCGACGTCCGGCACCATGACATGGCGAGGGCAACCGTACGCTCCGTCGAGCCCGGCGGATGCCATCGCGGCCGGCATCGGCCTCATCCACCAGGAGATGCGCCTCCTGCCCGACCTCACCGTGGCCGAGAACGTCCTGGTGGGACGGTGGCCGACGCGCAGCGGATTCGTCTCTGCCAAGCAGATGCGGGCCGCGGCGCAGGCGCAGCTCGAGCGGCTGGGATTCCGCGGGCGCATGGACACCCTCGTGCGCGAGCTCAGCGTGGCCGGTCAGCAGCAGGTCGAGATCGCGAAGGCGCTGACTCTCGACTCGTCGCTCCTGATCCTCGACGAACCGACGGCCGCGCTCGGCGAGGCCGAGACGGATGCGCTCTTCGAGTGCGTACGCAACCTCAAGGCCGAGGGCGTCTCCTTCATCTACGTCAGTCACCGTCTCGCGGAGATCGCGCGCATCGCCGACCGCATCGTGGTGCTGCGCGATGGGGCCAAGATCGCCGAGCACGACTCGGGCGACGTGCACCCCGATCAGCTCGTCCGGGAGATGGTCGGCCGCAGCGTCGACCGGCTCTTCCCCGAGGTCGCCCCGCACCGCGACGAGGTCGTGCTGTCGGTGCGTGAGCTGAGCGACCGTGACGGGCGCTTCTCGGAGATCTCCTTCGACGTCCACGCGGGCGAGATCTTCGGTATCGCCGGTATCGTCGGCGCCGGGCGCACGGAGCTCGTGCGCTCGATCGCCTCGCTCGAGCCGCGCCGCGCGGGCGAGGTCGCGCTCGACGGCAAGGTCATCCCGCCGAACAACCCGCGGGCGGCTCGCGAGGCCGGGATCGTGCTGATCCCGGAGGACCGCAAGCAGCAGGGCCTCATCGTCGCCGAGACCATCGAGAACAACGTCGCGCTGCCGAACATCGAGCGGCTCACCCGCGGGGGAGTCGTGCGGAAGGCCGACGTGCGTCGCTTCGCGCGAGAGGTCGCCGAGCGCTTCGGCATGAAGGGCAATGTCGCGCTCCCCGCGGCGTCGCTCTCCGGCGGCAACCAGCAGAAGGTCGTGCTCGGCAAGTGGCTGAGCCGCAACCCCCGGGTCGTCATCCTCGACGAGCCCACCCGCGGCATCGACGTCGGGGCGCGCGCCGCCATCTACGAGATCATCGTGGAGCTCGCCGCGCAGGGCCACGCCGTGATCATGGTCAGCTCGGATCTCGAGGAGGTGCTCGGGATGTCCCACCGCGTCATGGTGCTCGCGAACGGACGCTCGAAGGCCTCGCTCACCGCCGAGGAGGCGACCGCGGATCGCGTCATGCATTACGCCGCGAGCTGACGTTCTGCGCTAATGATTAGACATGAATATTCATTCTGACGAGACGGCCGAGGCCCGGTGATGATGACCGGTGCGGGGGGTCGTGAACCCCAGGCGATGATCGTGCAGGTCGCGCGGATGTACTACGAGCAGGGCATGACCCAGCCGGCGATCGCGGAGAAGCTGCACCTGTCCCAGTCACGGATCTCCCGCTGGCTGAAGCAGGCCCAGGAAGAGGGCATCGTCCGCACCGTCGTGATCCCGCCCGAGGGCGTCTTCAACGACCTCGAGGAGATCATCGCCGCGCGCTACGGCATGCGGCAGGTCATCGTCGTCGAGACGGGCTCCGACGAGCACAGTCTCATGGCGGGGCTCGGCGCCGCCGCCGCGGGCTATCTCGAGACCACGCTCGAGAACGGCGCCCGCGTGGGGTTCTCGTCGTGGTCCGCCACGCTGCTCGCGACCGTGGACGCGATGATGCCTCTCAAGCGCAAGCAGGTCGAGTCGATCGTGCAGGTCATGGGCGGTGTCGGGAACCCGGAGGTCCAGGTCAAGGCGACGCAGCTCACGCATCGCTTCGCGCGACTGACCGGCGGTACCCCCGTCTTCCTCCCCACGCCCGGCATCGTCTCGTCGAAGAGCGCGCGCGACACCCTCTTCCAGGACCCGCACGTGCGCGACACGGCGCGGCTCTGGAGCCGCCTGACGGACGTCATCGTCGGCATCGGCACGGTCGCCCCGTCGCCGCTGCTGCGCATATCCGGCAACGCGATCGGAGACGAGGAGCTGGCGCTGCTCGCCGAGAAGGGAGCGGTCGGCGACGTCGCCACCCGGTTCTTCGACGCCGAGGGCGCCCACGTCGACTCGGAGCTCGACGAGCGCGTCGTCGGGATCGACGCCGACACGCTCCGCAGCATCCCCCGTCGGGTCGGGATCGCGGGAGGCGTCCGCAAGGCGGAGGCGATCCGCGCCGCGATGAAGGGCGGCTGGATCGACGTGCTCATCACAGATCTGTCGACCGCGTATCGGTTGGCAGATGCCGAATCCCCGGGCGACCCGCCCGTTTCAACCTGATCGGAGTCAAGCAGTGCCCTCGTTCACTTTCGAGCTCGACGGAGTCGCCTTCGTCACCGGCGGCGCAGCCGGCATCGGCCGTGCGATCGCCATCGGGATCGCCGAGCACGGCGGCGACGTCGCCCTGTTCGACCTGCCCGGCGACGCCCTCGAGCAGACCCGCTCGGAGCTGGAGGCCCTGGGGGTCAGGGCCATCGCGATCGCGGGGGATGTGACGGACGGCGCGGCGCTCGACGACGCGGTCGCGCGCACGGAACGCGAGCTGGGGCAGTTGCGCTACGCGGTCAACTCGGCGGGCATCGCGAACGCCGCACCGGCCGAGGAGATGCCGCGCGAGCAGTGGCAGCGCGTGTACGACATCGACGTCACGGGCGTCTTCTTGAGCTGCCAGGCCGAGGGGCGGGCGATGCTCCGCAACGGCGGCGGCTCGATCGTCAACATCGCGTCGATGTCCGGATCGATGGCGCACCGCGGCCTGCAGCAGGTGCACTACAACAGCGCGAAGGGCGCCGTGAAGCAGCTCTCGCGCTCGCTCGCCGTCGAGTGGGCGAGTCGGCACATCCGGGTGAACTCGCTGAGCCCGGGATACACCTTCACGGCGATGAACAAGCGCCCCGAAGTGGCGATGCAAGTCGTCGAGTTCGCCGCCGAGACGCCGATCGGCCGTCTCGCGGAGCCCGAGGAGATGGCGGGACCCGCCGTCTTCTTGCTGTCCCCTGCCGCGTCGTACTGTACGGGGCAGGATCTGCTGATCGACGGCGGCTACACCGCCTGGTGATGCTCGACGCACCCGGCTGCGTACGCTAATCTGAGAATATGAATTCAGTGATGAATATCCATTCATCACCCGAAGGAAACAGGGAGTGACCCACGTGTCCACACAACTTCCGCGCGAGACGCTGCTCGAGATGCAGCGCAGGATGACGCGGATCCGTTACTTCGACGAGCGCGCCTCCCGCATGGTCAAGCGCGGTCAGATCCCCGGCACCGTGCACACGAGCATCGGGCAGGAGGCGCAGGTCGTGGGAGCCACCATGGCGCTGCGCGACGGCGACTACATGACGGGCAACCACCGCAGCCACGGCCACCCGATCGGCAAGGGCTCGCCCCTCGGGCCGCTCATGGCGGAGCTCGTCGGCAAGGCGACCGGCGTGTGCAAGGGCAAGGGCGGCTCCCTCCACCTCGCCGACTTCGCGGTCGGCAGCCTGGGCGAGTCCGGCATCGTCGGATCGTCCATCCCGATCGCGGGAGGCGCGGCCCTCGCGGCGAAGGTGCTCGGCAAGCCGCTCGTGTCGATGGCCTTCTTCGGCGACGGCGCCGCGAACCAGGGCTCCCTGTACGAGTCGATGAACATGGCCGGGGTGTGGAAGCTCCCCGTCGTCTTCCTCTGCGAGAACAACCAGTACGCCCTGTCGACCCCGGCCCACACGGTGACCTCCGGGCAGATCTTCGAGCGCGCCGCGGGATTCGGCATCCCCGGCGTGCGCGTCGACGACGGCCAGAACGTGCTCGCCGTCTACGAGGCGGCCCACGCGGCCGTCGAGCGTGCGCGGGCGGGCGAGGGTCCCTCGCTCGTCGAGGTCATGACCTACCGCTTCAACGAGCACTCCGAGGGTCTGCGCATCGGCACCGACTACCGCGACGAGACCGAGCGCCAGACCTGGGTGGAGCGCGACCCGATCATCATCTTCGCGAACCGCCTGCGCGAGCTGGGCGTGAGCGACGAGGAGCTCGAGGCCCTCGACGCCGAGGTGCGCGCCGAGGTCGACGAGGCCGTGCGCTTCACCGACGAGAGCCCCTACCCCGAGACCAGCGTCGCATTCGACGACCTCTACACAGACCAGGAGAACGCGGCATGAGCGTCATGAGCTACCTCGGCGCGATCGGCGCCGCCCAGCGCGAGGCCATGGAGGCTGACGAGCGCGTCATCATCATCGGCGAGGACGTCGAGGCGAACGTCTACGGCACCACCGGCGGCGGCAAGTCCCGCAAGGACAAGGGCGACTTCCTCGAGATCTTCGGCCCCAACCGAATCCGGAACACCCCCATCTCGGAGGAGGGCATCGTCGGCTTCGCCGCCGGCGCCGCGATGACCGGCCTGCGCCCCATCGTCGACCTGTCGTACTCGAGCTTCCTGTACATGGCGATGGACCAGTTCGTGAACCAGGTCGCGAAGAACCGCTACATGTTCGGCGGGCAGGCCTCGATGCCGGTGGTGTTCCGCTCGGCCATGTTCTACGGGCTCAACACGGGCGCCCACCACTCCGACCGCCCGTACCCGATGTTCATGAACGTCCCCGGCCTCAAGGTCATCGCTCCCGCGACGCCGACGGACGCCAAGGGCCTCCTGCGCGCGGCGATCGACTCCGACGACCCCGTGCTGACCTTCGAGGCGTGCCTCCTGTGGGGCACCAAGGAGGAGGTTCCGGATGAGGAGTTCCGCATCCCGCTGGGCGTCGCGCGCGTCGCCCGCGAGGGGACGGATGTGACGATCGTCGCCATCTCCGGGTCCGTCCCGGAGGCGGTCGCCGCGGCCGACGCGCTCGCCGCGGAGGGTGTCTCGGCGGAGGTCATCGACCCCCGCACGCTCGTTCCGCTCGACACGGATGCGATCCTCCGCTCCGTCGTGAAGACCGGCCGTCTCGTGGTGGCCGAGCCCGCGCACCGCACCTGCGGTGCCGCCGCGGAGATCTCCGCGCGGGTCGCCGAGGACGTCTTCGACTCGCTCAAGGCGCCGATCGTGCGGGTCACCACCCCCGACATGCAGATCCCGTTCAGCCCCGCGCTGGAGAAGCAGATGTACCCGAACCGCGACGGCATCGCCGCCGCGGCCCGCCGCGTGCTGGGGCTCGCCCCGGCTCACGCGAACTGAGCGACACAAGAGGAGAGAAAACATGGCACGCGTCGAAGTTCTGCTTCCCCAGTGGGGGATGGGCATGAGCGAAGGATCCATCGTCGAGTGGCTCAAGCAGGTGGGCGATCACGTCGCCGAAGACGAGCCGCTCGCGGAGATCGAGGCCGAGAAGGTCGAGGAGACGCTCGAGTCGCCGGCGACCGGCACCCTCGTCGACATCCTGGTCCCCGCGGGCGAGACCGTCGAGGTGCGCACCGTCATCGCGGTCATCGAGGCGGACGAGTGAGCGTCGGGGGCGCCGCGGAGCTCCTCGGGGGCGTCACGACGCCCCTGGCGGGCATCCGCAAGTCGGCCGCGCGCCACATGGTGCGCGCGTGGGAGGCGCCGGCCTTCTCGCTGAGCGTCGGCGTCGACATGAGCGCGATCGTCGGCCGCAAGGACGAGGGCATCACGGTGACCGACCGCCTCGTGGCGGCGGTCGGCCGCACCCTCGTGGAGCATCCGGATGTCAACGCGTGGTTCTCGGACGAGGGCGTGTCGCGCTTCTCGCGCGCGCACGTCGGCATCGCCGTGGCGACCGACGCGGGGCTCGTCGTGCCGGTC
>JAEYZI010000006.1 GCA_023428065.1 Actinomycetes bacterium | reverse complement strand
TCGACGAGGACGCGGACTTCACGTACTCGCCCATCTCCTTGAGCTTCTCAAGGGCGATGTTGGATTCGATGCCGAGCTCTGCTGCGATCTCGTGCACGCGGGGGTTGGCCACAATTCTCCTGTCTGGTTCCGCTCCAGGCAGGAGCGGACGTTATGGGTGGAGGGGTCTCATTTCGAGCCGCTCATTAGTTGTCCATGTGCCGTTCAGCCTGTTCTTCAGGGACTGGATAGAGGTTCGTCAGCTCGCTCGCGTCGAGCGGCCCTTCCTGGCGGAGCGCGCGCCCGAAAGCGCGTCTCCGGACGGCGTTCGCGACGCATCCGGGGTCCGGGTGGACCCATGCGCCGCGACCCGGGAGTCGTGCCGCGGTATCGACCGCGACCCGTCCGTCGCGCGCGACGACCCTCACGAGTGAGGTCCGGGGAGCACGCTGCCGACAACCCAGGCAGGTTCTGACGGGCTCCATCCTACCCCCTCCCCTGTTCCGTCTCCGGCCGCGGCCCCTACGACTCCATGACGGAGTCGGGCTGGATGTCGATGCGCGCACCGGTGAGCTTCGCGGCGAGGCGGGCGTTCTGACCCTCCTTGCCGATCGCGAGCGAGAGCTGGTAGTCCGGCACGAGCGCCCGCACAGCCTTGAGCGCGGGGTCGACGACGAAGGAGCTCGTGACCTTGGCGGGGCTCAGCGCGTTGGCGACGAAGGTCGCGAGGTCGTCCGACCAGTCCACGATGTCGATCTTCTCGTCGCCGAGCTCGCTCGTGACGGCGCGCACGCGCGCCCCCAGCTCGCCGATGCACGCGCCCTTCGCGTTGATGCCGGGCTGGGTGGCGCGCACGGCGATCTTCGTGCGGTGACCCGCCTCGCGCGCGAGCGACGCGATCTCGACGACACCCGTGGCGATCTCGGGGACCTCGAGCGCGAAGAGCTTGCGGACGAGGCCCGGGTGCGTGCGGCTCACGGTGATCGACGGCCCCTTGAGGCCCTTCGCGACGCTCGTGACGTAGACGCGGATGCGCTGACCGTGCGGGTATTCCTCGCCCGGCACCTGCTCCTCGGGCGGCAGGATCGCCTCGACGGTTCCGAGGTCGATGTGCACCATCCGGGGGTTCGGCCCCTGCTGGATGACGCCCGCGACGATGTCGCCCTCCTTGCCGCGGAACTCGCCGAGCACCTTGTCGTCGCCGATGTCGCGGAGCCTCTGGTTGATGACCTGCTTCGCGGCGAACGCGGCGATGCGACCGAAGTCGTCGGGGCTGTCGACGGCCTCGCCGATGACCTCGCCCTCCTCGTCGAGCTCGGGCACGTAGATCGCCACGTGACCCGTCTTGCGATCGAGTTCGGCGCGCGCACCCGACTCGGGCGCCTTGCCCGTGTGCTTGAGGTAGGCCGTGAGGATGGCCTGTTCGATGATCTGAACGAGTTCGTCGAAGGGGATCTCGCGCTCCCGCTCCATGAGCCGCAGTACGGCGAGGTCGATGTCCACGTCAGCCTCCGATATTCAGATCTCGAGCGGCCGCCTGCATGCCGCGACCGCCCACTCTACCGGAGGTGCCCGGATGACGGCACGGACGTCCGCCGAGCCGGGAACGTTGGGAGGCGCCACGACGACCGGGACGCCACACTGGAGGCATGCCCGATGCGCGCGCCGAGTTCGAGGCCGTGTACCGACGGCACCTCCCGGACGTGAGCGCGTACCTTGCGCGACGCGTGGACCGCGCCGATGTCGAGGACCTCGCGGCCGACGTCTTCGCGATCGCGTGGCGCAAGCGCGACGCCGTCGCCCCCGGCGAGGAACTGCCCTGGCTCTACCGCATCGCGTCGTATCAGGTGGCGAACCACCGCAGGCGCCTCGCGGTGCGCGCGAGCGCGCTCGCCCTGTTCACGGCGCCGGACGCCGCCCCCGCCGCCGATGCCGCGTTCGAGGGCGATCCCGAGCTCGCCCGCGCCTGGCGGGGCCTCACGGGAGCGCAGCGCGAGATCCTCGCCCTCGTCGTGATCGACGATCTCGCGGTCGCCGACGCCGCGATCGTCCTCGGCATCACGCCCAATGCCGCGAGCATCCGACTGCACCGTGCGAAGAAGGCGCTCGCTGCGGCGCTCACGCAGGCGGGACGGCATCCGGACGCCGCGGGTGAAAGATCCGCGACTCCCGCGACATAGACAGGGTATGAACGACCTCTCCGAAGACGCCGCGGCCCGCCTGCGGCGCGCCGCATCCGTTCCCGACGCCCCCGAGCTCGACCCCGCCCTGGTGACGGGCGCCGCAGACCGCCACGCCCCGCGCCTCGTGCGGCGGGGCCGCGCCGCACGCGCGGCGGGCGTCTCGGTCGCCGCGGTCGCCGCGGTCTCCGTCGGCGCGCTCGTCCTGCCGGGGGTGCTCGCGCCCCGTGCGCCGCTCTTCACCGCCGTCGCGGCGTCGGGCGGCACGGAGGGCGCGGCGATGTCCGACACCAAGCTCGCGTGGTGGGTGGACTACCGCTACGTCGCCGGGCAGGGGCTCTCCGACGACGGCGGGCGGGGCACCGTCTACCAGCTCACCCGCACGGGCGAGCCCCTCGAGGTGCTCGCCGACGCCGCCGACGCACTCGGTGTGCCGGGCACGCCGGGGAAGTCGCAGTACTCGACCCCCGACTACCCGAGCTACGTGGTGGGGCCCGAGGACGGCAGCGGTCCCTCGATCACCCTGAGCTGGTCGGGCACGGGCGATTGGTGGTACAACGATCCGACCGCCTACCCCGACCCGGTGTGCACCGATGTCGCCGTGCCCGACGGACAGCCCGGCGAGACCTACCAGGACTGCGTGCAGCCCGAGATCCCCGCGTCCGAGTCGAAGGCGCCCTCCGAGAGCGAGGCGCGCGAACTCGCCGCGGAGCTCTTCACGTCCACCGGTTTCGACGTCGCGCCGTCCGACATCCGGGTGATCACGGACTCGTGGCAGACGTACGCGAGCGCGAACCTCGTCGTCGACGGCACGCGCACCGCCCTCGAGTACAGCGTCGCCTGGTCGCCGCTCGGCAAGATCTCCTGGGCCGCGGGCCACACGGTGAAGGTCATCGAGCGGGGCGCTTTCGACACCGTCTCGGCCGTGACCGCGGTCGACCGCATCGCGGACGGGCGTTGGTACGGCGCGGCGGGGCCCGACTTCGCCGGCGGCATGGTCGCGTTCGCCGCGGATGCGGGCATCGCCCGGAGCGCCGCGGGAGGCACCGCCTCCGACTCGGGCGACGGATCCGACCCCGTCACGGCGCCGGGCGGCGAGCCCGCGGACCCGGGTGATCCCGGTGTCGTGCTTCCCGAGCCGGAGACGCCGAGCACCGAGCCGAGCGACCCCGCCGTCGATCCCGTGGAGCCGGGCGTCGAGCCCGCGCCCGAGCCGACGCCCGAGACCGTGACCGTGACGCTCGAGCGCGCCGAGACGACCCTGCTGCTGCTGTGGGACGTCGACGGCAACGCCTGGCTCGTGCCGGGCTACGCGTTCGAGAACCCGGAGGTCGGTTTCTGGACGTCGATCGTCTCGCTCGTCGAGGGCGTCATCGCGCTCCCGGAGCCGATGCAGATCGAGCCCTTCATCGACGACGTGCGGTGAGTCGAGGGGCCGGGGGCGCAGTCGCCCTCGGCCCCCTCGTCAGACGATCGCGAGGAGGAGGGCGCCGAGCGCCGCTCGCAGGAGTCCTCCGACGATGAGCCACGCGTCGAGGAGCAACGCGTCGACGGTCGAGATCCGCACCGTCGACCTCGCCCAGCGCTTGTCGACGGGGCGGTAGCTCGAGGCCAGGGCACGATCGAGCGCGCCGCGCGGGCCGCCGTCCTCGACCCACCTCCTGCCAGGGACCACCGGCGACCGAGCGCATCCCGGTGACGGCGACGACGCCGCAGCAGAGCAGGAGCGCCGACTGCACGGCGACGACGGGGACCGCGACGAGCGCGACGACGACGGCGAGCGCCTCCGGGGAAGCAGGTCTCCGCACGCCCGCGCTCCCCCGGTCAGTCGAGCGAGGCCTGGAAGCGCGCGACGAGCTCGGCGGCGGGCACCTCGACGCGCGTGCCCGAGCGGCGATCCCACAGCTCGACGAGGCCGTCCGCCGCACCGCGCCCCACGATGACGATCGTGGGGACGCCGAGCAATTCCGCGTCGCCGAACTTCACGCCGGGCGACACCTTGGGCCGGTCGTCGTAGAGCACCTCGAAGCCCGCGGACTCGAGCTCGCCGGCGAGGCGCGCCCCGAGCTCGAACGCCACCTCGTCCTTGCCCGTCGCGACGACGTGCACGTCGAACGGCGCGATACCGCGCGGCCACAGGAGCCCGCGGTCGTCGGCGGTCGTCTCGGCGATCGCCGCGAGGATGCGCGTCACGCCGATGCCGTAGGAGCCCATCGTGACGGTCACGAGCTTGCCGTTCTCGTCGAGCACCTTGAGTCCGAGAGCGTCGGCGTACTTGCGGCCGAGCTGGAACACGTGGCCGATCTCCATGCCGCGCGCGAGCTCGACGGGGCCCGAGCCGTCGGGGGCGGGGTCTCCCGCGCGCACCTCGGCGATCTCGGCGACGCCGTCGAGGGTGAAGTCACGCCCGGCGACGAGACCGAAGACGTGCTTGCCCTCGATGTTGGCCCCCGTCACCCAGCTCGTGCCGTCGACGACGCGCGGATCGCCGAGGTAGCGGATGCCGGTCGCCGACTCCTCGCCGAGTACGGGCCCGGTGGGCGACCAGGGGCCGATGTAGCCCTTCACGAGCAGCGGGTTGGCGTCGAAGTCGGCCTCCGTGGCGGGCTCGACCCCCGCAGGGGCGAACGCCACCTCGGCGCGCTTCATGTCGACCTCGCGGTCGCCGGGCACGGCGACGATCACGAGCTCGCGCGTGCCGTCGAGGTGGGTGAGGGCCAGCACGACGTTCTTGAGCGTGTCGGCCGCCGCCCAGGGGCGATCGTCGCGCGGAAGCTTCGCGTTCGAGACGTCGACGAGCGTCGCGATCGTGGGGGTGTCGGGCGTGTCGTGGACGACCGCCGCGGGCAGGCCCTCGACGGGGAGCGGCTCGGGGACGATCGTCGTGAACGCCTCCACGTTCGCCGCGTACCCGCCGGGCGAGCGCACGAAGGTGTCCTCGCCGATGGGCGTCGGGTGCAGGAACTCCTCGGAGCGCGAGCCGCCCATCGCGCCGGCATCCGCCTGCACGATGACGTAGTCGAGGCCCAGCCGCGCGAAGATGCGCTCGTAGGCGTCGCGCTGCGCCTGATAGGAGAGGTCGAGCCCCTCGTCCGTGTAGTCGAAGGAGTACGCGTCCTTCATCGAGAACTCGCGGCCGCGCAGGAGCCCCGCGCGGGGTCGCGCCTCGTCGCGGTACTTGTCCTGGATCTGGAAGATCGTGAGCGGGAGGTCCTTGTAGGACGAGTAGAGGTCCTTCACGAGCAGCGTGAAGACCTCCTCGTGCGTGGGAGCGAGCAGGTAGTCGACGCCCTTGCGGTCCTTCAGGCGGAAGAGGTTGTCGCCGTACTCCTCCCAGCGGCCCGTCGCCTCATAGGGCTCACGGGGAAGCAGCGCGGGGAAGAGCACCTCCTGCGCACCGGCTGCGGCCATCTCCTCGCGGATGACGCGCTCGATCTTGGCGCGCACGCGCAGCCCCAGCGGCAGCCACGCGAAGACCCCCGGCGCCTGGCGGCGGATGTACCCGGCGCGCACGAGGAGCTTGTGGCTCGTGGCCTCGGCGTCGGCGGGGTCTTCCTTCAGGGTGCGGACGAAGAGCTGGGACAGGAGCGTGGGCACCCGATCACTTTAGCCGCGCCGGATCGGCCGCGATCTCAGCTCGTGACGACGACCGGCTCGCCGACGGGGGCGTCCGCGCCCATCTCCTCGGCGATGCGACGCGCCTCGGCGATGAGGGTCTCGACGATCTCGGCCTCGGGCACGGTCTTGATGACCTCGCCCTTCACGAAGATCTGACCCTTGCCGTTGCCCGAGGCGACCCCGAGGTCCGCCTCGCGCGCCTCACCGGGCCCGTTGACGACGCAGCCCATGACGGCGACGCGCAGCGGAACCGTCACGTTCTTGAGTCCCTCGGTGACCGAGTCGGCGAGCGTGTAGACGTCGACCTGGGCACGGCCGCACGAGGGGCACGAGACGATCTCGAGCTTGCGCTCGCGCAGGTTGAGGGACTGCAGGATCTGCAGGCCCACCTTGACCTCCTCGGCGGGGGGCGCCGAGAGCGAGACGCGGATCGTGTCGCCGATACCCTCCGAGAGCAGGATGCCGAAGGCCGTCGCCGACTTGATGGTGCCCTGGAACGCGGGGCCGGCCTCCGTCACGCCGAGGTGGAGCGGCCAGTCGCCGCGCTCGGCGAGCATCCGGTACGCCTTGACCATGACGATCGGGTCGTTGTGCTTGACCGAGATCTTGAAGTCGTGGAAGTCGTGCTCCTCGAAGAGGCTCGCCTCCCACACGGCGCTCTCCACGAGCGCCTCGGGCGTGGCCTTGCCGTACTTCTCGAGCAGGCGCTTGTCGAGCGAGCCCGCGTTGACGCCGATGCGCAGCGAGACGCCCGCGGCCTTCGCCGCGGCCGCGATCTCACCGACCTTGTCGTCGAACTGACGGATGTTGCCCGGGTTCACGCGCACCGCCGCGCAGCCCGCGTCGATCGCCTGGAACACGTACTTCGGCTGGAAGTGGATGTCGGCGATGACCGGGATCTGGCTCTTCTTCGCGATGATGTGCAGCACATCCGCGTCGTCCTGGCTCGGCACGGCGACGCGCACGATGTCGCAGCCGGACGCCGTGAGCTCGGCGATCTGCTGGAGCGTCGCGTTGATGTTCGTCGTCGGCGTCGTCGTCATCGACTGGACGCTGATCGGCGCGTCGCCGCCGACGAGAACCTTCCCGACCTTGATCTGACGGGACTTGCGGCGGGGAGCCAGCACCTCGGGCGGAGGCTTCGGCATCCCGATGTTCACAGCGGGCACTCGACCAGCTTAGGACCGCTGGCCGAGTGCCGCCGGTGAACGGCTCACCGCGCGATGTGGGCGACGAGGGCCTCGCGGAACTCGGCGGAGCGGTCGAGGTGGGGCGCGTGACCGCAGTCCGGGAGCTCGAGCTCGGTGACCAAGCCGCCCGCGTCGCGATACCGCGCGAGCACCTCGCGCGTCTGCTGCTTCATGGGCTGCGGGGGCGCGACCTCGTCGCCCGGCCACCCCGGCACGACGCCCAGCTTGCCGAGGTGGTTGAGGTCGAAGAACGAGGCGTCCGACACGATCGCGTCGTCGGTACCGTGGATCCACAGCACCGGGGGCTTCGCCGCGATGTCGACGATGCCGCTCGTGTCGAAGTGGGTCGGCGCCATGGTGTTGAGCACCCCGCGCGTGCCCGCGCCGAAGCCCGGCCAGTTCTCGGATGCGACGAGATCGCCCGGGTAGTTGTCCTCCCCCGTCTTCGTCGACAGCATCGACGCGACCCACAGGTCCTCGTGCGCGATCGCCTCGGGGTGCTTGACGTACGCGGTGCGGTAGACGGTGCGCGGCGAGGTCTGCGCCTCGTCGCCCGTGTCGGCGGCGTCGATGCGGGCCACGAAGTCCGGGTTGGCCGCTCCCCCGCCGGTGCCCGCGGCGTCCGGCGTCAGGAGCACGCCGCCGGCGCCCGTGCCGCCGAACCCGTAGGGCGAGACGGGCGCCTCGAGCGTCGCGGTGCGCACGAGCTCGGGGCGGTCGATCATGAGCTGCATGAGCACGCCCGCGCCCATGCTCCACCCGACGATGTGCGCGGATCCGATGCCGAGCTCGTCGAGCACGCTCGCGATGTCGTCCGAGAAGTCGCGCACGCCGCGCGTCGCGTCGACGGGCAGCGTCTCGCTGTCGCCGAAGCCGCGCAGGTCGATCGCGAGCGCCCGCAGGGTCGCCGGGAGCTCGAGCATGAGCGGCTGGAAGAAGAGCGACGACGACACGTTGCCATGCACGAACACGACCGTGTCGGCCGCCGCGTCGGACGGGCGCTCGAGCACGTTGGCGGTCAGGCGGGGCGTCGTCACGCGGTGCGCGACGATGCCGTCGAGGAGGGTGGCGGGTGCGGTCATCGGGACTCCTTCGTCTCGGTCGGTGCGGGTGATGCTGATGGTCGGGGCGGTTCGGGGTGCGGTGGGGCGGCGATCGCCGCGACCACGGCGTCGAGGCCGGGGCCGTCGACGAGGATCGTGTAGTGGTTGACGTCCGCGACATCCACGAGCTCGAGCTGCGGCACGAGGCGTGCGGCGTCGTCGAGCACGCCCGGCGGATAGAGTCCGCCTTCGCGGTCGAGCAGGTCGCGCGGCGCGCGCAGCACCGTGACGGGGACCCGGATGCCGCGCAGCGCGTCGAGGTACCAGTCGGGTCCGTAGAGCTCGGCCCCGTCCTCGAGCACCGCGCGCTCGGCCGTGGCGGGGCGGAATCCACCGGGCACCTCGACGAGGTCGTAGTCGGCGTAGTCCGCGAGGTCGGCGCCCCACGCGGGCCCCATGGCCGGGTGCGCACGCCAGAACGCGTGGTAGTCGTCGCGGCTGGGGAACACCGTGCGCAGGCGCTCGGCGGCGGGGCCGAGCACCGCGGCGACCTCCTCGGCGACGGGGCGGTCCGCGCTCGGCCGCAGCGGCATCCCGCCGTCGACGAGCACGAGCCGCGCCACGCGCTCGGGCGCCCGCGCGGCGAGCGCGACCGCGACGAACGCGCCGAGGGAGTGGCCGACGACCGTCACGGGCTCCTCGCCGATCGCGTCGAGCACGGCCTCGAGGTCGTCGGCGTGGCGGCGCAGACCGTAGGGCGGCGGCAGTTCCGCGCTGCGTCCGCGGCCGCGCAGGTCGGGCGCGACGAGCAGGTGGTCGGGGATGCGGCGTGCGAGCGCCGTGAACGCGCGATGGCTCGCCGTCGTGCCGTGGAGGGCGAGCACGGCGGGCCCGTCCGCGTCGCCCGCGACGCCGAGCACGAGACCGCCGCCCTCGACCGGGACGGCGTCCGCGCGCCACACGGCGAGGGCCGTCATCGCGCGCTCCAGCCGCCGTCGAGCACCCACGACGCGCCCGTCGCCATGCCCGAGGTCGGTCCGCACAGCCACGCGACGAGATCGGCGACCTCCGCCGGCTCGAGCAGCCGCTTCACGGCCGACTCGGTGAGCATGACCCTCTCGACGACCTCCGACTCGGGGATGCCGTGCACGCGTGCCTGGTCGGCGATCTGCTGCTCGACGAGCGGCGTGCGCACGTAGCCGGGGTCGACGCAGTTGCTCGTGACACCGTGCGACGCGCCCTCGAGCGCCGTGACCTTCGAGAGCCCCTCGAGGCCGTGCTTGGCCGCGACGTAGGCGGACTTGTAGGCGCTCGCCCGGATGCCGTGGACCGAGCTCACGTTGACGATGCGACCCCAGCCGCGCGCGTACATCTCGGGCAGCGCGGCGCGGATGAGCAGGAACGGGGCGACGAGCATGAGGTCGAGCATGAGGCGGAACCGCGCGGGGTCGAACTCCTCGATCGGCGCGACCGTCTGGATGCCGGCGTTGTTGACGAGGACGTCGGCGTCGAGACGCACGCCCTCGAGGCGGCGTGTGTCCGTGAGGTCGACGACCCAGGCCTCCCCGCCGACCTCGTCCGCGACACGCTGCGCGGCCTCCGGATCGACGTCGGCGACGACGACGTGGGCCCCGCGGTCGGCGAGCGCGTGGGCGCACGCCTCCCCGATGCCGCTGCCTCCGCCCGTGATCACGGCGCGGCGCCCGGTGAGCTCCGTCATGCCTCCTCGCATGTCGTGCACGTTAGTGCAGATACCACCCTGGCGAGGGGCGCCCGAGTGTGCGATCTTGCACATATGGATGCTCGTTTCTCCACGCTCCCCCCGAGCCCCGACGACCTCCTCGTGCTCCTCGCCGTCGCGCGCACGGGGCGCTACACGACCGCGGCGCAGCAGCTCGGCGTCAACCACACGACGATCGCGCGACGCGTCGCCGCGCTCGAGGCGGCGCTCGGGGGCGCCGTGCTGCGTCGGGGGCCGGCCGGGTGGGTGCTCACGCCCCTCGGCGAGCGCGCCGTCGCGGTCGGGGGCGAGGTCGAGACGGCGATGACGCGTCTCACGGGCGGCGACCCCGACGGGGAGCTCACGGGGCTCATCCGCCTCTCGGCGACCGACGGATTCAGCGGCTACATCGCGGCGCCCGCGATGGCCCGACTGCGGGAACGGCATCCGCAGCTCGCCCTCGAGATCGTCGCCGTCACCCGGCAGGCATCCCGCCAGCGCGCGGCGGCCGACCTCGAGGTCGTCGTGGGCCGACCGGAGGTGCGGCGCGCCGAGGCGATCAAGCTCGCCGACTACGCGCTCGGCCTCTACGCGAGCCGCGAGCTGCTCGCACGCAGGGGCGTGCCGGAGTCGCCGAGCGCGCTCACAGGCGAGCCGCTCGTGTACTTCATCGAGTCGATGCTGCACGTCGACAGCCTCGACGACGCACGCCGGTCGATTCCCGCGATGTTCGACGCCGTCACGAGCACCAACGTCTACGTGCACGTCGAGGCCACGCGCGCGGGCGCGGGCTTCGGCCTGCTCCCGTGCTTCCTCGCCGACCGTCACCCCGACCTCGTGCGGCTCTTCCCCGACCGGATCGCGCGCACGCTCCCCTACTGGCTCGTGGCGCGCGCCGACACCTTCCGGCAGCCGGCGATCGAGGCGTTCGTCGGCGCACTCCGCGCGCGCCTGCGGGAGGTCCAGCCCGAACTCGTGGGGGCCGCGTCGAGCACCGTCGCCAGCGAGCGGATCACGCGAAGTCGCGGCGCATGACGAGCCGGCGGAGCGTCGGGCGCGACACGATGCGCATCCCCGCCGCCTCGAACATGCCGGGGGTGCCCACGTAGAGCTCGCCCGCGATCTCCTGCTTCCCCGGGGCGAGCTGCTTCGGGTACGCCTCGACCGCCCGGGCACCGCGGGCCCGCGCGTGCTCGACCGCGGCGACCGCGAGTTCCGTCGCGACCCCGCGCCGACGGTGGCCCGCCCGGATCGCGAAGCACACGATCGCCCACACCCCCTCGTCGGCCGGGTCCTCGGCCCGCCCCTCCCAGGGCACGCGCATCCGCGTGAGCCGGATGTAGTCGGCCCGCGGTTGCACGGCGCACCAGCCCACCGGCTCGTCGCCGCGGAACGCGACGATGCCGCTCGTGACCGCGGCGTCCGGATGCCCGCACGACGTCTGATCGCGGAACCGGGCCGCCCGCTCCTCACGCGGCATCGGCGTGAAGTCCCGGTCGCGCAGCTGGAACCACTGGCATTGGCACGACGCTGCATCCCCCCGCGTACCGAACACGGTCTGCAGCTCGTCCCAGCTCGCCTCGTTCGCGGGCACCACCCGCAGCTCGTCGGCCATGTCGGCATCCTGCCACCGGCCCCCGACGGCCGCGAGGAGCTATCGGAGCGTGACGGGATTGACGATGTCGGCGTAGATGAGCAGCGCGCTCGAGATGCCGAGAACGGCGACGATCGCGAGGGTCACGGGGATGAACCGCGCGATGTCGACGGGTCCCGGATCCACCTTGCCGCGCAGCTTCGCGATGCGGCGGCGGATCGCCTCCCAGATCGCGCCCGCGACGTGGCCGCCGTCGAGCGGCAGGAGCGGGATGAGGTTGAACACGAAGAGGGCGACGTTGAGCGCCGCGAGCATCTGGATGAGGCTCGCCGCGCGGTCCGCGACGGGCGCCGCATCGAGCGAGGAGATCTCCCCCGCGAGCCGCCCGACACCCACGACGCTGATGGGGCCGTTCGGATCGCGCTCGTCTCCGCCGAAGGCCGCCTGCGCGACCTGGACGAGGCGCTGCGGGAGCGTGACGATGATCTTGCCGACGGCGACCGAGTTGTCCCACACCGCGGGCAGCACGGCGGTCACGGGCTGCTGCACCTTCTCGGTCGCGGGCCCCACTCCGATGAATCCCACCTGCTCGGTGACGGGCTCGCCGTCCGCGTCGACGACGGGCGCGCCCGTCGCGTCCGTCACGGGTCGCTCACTGAGGAGGGGTGTCACCTCGAGTGCGAGACGCTCGCCGTCCCGGTCCACGACGAACTCGATCGGGTCGCCCGGGTGGGAGCGGATGATGCCGGACGCCTGATCCCAGCTCGTGATGTCGGCCCCGTCGATCGAGACGAGCCGGTCGCCGGGAAGCAGCCCCGCCTCGGCGGCGGGGGCTGCCGGATCGGAGGGTGTGCACTCCGTCTGGGAGGCGTCGGTCGCGACGCACTCGCTCACGCTCCCGAGCGTCGTCGAGTACTGGTAGACGCCGAACCCGCACAGCACGACCGCGTAGAGCACGATCGCGATGAGGAGGTTCATGACGGGCCCGCCGAGCATGATGATGATGCGCTTGTGCACCGGGAGCTTGTAGAAGACGCGATCCTCGTCGCCGGGGGCGATCGTCTCGGCGGACTGATCGCGCGCATCCTGCACGAGGGTGTCGAAGAAGCCCGTGCTCGAGGTGCGCGCTCCCTCGCCGGCGTGGGCGGGCGGGTACATGCCCGACATCGACACGAAGCCGCCGAGCGGGACGAGCTTGACCCCGTACTCGGTCTCCCCGCGCCGACGCGAGAAGACCGTGGGTCCGAAGCCGATCATGTACTTGTCGACGCGCACGCCGAAGCGCTTGGCCGGGATGAGGTGGCCGAGCTCGTGGAGACCGATCGACAGCGCGAGCCCGACCGCCACGATGATGACGCCGAGCACGTAGAGCAGCACGGTTTCCACGGCGACAGGCTAGGGCACGCGCGCTGGGAGCGCGCCGAAGCGGGGCCGGACGGCCGCCGGGACTAGTAGACGCGCTTGCGGCGTCGCTCCGAACGGGCGTGCACGATCGAGCCGAGCACGACGATGAGCAGCATGAGCCCGAAGATCGACGCGACCCCCACGATCGCCTGTCCGAGCGGCACTCCCCCGATCGTCACGGACTTCGTGCGGAGCTCGACGGGAGCGTAGTCGGAGCGCGCACCCGTCGAGGTGATCGTGAGGTCGCCCGTGATCTGCGACGCGGGGTCCGGGAAGAACGCCTCGACGACCGTGAGGTAGGGCCCGAACTGGGCGAGGCCCGGCTGGGTGACGCTCCCGGCCCACACGACATCGCCCGCGACCGTCCCGTCGGGGAACGCCGCCTGCATGCCCTGGTCGCCGAAGAGGTAGAGCCGCACGGTCTGCGGTGTCTGGGCGGCCTGCGACAGCAGGAGCGGGTACACGATCTCCGAGGTCGCGAACTCGAGGCGCACCGGATCGAGCGCGCCGTCGAGCGGCTCCTCGCCCGTGAGCTTGAAGGCGGAGAACGACCATCCGCGTGCGATGTAGTCGGCGAAGAGCGAGCGCACCGACGCGTCGATGCCGTAGCCGTTCGCGGCGAGCCACCCCTCGAGCCCCGCGGCGTCGGATGCGGCGAGCGTCACAGCGGAGATCGGCCCGAGGTCGACCTCCGAGAGCACCTCGGGAGCCGCCCCCGCGGAGCCGTCGCCCGCGCCGCCCCACCAGTCCTCGGCCGTCTCGACGACGGGCGCGGTCTGACGCACGAGCGCCTCGAAGACCGACTTCTCGCCGAGGCTCACGGTCGCCGGCGACGGGGTCGGCACGACGAGTCCCGTGTCCGCGCCGTCGGCGAGCATGTCGAGCACCATGTCGATGCGCTCCGTCGTCCCGTCGAAGGTCACGAGCGCGTGCTCCTCCCCGACCGAGACGCTCACCCCGTCGGGGGGCGTCGGGGCTCCGCAGGCGCACGCCGCCGCGGGCTGCGCGATGCCGAGCGCGGTGAGTGCGGCCGCGGCGAGCGCGACGGCCGCCGATCCCCCGATGAACCGCTTCGTCATCCGTTCACCCCTCCCGCGAGCAACCGGTCGGCCTCGTCGCGCGCCCACCCCTCGGCGGCGAGAACTCCTTCGAGGGTGACAGGCCCGGGCTCGTGCGCCTCGACGACCCGCCGGATGGTCTCCACGATCCCGAGGAACGGCACGCGGCGTGCGTGGAAGGCGTCGACCGCCTGCTCGTTCGCGGCGTTGTACACGGCGGGGTACGTGCCGCCGAGCTCGCCCACGCGGCGGGCGAGCGCGACAGCCGGGAACGTCTCGTCGTCGAGCGGCTCGAACGTCCACTGCTGCGCGGTCGTCCAGTCGATCGGCGTACCCGCACCGGGCACGCGATGCGGCCAGTCGAGCGCGAGCGAGATCGGCAACCGCATGTCGGGGGGCGATGCCTGCGCGATCGTCGACCCGTCGACGAACTCGACCATCGAGTGCACGATCGACTGCGGGTGCACGACGACGTCGATGCGCTCGTAGGGGATGCGGAAGAGCAGGTGCGCCTCGATCACCTCGAGGCCCTTGTTCACGAGGGTCGCCGAGTTCGTCGTGATGACGCGCCCCATGTCCCACGTCGGATGCGCGAGCGCGTCCTCCGGGCGCACCTCGGCGAGCTGCTCGCGCGTGCGGCCGCGGAAGGGGCCGCCGGACGCCGTCACGACGAGTCGGCGCACCTCGCGGTGCTCCCCCGCGCGGAGGGCCTGTGCGAGGGCGGAGTGCTCGGAGTCGACGGGGACGATCTGGCCCGGTGCCGCCGCCGCGAGCACGAGCTCGCCGCCGACGATGAGGCTCTCCTTGTTCGCGAGCGCGAGCGTCGCGCCCGTCTCGAGCGCCGCGAGCGTCGCGGCGAGGCCCACCGAGCCGGTGATGCCGTTGAGCACGACGTCCGCCTCGACGTCGCGGACGAGGGCTACCGCC
The DNA here is from genome assembly GCA_023428065.1 of Actinomycetes bacterium. Taxonomy (GTDB): domain Bacteria; phylum Actinomycetota; class Actinomycetes; order Actinomycetales; family Microbacteriaceae; genus Homoserinibacter. The sequence goes on along the minus strand of JAEYZI010000006.1, from coordinate 41,696 downwards.
TCGTCGATGCCGAGCGCCGTACGGGTCACGCCCGTCTCGGCCGCCTGACGCGCGAGCGCCTCGGCGTTGCGGCCCGCGGCGAGACCGACGAGCTCGAAGCGCTCACGGTTCGTCGCGATGACCTCGAGCGCCTGGACGCCGATCGATCCGGTGGACCCGAGGACGAGGACGCGGCGACGGCTCATGCCGCGAGCCTAGCGAGCGGCGCGCCTCAGCCTTCGTTCACGCCGAGGATGTCGACGAGGAACACGAGCGTCTGCCCCCCGAGGGCGTGGGCCTGCGGGTCGGTCCCGTAGGCGAGCTCCGGCGGGATGACGACGATGACCGTCGAGCCGACCTTCTGGCCGATGAGCGCCGCGCCGAAGCCCTCGACGACCTGGGTCGTGGAGAACGTCGCGGGGCTCTTCCCGAAGCTCTGGTCGAACACCTCGCCCGTGTCCCAGCTGATGCCCTGATAGTCGACCTTGACGCTGTCGCCCGCCGTGACGGTCGCACCGTCGCCCTCCTCGAGCACAGCCTCCAGCAGCTCGGTCGGCTTGTCGCCACCCGGGAGCGTCACGGTCGGGATGCCGTCGGCGTCGCGCTCGACGGTGGGGACGCCCTCCGTCCACGCGGCGGGCGTGAGCGGCCCCTCGACCGCGACGACGTCGACGACGAACACGACGGTGTCGCCCGCCGAGATGCCGTAGTCGGCGAGGCCGTTCTCGCCGAACGCCTGAGACGAGGGCACGACGCCCACGACGCGCGAACCGGCCGTCGAGCACTCGATCGTCTTGACGAGGCCGGGAATGAACGCGGCCTCGTTGAGCACGAACTCCGCCTGACGCCCCTCGGCGTAGTCGGTCTGCGTCGAGGCGTCGCCCGTCGTCGCGTTGTAGAGCGTGAAGTCCACGAGCACGGTGTCGCCGAAGCGGGCCTCTTCGCCGTCGCCCTCGATGAGCACCCGGCGCTCGGTGTGGTCGACCTCGATGGGCGCATCCACCGTGACGGTGGGCACGGCGCCGAACTCGCCCGTGACGTCGACCTTCTCGGTGCCCTTGCCCGGCGTGGCGCATTCGCGATCGCCCGAGGCGGACGGCGTGGGCGACGAGCTCGTGCCGGGGTCGCCCCCGGCGCAGCCCGCGAGAGCGACCGCGAGGGCTGCGACGGTCAGGACGGGAAGGACGCGGGGCACGGGGACTCCTCGAGGATGCGGTGCGGGACGCTCCATCCTCCCTCATGGAACCTCGGTACGAGGTGTGCATCGTGCGGCCGGGCGCGGCGGCGGTCCAGGGGGCGCGGCCTAGACTCGTGGCCATGGCCTTCAGCGTGCCCCAGGAGCGCAAGCTCGTCACCGAACTGCCCGGCCCGAAGTCACGCGAACTGCAGGAGCGGCGGGTGGCGTCCGTCTCCCGCGGCGCGGGCACGCTCGCGAACATCTACATGGACCGCGGCTCGGGCGCGATCCTCGTCGACGTCGACGGCAACCAGCTCATCGACCTCGGCTGCGGCATCGGCGTGACGACGATCGGCCACGCGCACCCCGAGGTCGCGGAGGCGGTCGCCGAGCAGGCCGCCAAGCTCACGCACACGCTCTTCACGGTCACCCCGTACGAGAACTACGTGCGCGTCGCGGAGAAGCTCGCCGAGATCACCCCCGGCGACTTCGAGAAGCACACGATCCTCGTGAACTCGGGTGCGGAGGCCGTCGAGAACGCCGTCAAGATCGCGCGACGCTTCACGGGGCGCCGCGCGATCGTGAGCCTCGACCACGCCTTCCACGGCCGCACCAACCTGACGATGGCCATGACGTATCGCCCCTGGCCGGAGCGCGCGGGCATGGGCCCGTTCCCCGGCGAGCTGTACTCGGTGCCCGTCTCCTACCCCTTCCGCGACGGGCTCACGGGCGAAGAGGCCGCGGCCCGCACGATCGACTACATCGAGACCCACATCGGCGCGACCGAGGTCGCCGCGTTCTTCGCCGAGCCGATCCAGGGCGACGGCGGCATCGTCATCCCCGCGCCCGGCTACTTCGCGGCCATCAAGCGGTTCTGCGAGGAGAACGGCATCGTCTTCGTCGCCGACGAGATCCAGGCGGGCATCGCGCGGACGGGCGCGTGGTACTCGATCGAGCACCACGGAGTCGTGCCCGACCTCGTCACGAGCGCGAAGGGCATCGCGGGCGGCCTCCCGCTCGCCGCCGTCACGGGGCGCGCCGACATCATGGACGCCGTGCAGCCCGGCGGCATCGGCGGCACCTTCGGCGGCAACCCCGTCTCGACGGCCGCCGCCCTCAAGGTGTTCGAGATCATCGAGCGCGACGGGCTCATCGCCGAGGCGCAGCGCGTCGAGCGCAGCATCCGCGCCCGGATCGGCGACTGGCCCGAGCGCTTCGGCGTCGTCGGAGAGGTGCGCGGGAAGGGCGCGATGTTCGGCATCGAGCTCGTCGAGCCCGGTACGACGAGGCCCAACGCCCCCGCCCTCGCGTCCGTCCTCCGGCACGCGACGGCCAACGGCGTCATTCCGCTCGACGCGGGTTCGTGGGACTCCGTGCTGCGCCTGCTGCCGAGCGTCGTCATCAGCGATGCGCTCATCGACGACGCCGCGGGCGTGCTCGAAGAGGCTCTCGCCGCCCTGTAGGACGACATGGCCGACGAGCTCACCGACCGCTGGAACCATCCGGCGACCGATCCGTTCCCCTCCCCCGGGGAACCCGTCGCCGCACCCACCCGGCCGCGTCGGCGCCGTCGACGCGGCGGGCGCTGGGCGGGCATCGCCCTCGTCATCGCCCTCGCCGCCGCCGTCGTCGTCGCGGCGCCGTGGGATGCCCAACGACGTCAGGCCTACGCCGACCAGTGGGTCGTGTGGACGGAGCCCCCGAGCGAGCGCATCGAGGAGCTCGCGCAGGAGCTCACCCTCACCGAGACGGGTCGCCGCATCTTCTTCGCGAGCCGACCGCGCATCGACCGCGCGGCGGACTTCCAGCAGCACTGCCCCCTCGAAGGCGGGGTCGTGCTCGGCTGCTACGGCGCGGGCACGATCTACGTCTACGAGGTCACCGACGAGCGCCTCGCCGGCACGATCGAGGCGACGGCGGCTCACGAGCTGCTGCACGCCGCGTACGAGCGGATGTCTCCCGCCGAGCGGGCGCGCATCGACGCGCTCGTCGCGGAGTTCGTCGCGGGGCTCCCCGACGACGACGCGAACATCGCGACGGTCGAGAGCTACGAGGAGTCCCAGCACGCCGACGAGTGGCATTCGCGGCTCGGCACGGGCTATGCGGAGCTCCCGACGGAGCTCGAGCAGCACTACGCGCAGTTCTTCGTCGACCGATCGCGCGTCGTCGCTTTCGAGGTTGCCCGCACGGCGCAGCTCGACGAGTACTCCGCGCGCATCGACCAGCTGAGCGCGGAGCTCGACGCGGGCCTCGTCGACCTCCAGGAGCGGTCGGCCTCCTACGACGCCGCCCTCGACGAGCTCAACGCCGACATCGACGACTTCAACCGTCGCGCGGACGTGCCGGGCGCCTTCTCCTCGCAGGAGCAGTTCCAGCGGGAACGCGCCGCCCTGCTCTCGCGTCAGGACGCGCTCGAGGTCGAGCGGCTTCAACTCAACGCCGACGTCGACGCCTACAACGAGAAGCTCTCCGAGCTGCAGGCGCTCGACGCCCAGCGCGCCGAGCTGTACTCGCAGCTCGACAGCCGCTCCGCGCCCGAGTCCTAGGCGCCCGCCGGGTCGTCGGCGAGCACGATCCGCGGCACGTGATGCACGGGGAAGTTGACCGACGCCGCGATGAAGCACTTCTCGGCCGCCTCGTGGTGCGCGTCGAGGGCGTCCGCGGGGTCGCCCGCCGCGATCGTGACGACCGGGTTGAGGGTGGCCTCCGTGAAGCGGCCCCCTCCGTTCCCGGTCTGACGCATCTCACCCGTCGCGTCGTCGCTGTACGCGACGACGACGATGCCGCGCGAGGATGCGACGTGCAGGTAGCTGAGCATGTGGCACTGGCTGAGCGCCGCGAGCAGGAGCTCCTCGGGATTCCAGCGCTCGCGATCGCCGTGGAAGGTACGGTCACTCGACCCGGAGAGCTCGTGGAGCTTGCCCTCCGCGCGCACGACGTGGTCGCGGCCGTAGGCCCGGTAGCCCGAGGTGCCGGTTCCGCGATTGCCGGTCCATTCGACTGAAACCGCGTAATGGTGGTGGTGATCCATCCGAATCCTTACTCTGAACAGGCCACGGCTACGGAATCAGCAGCATCGAGGGTCTCGCGCGCGGAGTAGGATCGCAGCCATGACCGACACGCTGACCTCTCCCACGGTAGTGCCGCTCGCCAACGAGCGGCGCATCGTCACCGCAATCCCCGGACCGCGGTCGATCGAGCTCCAGGAGCGACGCCGCCAGGTGGTGTCGGACGGCGTCTCGAGCGCCCTGCCCGTCTTCATCGAGCGGGCGCACGGCGCCATCCTCGCGGACGTCGACGGCAACCAGTTCATCGACCTCGGCGCCGGCATCGGCGTGACGACGATCGGCCACACCGACGACGCGGTCGTCGCGGCCGCGGCGGGCCAGCTCGGCGAACTCACCCACACCCTCTTCACCGTGACGCCCTACGAGGAGTACGTGCGCGTCGCCGAGCTCCTCGCCGAGCACACGCCCGGCGACTTCGCGAAGAAGACCGTGCTCGTCAACTCGGGCGCCGAAGCGGTCGAGAACGGCGTCAAGATCGCACGCAAGTACACCGGCCGCGCGGGCGTCGCCGTGCTCGAGCACGCCTACCACGGTCGTACGAACCTCACGATGGCCATGAACTTCAAGGCCATGCCCTACGCCCTCGGGTTCGGGCCGTTCGCGGGCGACATCTACCGCGCCCCGAACTCCTACCCCCTGCACGACGGGCTCTCGGGCGCCGAGGCGGCCGCGCGCACGATCGGCTACCTCGAGAAGACCGTCGGCGCATCCGATCTCGCGTGCCTCGTCGTCGAGCCCATCCAGGGCGAGGGCGGCTTCATCGTGCCGGCAGACGGCTACCTGCCGGCCCTGCAGGAGTGGTGCACGGCGAACGGGATCGTGTTCATCGCGGACGAGATCCAGTCGGGGATGGCACGCACGGGCGCCTACTTCGCGAGCGAGCACTTCGGCCTCGTGCCCGACATCGTGCTCTCGGCGAAGGGCATCGCGGGCGGTCTGCCGCTCGCGGGCGTCACGGGCCGTGCGGAGATCATGGACGCGTCCCAGCCCGGCGGACTCGGCGGCACCTTCGGCGGCAATCCCGTCTCGTGCGCCGCGGCGGTCGCCGTCTTCGAGCGCATCGAGAGCGACGGGCTCCTCGCAGAGGCCGCCCGCATCGAGGCGGGCCTGCGCCCCGCTCTCGAAGCGCTCCGCGAGCGCTACCCCGTGATCGCCGAGGTACGCGGCATCGGCGCGATGCTCGCGGTCGAGCTGCTCGACCCCGAGACGCGCGAAGCCCGCGCGGACCTCCCCGGCAAGATCGCGGCGGAGGCGGCGCAGCGCGGCGTGCTCGTGCTGACCGCGGGCACGTACGGCAACGTCTTGCGGTTCCTGCCGAGTCTCGCGCTCGACGACGCCCTGCTCGCCGACGCCGTCGGCGTGCTCGACGAGTCCTTCGCCGCAGCGCTCGCGTGACCCGTCCTCTCGATGCCGACGCGTCGGTCGAGCTCGCGGTCGTGGAGCGCTCCGGATGGCCGGAGTCCCGCCACCTCGGCGCGGCCGTGCTCGTCGACGCCGAGGGGCGCATCGTGCGGGCGCTCGGCGACCCCGACGCCCTCGTGTACCCGCGCTCGAGCCTCAAGCTCGTGCAGGCGACGGCCGTCGAGCTGCTCGGCGTCGTGCTCGACGAGGAGGAGACCGTGCTCTCCTCTGCAAGCCACGCGGGCACCCCGGAGCATGTCGCGGTCGTCGAGCGGATGCTCGCGCGCGCGGGCCTCGACGAGAGGGCGCTGCGGTGCCCCGCCGCCTGGCCGGCCGATTCCGCGGCACGGAGCGCGGCATCCGAGCCCCGACGCGTCACGATGAACTGCTCTGGCAAGCACGCGGCCTTCCTCGCGGCGTGCGTCGCGCACGACTGGGACCTCGAGCACTACCTCGACCCGCACCACCCCCTGCAGCGCCACGTGCTCGCGGTCGTGGAGCGCACGACGGGCGAGAGCATCGCGCACGTCGGGGTCGACGGCTGCGGCGCGCCCGTCCCGACCGTGAGCCTCGCGGGCCTCGCGCGGGCCGCCTCGCACACCGCGCGGGAAGGGACGACGCTCGGCGACGCGATCAGGCGCCACCCGTGGGCGCTCGACGGAGCAGGGCGCACCAACACCGTCACGATCGAGCGCACGGGACTCGTCGCGAAGCTCGGCGCCGAGGGGGTCCTCGTGCTCGTCACGCCCGGCGGCGAGGCGGTCGCCGTCAAGGCGCTCGACGGCGCCCACCGGCCGACGACACCCGTGGGACTCGAGCTGCTCGCGCGCGAGGGGCTGCTGTCGCGAGAGGTCGCCGACGACGTGATCTCGGCCATCGACGACCCCTCCACGTCGCTGCGTCCCGCCTTCTGAGGATCCCGAGCCGCACGTCACCCCGCCGGCCGGATGCCGCGGCGCAGGTGCGTATCGCGGCCCTCAGTACAGCGACGCGACCGCCTCGCGGAACGCCTCCGTGTGCCGGTCCACGTCGGCCGAGGTGGTCGCGGGCGACATGAGCGCCATGTTGTGGAACGGCGTGATGAGGATGCCGCGGTTGAGCGCGTGCAGGTGCAGGTACTGCTGCAGCTCGAAGTCGTCCGCCTCCGCGGCCTCGCGGCCGTTGCCGGGCGCCTCGGGCCGGAAGCTGTACTCCGCGCGCGCGCCGAGCTGGGTGACCTGCCACGGCGCCCCGAACTCGTCGATCGCGGCCTGCACGCCCGCGGTCCACTCGGCGGCCCGCGCGATCATGCCGGGGTAGACCTCGGGTGTCAGCACCTCGGAGAGCGTCGCGCGGATGCCCGCCATCGACACGGCGTTGCCCGCGAGGGTTCCGCCGACTCCCCCGACGTCGAGATCCTCACGCCCCTCCCCGGCCCAGTCGAGGCTGTCGCGCACGCGGTCGGCGAGCTCGCGTGTCATCCCCCACGCCGCCGCGGGGATGCCGCCGCCGATCGTCTTGCCGACCACGACGACGTCGGGTCGCAGGCCGTCGCGGGCGGTCATGCCGCCCGGTCCCGCGCACAGCGTGTGCGTCTCGTCGATGACGAGGACCGTGCCCGTGCGGTCGCATGCGGCGCGCACGGCCTCGTGCCATCCGTCCGGAGGGAGCACGATGCCGATGTTCGTCATCGCGGGCTCCGCGAGCACCGCGGCGACCTCGCCCGTCTCGAGCGCGGCCTCGAGGCCCGCGATGTCGTCGAACTGGACGACGACCGTCGTCTCGTCGAGCGGCACGGGCGGGCCGATGTTGCGCCGACGCGATACGACGCGTCCGCGCTCGTCGAGGGTCGCGTAGGCCTCGTCGACGGTGCCGTGGTAGCAGTAGTCGATCACGAGCACCTTGCGCCGTCCCGTGGCCTGGCGCGCGTAGCGCAGCACGTGGCGGTTCGCGTCGGTCGCCGTGAGCGTGAACTGCCACTCCGGCAGCCCGAAGCGCTCGGCGAGCAGCGACGCCGCGACCGCGGCATCCTCGGTCGGCAGCATGAACGTCGACCCGCGGGCGAGGCGCTCCGTGATGGCGGCGACGGATGCGGCGGGCGCGTGGCCCACCATGGCCCCCGTGTCGCCGAGGCACAGGTCGACGTGGTCGATCCCGTCCGCACACCGGAAGTGCGCGCCGGCGGCCTCCTCGACGTACACCGGCCAGTCCCCGGGCCACTTCGACATCCACAGCATGGGCACGCCGCCCGGCAGGTGCTCCCGCGCCTGCTGCCACAGTTCACCCGAGCGCGGGTGCAGCCGTCGGAACAGCTCGAGCTCCGCCTCCCACAGCTTCGTGAGGCGCGCGCGATCTTCGTACATTCCTATCCCGTCTTCGCGAGCTTCCGGCGGCGGGCGCCGGCCGAGAGCTGCGCCACGACCACGAGGATGATCGCGAGGAAGAACACCGCGGATGCGATGACGTTGGACTGCGGCGGGATGCCGCGGCTCGCCGCGACGTAGACGAACTTCGGGAAGGTCTCGGCGTTGCCGGAGACGAAGTTCGTGATGATGAAGTCGTCGAAACTGAGGGCGAAGCACAGGAGCGCCGCGGCGAGGATGCCCGGCATGAGCAGCGGCAGCGTCACGCGCCAGAACACCTGGCCGGGGCTCGCGTAGAGGTCGCGTCCGGCCTCCTCGAGCGACGGGTCGAGGCTCGCGACGCGGGCCCGGACCGTCACGACGACGAAGCTGATGCAGAACATGATGTGGGCCACGATGATCGTCCATAGGCCGCGCTCGACGCCCATGTTGACGAACTGAGAGCCGAGGCCCGAGCCGAGCACGACCTCGGGGGTCGCCATCGGCAGGAACAGCAGCACCGTGACGAGCGTGCGCATCCGGAAGGTGTAGCGCACGATCGCGATGGCGATCATCGTGCCGAGGGTGGTCGCCACGAGGGTCGCGACGACGCCCACGAGGATGCTGTTGCCGAACGACTCGCACACGCGCGGGTCGTTGCAGATCCCCAGCCAGTTGTCGAGCGTGAACCCGCGCCACACGATGTTGGTGCGCCGCGCGTCGTTGAACGAGAACACGATCGTGTAGACGATCGGGATCATCATGATCGCGAGGGCGAGGAACGAGTACGCGCCGACCACCCACGAGCCCGCGCCGCCGCGCCCGCTGCGGGCTCGCCGGCGGGTCCGCGGCGCCTGGGCGCCCTCCGCGATCGCCGCGGCCTCCTGCGTCGTCACAGCAGGTCCTCCGATCCGCTCTTGGCCACGTACGCGATGACGGGGATGAGGATGGCGATCATGAGGAGGATCGACACCGCCGCCGACACCGGGTAGAAGCTCTGGAAGAAGAGGTCGTTGATGACGTTGCCCGCCATGACGGTGTTCGTCGAGCCGAGGAAGTCCTTGCTCGCGTTGACGTAGTCGCCCGAGGCGGGGATGAAGGTGAGCAGCGTGCCCGACACGACGCCCGGGAGCGACAGCGGCAGGATGATGCGCGAGAACCGCTGGGCGGGGCCCGCGTAGAGGTCGCCGCCCGCCTCGACGTACCGGAGGTCGAGCCGCTCGAGCGAGGCGTAGATGGGCAGCGTCATGAACGGGATGTAGTTGTAGGTGAGACCGAAGACCACGGTGAAGGCCGTGCCGTTGAGGTAGTCCTCGGGGCCGAGGATCCCCATCGCCTGCAGGAGGCTCACGACCGGTCCCTCGTCGGCGAAGATCGCCTTCCAGGCGAGCGTGCGCAGCAGGAAGCTGATGAAGAACGGCGCGATCACGAGGATGAGCACGAGGCTCTGCCAGAGCGGGAACCGCCGGAGCGTCACGCCGATGAAGTACGCGAGCGGGTAGCTGATGATGAGCGCGAAGATCGTCGCGAGCAGTGAGTACCCGAAGGTGCGCAGGAAGATCTCCCCGAAACGCTCGAAGACCTCGAGGTAGTTCTCCCACCGGAAGGCGTACACGTACTCGCCGACCTCGAAGTTGCCGCCCGGCTCCTTGAAGCTCGTGAGCACGAGCGACACGAGCGGCGCGACGAACGTCGCGACGAGGTAGAGCACACCCGGCGCGAGCAGGAAGAGCGCGACGTAGCTGCGCCGACGAGGGGCGGATGCCGAGAGATCGGGGCCCGTGTTGGCGAACGCACCGAATGCCACGTCAGGCCTCGTCCAGCTCGTCCTCGAGCCGCTGGCGACGCTGGACGGCGATCGAACGCGTGTCGTCGTCGTCCGCGAACCGCGGCTCGGCCTCCGGCTCGTCGGCGAGGCCGAAGCCGTGCTCGACGCGCCACGACACCCACACCTCGGCACCCTGCTCGGCCACCGGTCCGAACGCCATGTTCTGCGCGAAGACTGTCATGACCGGGAGGCCCGGAACCTGCACGAGGTACTGCGTGCTCACGCCCGTGAACGAGACATCCGTGATCGTCCCCGGCCCCAGCACGTTCACCCCGGCGGAGGCCTGGGGCTTCGTCGTGTGGAGCGTCAGCTTCTCGGGGCGCACGCCGATCGTCACCTCGCCCGCGTGACGCTGAGCGCGCTCCCGCGGCACCTTGACGCCGCGGCCCGCGATGTCGACCGTGATCGCATCCGCGCCGGATTCGACGACCTCGCCCGTGAAGAGGTTCGACTGGCCGAGGAAGTTCGCGACGAAGGTCGTGCGCGGCAGCTCGTAGAGCTCCTCGGGCGCGCCCATCTGCTCGATGCGCCCCTTGTTCATGACCGCGACCGTGTCGGCCATCGTCATGGCCTCCTCCTGGTCGTGGGTGACGTGCAGGAACGTGAGACCGACCTCGTCCTGGATCGACTTGAGCTCGAGCTGCATCTGTCGGCGCAGCTTGAGGTCGAGGGCGCCGAGCGGCTCGTCGAGCAGCAGGAGCGCCGGGCGGTTGACGACCGCCCGCGCGAGCGCGACGCGCTGCTGCTGGCCGCCCGAGAGCTGACTCGGCCGTCGACCGGCGACGTGGTCGAGTTCCACGAGGCGCAGGGCCTCGTGGGCGAGCGCCTGGGCGTTCGCGATGCCCCGGCGCTTGAGCCCGAACTCGACGTTGGCGAGCACCGTCATGTGCGGGAAGAGCGCGTAGCTCTGGAACACCGTGTTGACGGGCCGCTGGTGGGGCTTCGTCGCGGTCACGTCCTTGCCGCCGATGAGGATGCGGCCCGCCGTCGGCTCCTCGAGTCCCGCGACGAGTCGCAGCGTCGTCGTCTTGCCGCACCCGGACGGGCCGAGCAGGGCGAAGAACGATCCCGCCGGGATCGTGAGGTTGAGGTTCTCGATCGCCGTGAACCCGGGGAACCGCTTCGTGACGCCGACCAGTTCGAGGTCGGCTCCGGATTCGTCGAACGAACCTGCCATCAGGCGCCGATCAGGACCGACTGGAACTCGTTGCCGAACGACTGCTCCTCCGCGGGCGTGAGGCTGCGGAATCGCTTGACCTGCGAGAGCGTGTCCTCGTTCGGGAAGATCAGCTGGTTCTCCACGAGCTCGGGGTCGATCGCCTCGGCCGCCTCCCGGGCGCCCACGACGGGGGTGATGTAGTTCACCCACGCCGCGACCTCGGCCGCGACCTCGGGCTCGTAGTAGTAGTCGATGAGCTTCTCGGCGTTGCTCTTGCGGGTCGACCCGATGGGGACGAGGAAGTTGTCGTTCCAGATCGTGCCGCCGGCCTCGGGGATCGCGAACTCCCAGCGGTCGCCGTTCTCGGCGTTGAGCGTCGTCACGTCGCCCGACCAGACGATGGCGGCGAGCGTGTCCTCGTTGGCGAGGTCGTCGATGTAGGAGTTGCCCTTGATGTTGCGGATCTGGCCGACCTCGACCTGCTTGCGGAACACCTCGATGGCGTTCGAGAAGTCGTCGTTGCTGAAGTCGCCGGAGATGTCGACGCCGTTCTGCAGCATGATGAGGCCGATCGTGTCGCGCATCTCGCTCAGCACGCCGACGCGGCCCTTGAGGGCAGGGTTCCACAGGTCGTCGACCGACTTGAGGCCGCCGGGGATCTTCGCCTTGTTCCAGCAGATGCCTGCGAAGCCGCCCTGCCACGGGAGCGAGTGGATGCGACCCTTGTCGAAGTCGACGTCGAGCAGGCTCGGCTCGAGGTTCTTCTTGTTCGGGATGTTCGCCTCGTCGAGCTCCTGCGTGTAGCCGAGGCGGATCCAGCGCGCGACCATCCAGTCCGTGAGGCACACGGTGTCGGCGCCGATGTCCTGACCGAGCGCGAGCTGGTCCTTGACCTTCGCGTAGTACGAGTTGTTGTCGTCGACGTCGACCCGGTAGTCGACCGTGATGCCCGTCTCCTCCTGGAAGCGGTCGAGGCTCGGGTGATTGCCCGCATCGTCCTCGTCGAGGTAGAGCGCCCAGTTGGCCCACGTGAGGTTCGGGTCGTTCGCCGAGTTGTCCGCGGCGGGCGTCGGCTTCGACGCTCCCGTCGGGGCACACGCGGCGAGCGTGAGGGCGGCGGCTCCGATGCCGGTGCCCTGGAGCATCGCTCGGCGGCTCACCTGGGCGCGGCGCGCCTGGAGGACGAGGCTGCGGATGAGGGGATCTTCGGGAAGAGACCGGGACATCAGGGAGGACTCCTTCTCGTGGTGCGGGCACGGGCGGCGATGCCGTGGGTCGATATTGGCACACGATCGGCCCCTCGACGAACGGAACTGCCAAAAGCATCCATTTCGAAACATAGATTTCACGAAATCAGCGTTGGGAGAGGGATTTCGCTTCGGATTCCTCCGTCTTGCCCGCTAGCCTGGCGCCATGAGAGTCGGAGTTCCGAGCGAGATCAAGAACAACGAGTTCCGGGTGGCGATCACGCCGGCCGGAGTGCACGACCTCACCGCGGCGGGGCACGAGGTGCTCATCCAGAGCGGGGCGGGGCTCGGGTCCTCGATCACCGACGAGGACTACCGCTCGGCCGGCGCCCGCATCGTCGCGGACGCCGACGCAGCGTGGGGCGAGGCGGAGCTCGTGCTCAAGGTCAAGGAGCCCATCGAGTCGGAGTACCGCCACTTCCGCTCGGGGCTCGTGCTGTTCACCTTCCTCCACCTGGCGGCGGAGGAGGAGCTCACGCGCGCGCTCATGGCGAGCGGCGTCACGGCGATCGCCTACGAGACCGTGCAGCTCGCATCCGGCGCCCTCCCCCTCCTCGCCCCCATGAGCGAGGTCGCGGGACGTCTCGCCCCCATCGTGGGCGCGAACGTCATGATGCGCCCGCACGGCGGCCCCGGCCTGCTCGTGCCGGGTGTGCCCGGCACGCGCCCCGCGAACGTCGTGGTGCTCGGCGGCGGTGTGGCCGGCACGAACGCGGTGGCGGTCGCCTCGGGCCTCGGCGCCCAGGTCACGGTGCTCGACACCAACATCCAGCGGCTGCGCGAGCTCGACGCCCACTACGCGGGTCGCGTGCGCACGATCGCGTCGAACAGCTACGAGATCGAGCGCGCGGTGCTCGACGCGGACCTCGTGATCGGCTCCGTGCTCGTGCCGGGCGCGAAGGCGCCGAAGCTCGTGACGAACGAGCTCGTCGCACGCATGAAGCCCGGGAGCGTGCTCGTCGACATCGCGATCGACCAGGGCGGCTGCTTCGAGGACTCGCGCGCCACGACCCACGCCGACCCGACCTTCACCGTGCACCGTTCGCTGTTCTACTGCGTCGCGAACATGCCGGGCGCCGTGGCGAACACCTCGACCTACGCGCTCACGAACGCGACGCTGCCGTACGTGCGGGCGATCACGCGCGCGGGATGGCAGGAGGCCATGCGTGCCGACGCCGCTCTCGCGCGCGGCCTCAACGTGCACGCCGGGAAGGTCGTCAACGCGGCGGTCGCCGCGGCCCACGGTCTCGAGCCCGAGGAGGCCGCGCTCGGCCTCGCCTGAGAGGCAGACGGACGGTCCCCTCAGCGCCCGTCGGCTCCGCCGAGGATGCGCACCCGACGTGTCTCGCCGTGCTCGACGAGCCACGCGTCGTCGGCCCCCGCGAGCGGGGGGATGGGGACGCGCGAGCGCGTGAGCATGCGATGGTCGGCGCGCGAGCATCCGTGGAGGAGCAGCGCGCCCTCTTGCCGCACGCGGGAGAGGGCCGCGTGGTCGGCGAGCCAGCTCTCGGCGTCGGCGACGAGCACGGCTCGCGCGTCGACGCCCGCGCCGTCGAGCGGCGCCGCGGGGATGCCTGCGGCCTCGAGGCGCGCGATCCACCGGCCTGGCCGCGGCGTCACGAGGCCCCAGAGACCGTCGAGGAGTCGCACCCCCGGGGTCGGCGCGAGCCACGGCCGCGGTGCGGGCGTGGTCGCGAACTGCGCCTCGTGGCCGTTCCAGAGCGCTGCCCCCGGCCGACGTTCCGCCCGGTAGGAGCGCGCGTCTCCGCCCGCGAGCAGGTGCTCCTCGCGCGAGGGGAGGCGGAGCAGCACGCGCTGCTCGAAGGCCGCCGCGACGCCGAGCATGGGCCCGCCCGTTGTGCGCGCGGATGCCGCGAGCGCGACGCCCTCGCGGCGCCCGTCGCGCGCCGCCCGCAGCACGAGCTCGGCGAGGTCGGCCCGCTGCTCGGCATCGCCCTGCGCGAGCGCGGCGTCGAGGTCGTCGAGCACGACGAGGAGCCGGCCGCGCGCGGGCGCGGTGAGCGCGTCCCACAGCGCAACGGGCTCCCCCGCGACCCAGCGCGTCTCGGCGTCGGCCGCGGCCGCGAGCGCGGCGAGCGCGGTCGTTCGCCCCGACGCGGCCCCGCCCAGCACGAGCACCCCTCCGTGCGCCCAGGGGTCGAACACGAGCGCGTCGCGGCGTTGCAGCTCCGGCCGGTCGATGAGTCCCGCGGCGCCGGCGGGTACCTCCGCTGCCCGCAGGCGCGCGGGAAGCGGGTCGAGCCAGGGGCGGGCGACGGGCGGCGGGGTCCCGGCCCAGCGACCTGCGACCTCGGCGACGAACGCCGGGTCGGCGCGCGCGAGCTGCACGACGCGCGGGCGCTCGCCGTCCGCGAGCAGCGCCCGACCTCGGGCGACTGCGGCGATCGACGCGGCATCCGGGACGCCGACCGTCGCGGTGCTCTCCGCGACGTCGAGCACCCGCAGGCACACGCGCACCGTGACGTTGGCGAGCAGGGCGTCCCGGACGACGCCCGCGGGGCGCTGCGTGCCGAGCACGAGATGCATGCCGAGCGATCTCCCCCGGGCGGCGATGTCGGCGAACACCTGGTGGAGCTCGCCATCGGCGGCGAGGAGAGCCGCGAACTCGTCGACCACGACGACGAGGCGCGGGAGCACGCCCGCAGGGAGCTCGGCGACGTCGCGCGCCGCGCGCTCGGCGAGCACGGCCTCCCGGCGGCGCAACTCGGCCCGAAGGCTCTGCACGGCGCGCGAGGCGGTCGTCTCGTCGAGGTCGGTCACGACGCCTACGACGTGCGGGAGGGCTCGGAGCGGCTCGAATGACGCGCCGCCCTTGAAGTCGACGAGCAGGAAGGTGAGCTCGGTCGGCGGTCGGCGAGCCGCGAGGGCGACCACCCAGGTCACGAGGAGCTCGCTCTTGCCGGAGCCCGTGGTTCCCGCGACGAGGGCGTGCGGTCCACGCTCCTCGAGGTCGACGAACACCGGGCCCGTCGCGTCGACGCCCAGGCACGCCGCGGAGGCGGGCGCATCCGGCGCTTCCTCGAGCGCTGCCGCGAGGAGCGGGCCGAGCGCGAGTTCGCTCGGCAGCTCGCTCGCCGAACGCCAACCGGCGCTGGAGGCTGCCCGCGCGAGCCGCGCGGCGGCCGCGTGGGCCTCGACCGCCGCGAGCAGCGCAGGGCGCCAGGTCTCAGGGGTGCCGTCCAGACGGACGCCCGCCGCCGTGACGGCCATGTCGACGCCCGTCGCGTCGTCGCCTGCGGAGACCCGGACGTGGAGCACCCGGCGCCCGGCACTCGCGACGATCCATTCCGGCCCGGGCTCCCGCGACGCGGGAAGCGCCTCGGCCCACCCCTCCCCCGGGGGCGTCGTCACGTGCGCCGTCCCGACGGGGCACCTCGCGACGGCCTGCAGCACGAGCACGCGCGCGAGCGCCCGCACGAGCGGGTCGATCCCCACGAGTCGCAGCTCCTCGCCGCCGGGGATCACGACGGGGACGTCGGGTACGACCGAGCTCGCCGCCCGCAGCCGCTCGATCTGGTCGGCGAGCTCGGCGGGCGCTTCGCCCTCGAGTCGGATGCCGGAGTCGACCGCCCCGGTCCCGACCCACCACCGGGTCGCATCCGGATCGAGTGCATCGATGCGGGGTGCGCGCGCCCGGAGCTCGGAGGCGCGCGCCGCGAGCCGCGCGGCGACATCGGCCTCGAGCGCCACGAGGGCCTCACGCGCGGAGACGAGAGCATCGCGGCGGGCGCGGCGGGCGGCGCGGCGACCCTCCCATGCCGACCCCAGCGCCATGATCGGCCCGAGCGCGCCGACGAGCAGCGCGTAGGGAGACGACGTCGTCGCCCACAGCACGAGCGCGAGGCCGAGCGGCGCGAGGATCGCCACGAGGGGCAGACTCCCGCGCGCGGCGGGAAGCGGCATGACGGGCAGCGGGATGCGGTCGGGCGGCGACACCATCCCCCGATCGCAGCACCGCCGGAGGGGCCCGGCGGTGCCCGGCGGCGCGCACGGGGAGGAGGCCGAGCATCCGCGGCTGGGGAGGATCAGCTCACGACGAAGAACTGCTCGCCGATCTCCACGCGGCTGCCCCGCGCGACGAGGTACCGCTTGCCGGGGTCGCACCGCACCGGCGGGCCGTCCGGCTGGCGGATGACGGTGCCGTTCGTGGAGTAGCGGTCGGCGATCCAGAACCGGCCGGCCTCCTGTCCGAACTCCACATGCGACTTCGACACCGACTTCCCGACGTCGAAGATCGCCACGAGCTCGTCGACGTACTCGCCGGGCTCGGGAGAGGGATTGCGACCCACGAGGCCCGTGCCCGTGACGACGACGCTCTCCCCGGTGCTGAACTGCAGGACGTAGCGCTCGCCGCGTGCGCGCTGCGCGACGATGCGGGTGCTCTCGATGTCCTCGAGGGCGTGCTCGGCCGCGGGCGGTGACGGTGCCGCCGACGCCGCGTCCGGCTCGACAGGGCGCGGGGGCTCGAGGAAGGCGGTCCCGGGGGCGTCCGAGTCCTCGTCGCCCCAGTCGACGAGCTCGTCGTCGATGAGCACGGCCCCTTCCGGCTCGCGCTCCGCATCCGGTCCGCGCTCCGCTTCCGGCTCGGGCTCGCGCTCCGCCTCCGGCTCCGACTCGGGCTCCGCCTCCGGCTCGCGCGCGGCGTCGGGCACCGCGATCGATGCCGTGAACGGCCGGAGCACGAAGCCGCACTCGCCGCAGAAGATGTCGCCCTCCTCGATCGCACTGCCGCACTGCGGGCAGTGCGGGGCGTGGAGCGCGTCGTGCGGAGCGGGAGCGGCCGCGGGGGCGCGCGCGGGCGCGACGGGGACCGGGTCAGCGACCGAGCGGCCGCATTCCACGCAGAAGAGGGCCCCCGCGGGAAGCGGCGTGCCGCAGTAGGCGCAGTTCATCGGGAGCTCCTCGGTCGTCGCAGCAGTTCGCGCACGGCCCCGCCCCCGAGAGAGCGCACCGAGACGAGCGCGCGGATGCGCTCCCGCCGGGTCCGCGAGGCGTCGAGGGAGTGACGCAGCTCCCCCACGGCCGTCCAGACGCGGTCGGCGTCGGCGGCGCTCGGCGGCTCCGGTGCGAAGACCGCCCGGTCGACCACCGCCGCGAGCACACGGGACGGGAGCGTGCCCACCGCGGCCGCGAACTCGGCGCGCGTCGCGGCCGGAGGCGCCGCGAGGCCGCGATCCACGACGAGGTCGGCGAACTCGTCCCACCCTCCGCGGATGCGATCGAGAGGGGCGGACGCGGAGCGCCGGAGGTGGCGGCGGCGCAGCTTCGCACCGATCACGAGAAGGAAGGGCGAGAGAGCGACGAGCACCACGAGAGCACCGATCCCGATGATGCGGGCGGTCTGCAGGAGCACCTCGAGGGTCGAGTCGGGAACCGCGGGATCGTCCGTCGTCGTGTCCGGGTCGACGCGGTCCTCGCGCGGTTCCGGCCGGTCCACGGGCGGCGGGACGATCGACTCGGGCCGCGAGACGGGTGTCGGGTCCTCCGGCTCCTCCTCCGGGATGGGGCGCACGGGCGGCACGGGGTCGACCGCGACCCACCCGTACTGAGCCGTGTCGACCTCGATCCACGCCGTCACGTCGCGGCCCCGCACGGCCGTCGTGCCGCCCGCTCCGGCCGACTCGGGCGCGAAGCCCATGACGACGCGCGCAGGGAAGCCGAGCCGGGTCGCCATGAGGGCCGCCGCGACCGCGTACTGTTCGGCGTCCCCGATCATGCGCGAGCCGTCGAAGAGCTCGGCGATGCGGTCGAGCGAATGCCCCGAGCGACTCGGCGGCTCCTCCGGCGAGAGCCCGTGGCTGATGTAGCCCTCGGCGCGCAGGCGCTCGACGGCGGCGACGAGCTGCGCACCGGCGCCCTGTACCCCCTGCACCCAGCCGTCGACCGTCGTCGCGAGCTGCTCGGGCGGATCGGACGCACGCGGCACGTCGGCTGCTCCCGGCACCGCGGTCGTGAGGTCGTCGAGCGCCATCGCGCGGGGCAGGACGGCGTCGAGGCGATAGCCGTCGCCCCGGTCGACCCCGTCGACCTCGACGGCCGTGCCGCTCGTGGCGTTGAAGGCGAAACCGTCCTCGAGCGCAGCCTGCGCGCCGCCCAGGAAGTCGACGTCCTCGGTCAGGCCGACGGTGGGAACCCAGACACCCGAGTACCCGACGAGCTCCACCTCGACGCGCACCGCATCCGTCCCGACGGCGGACTGGTCGACGCGCGTCGGCACCCGCACGAAGACGCCCGACGCCGAGTCGACCTCGGAGCTGCCGACCGTGTAGACGACGCCGTCGTAGCTGTCGAGCGTCGCGATGCGGATGCGGGCGCCCTCCGGCAGGCCGGTCACCCGCAACATCACCTCGTCGACGCGATCGTCGCGCAGGTAGCGGCGGAAGCCGGCGAGGGGACTCGCGTGATCGCGCGGGTCGAAAGGCTGCACGATCGCGCTGCGGAGCACCTGACGATCGCCCTCGGGTTCGAGCACGCTCGCGGTCGCGACGGAGCCGAGTCCCGCGACCGCGAAGACGAGCACGCCGCCGATGAGGGCGCGCGCCTCGACCCCGAGCCGAAAACCCGCCGCCGCCTCGCGTTCGCGACCGCGAGCTGCGGCCCGGCGCCGCCTCCATCGCCGCCAACTGATCCAACCGACGCCCGTCACGACGAGACCGATACCGAGCGCGATCGGCTGAGCCGAGCTCTCGGGACCGAACAGGATGCCGACGAGGAAGACGACGACGGGCGGGATGACCGCGAACTCGCCGTAGTGCGCTCGCAGCGCGATGCTCCCGGAGACGACCGTCCCCCCGAGCAGGAGCACGAGAGCGGGCACGAGGAGCGCCTGATAGTCGCCGACGGGCAGGGTGATCGTGAGCAGTTGCTTCCAGCCGAGGGCGACCCCCGCGAAGAGCGCGACAAGGCCGTCGACGCTCGGCAGGACGCCCGCGACGGCCTCCCCGGGCACGGCGAGCGGCACCCCCACGAGGGCGAACGCACCGAGGGTCACGAGGCCCACGACCCACGCCTGCCAGCGGAAGAGGGCGCCGAGGACGGCGATGAGGGTGCCGATCGCAATGGCGGACACGGCGAGCACGAGGTAGGCGGTCGACTGGTAGATGGGCCATAGGACGGCGGCGGCGAGCGCCATCATGAGCCACAGCTGCACGATGTCCCCGAGCGAGGCGGTCGTGAGCCCGCGCGGCCTCATGCGACCGCCGCCGATCGCGCGAGGGCGAGCCGCAGCTCCTCGAGGTAGCCGATCGTCATGACGTTGATGCCCGCGAGGCGTCGCATGCCGGGGATCGCCTCGGGATCGCACACGATCGCGACGACCTCGACGCCCTGCGGGAACGCCGCCGCCGCGGCCCGCAGCTCGGCGGCGCCGGTGCGCGATCCGCACACGAGGAACGCGACCGAGATGCCCGGGGTCCCGTCGGCGACGATGCGCGCCATGTCGCGCACGGGGAGCGCGTCGATCGACGCCCCGACGACGGCGAGGTCGTCGAGGAGTCGGTCGGGCTGGTGGGTCGCGAGCGGGTGGACGGCGTAGACGCGGCGCTTCGCGAACTCGGGCGTGATCGCCGACACGACGACCGAGACGGTCCGCCCGTCGCGGATGGCGCGCACGCCGAGGGAGCCCGCGGCGCTCACGGCGAGCTCGAACTCGTCCTCGCTCGCGAAGTCGTGGGTCGAGAGGCTCAGCGCGACGACGAGGTGGCTGCGCCGCGTCTGCTCGAACTGACGCACCATGTAGGTGCCGGTCTTCGCCGTCGACTTCCAGTGGATGTAGCGACGATCGTCGCCCGGCTGGTACTCGCGAAGCGCGTGGAAGGCGACGTCGCTCGCCGTGAGGTCGCGCGTCGGCGAGCCCTCGAGATCGCGGATGAGCCCCGTGCTCGTCGACGGCACGCTCACGGTGCGCGGGTGGACGACGAGGTCGAGCCGCTCGGTCCAGCTGAGCTCGCGGCGCACGAGACCGAGCGGGTCGCCGCGCACCGTGCGCACGGGGCCGACGGGGATGATCCCGCGTCGCTCGGTCGGGATGGCGAAGTCCTCGGTGTGCGTCGTCGCACGGCGCATGCCGGGGAGCGCGAGCTCGACGACGGCGTCCCCGACCGGGATCTCCATGATCGTGCCGAGGTGGCGGCCCCCGGGGTTCTCGACGGTGACGGCCCCGCGCGCCGACTCGCCGACGACCGCGCGGCGGTGCGGGAGGGTGAGCGTCATGCGGTACGGCGCCCGGCCGACGAGGAACAGCATCGCGGCGAGCGCGAGCAGCACGGCCGTCCAGCCCGCGGCGACGAGCTCGAGCCAGCCGAGCGCGTACCCGGCGAGGAGGGCGAGGGGGATGAGGGCGACCACGACCCAGCCGAGGGGCGTGACGACGGAACTCGCTCGTCGTGCGACGCCGGCGACGGCCCGGCGCACGGCGCGGACGCCCCGGACGACCGCGACGATCGAGTCGGCGAGGACGCCCGTGCGCGCGCCGACGATGCGGGCACGCGTCGTGCCGAGGCCCGCGGTGTCGGAGCCCGTCGTCGACTCGCGCGTGCGGGTCGCCCGCCCCGTTCCGCTCACACGGCCTGCCGATCGCTCGGGGGCGGGGTCTCGAGCAGCAGCTGGGAGATGATGCTCGACGCGGTGACGCCGTCGAACTCCGCCTCGGGGTCGAGCACGAGGCGATGCGCGAGCACGGGCTCGGCGAGCGACTTGATGTCGTCGGGCACGACGTAGTGCCGCCCGCTCGCGGCCGCGAGCGTCTTCGCCGCGCGCACGAGGGCGAGAGCGCCGCGCACGCTCGCCCCGAGCCGCACCTCGGTCGCGGAGCGCGTGGCCTCCGCGAGCCGGGAGACGTAGTCGTTGATGGTCGGGTCGACGTGCACGGTGCGCACGAGCGCGGCGAGCTCGACGACCTCGGACGCCCGGATGACCGACGGGATGACGGTGTCGTGGGCGCGCACCCCGGCGCCCTCGAGGATGCGAACGGTGGCGGCGTGGTCGGGGTAGCCGATCGACGCCTTGAGCAGGAAGCGGTCGAGCTGCGCCTCGGGGAGCCGGTAGGTGCCCGCCTGCTCGATGGGGTTCTGCGTGGCGATGACCATGAACGGCGCACCGACGGGATGCGTCGCGCCGTCGACGGTCACGCGCCCCTCCTCCATGACCTCGAGGAGCGCCGCCTGGGTCTTGGGGCTCGCCCGGTTGATCTCGTCGGCCAGCACGACGTTCGCGAAGACGGGACCCTCGTGGAAGTCGAAGCGTCCCGTGCGCTGGTCGTAGATGCTGACCCCGGTGATGTCGCCCGGGAGCAGGTCGGGGGTGAACTGGATGCGGTTGCTCGTCCCGTCGACGCTCTGCGCGATCGCGCGTGCGAGCGAGGTCTTGCCGGTTCCCGGGTAGTCCTCGAGCAGCAGGTGTCCTTCGCTGAAGAGCGCGATGAACCCGAGCCGCACGACGAAGGTCTTGCCGAGCAGCACCTGCTCGACGCCGGACACGAGTCGGCCGAACGTCTCGTGGAAGGCGCTCGCCTGCTCGGGCGTCATCGTCATGGGGTGTCCTCTCGCATGTGGGCGGGTCAGTGGGGGGTGCTCGCCCAGTTGTATGTTCGCGTATAGCTCGTGCCGTTGGCGCTCACGGTGACGACGAGATCGGGGTAGTCGTCGCCGAGGAGCCCCCCGCCGACGACCTCGCACTGATTCGGGGTGGCCGGGTCGTCCTCCGCACCGCACTCGAGCGTCACGGCGTCGTAGCCGGGGGCACCCCCCACGGGCGGCGCCGCGGTCCAGCTCCAGTAGCCCTGGCCGGGGGCGAGGCCCGTCACGGGCGCCACCGTCTCGATCGCCTGGAGTCCGGCGAGCTGGATGCTGATGGGGCGTCCGAGATGGATGGGCGCCGACCACTCGGCGCTGCAGAGGAGCACCTCGTACTGGCGGCAGGCCTTGACCTCGACGCTCACGTCGTTGCCGTAGTGGGTCTGGCCGGCCGTGAGGTAGCTGCCGAAGGCGACGGGGTTCGATGCGCTCGTGTCGGTCGTGCCGCCCGAGAGCCGGTAGACGAAGCTCTCGGGCGCCGAGCCGCCGGAGGTCGTGACGCCCATGAGACGGAAGTCCCAGTAGCCGCCGTCGCGCGGTGCGGGGGCGGCGATCGTCGCGTCGACGACCGTCCCCGGCTGCGCGCGGGGAGTCGCGGTGACGGTGCCGGACGCGGTGCATCCCTGTCCGTTGTACGCGTAGACGGTGAAGTCGTAGCTCTGGTCGGGCGAGAGCCCCGTGAAGGTCGCGCTCGTCGCCGTGCCCACGGCCTGGACGTTCGGTCCGCTCGGCGGCGTGAACGACGGCGATCCGGTCTCGACCCCCGTCACGGTGCACGCGGGGGGCGTGCCGCCGTGCCGGGCGACGTAGTAGGCGGAGATGGCCTTGCCGTTGTCGCTGAACGCGCCCGCCCAGCTCACGCTCGCGGTCGTGCCGTCGGTCGTCGAGGCCGCCGCGCTCGGGCTCGCGGTGAGGATCGGTGCGCCCGCCGGGGTCGCCGTCCCTCCCGCCTCGTTCCAGGCGGCGAGCGAGTTCGGCGCCTTGTTACGGGCGCTCACGGAGTAGCCCGCCGCGCTCCCGTTCGCGATCCCGGGGTTGGCGATGACGCGCGCGTACTCGGTTCCGACGGGGTCACCCGGCGAGACCGAGACGGTCGCCGTCTGCCCCGCCACGGTCACGAGGTACGAGTCGATGGGGGTGCCGGATGCCGCCGCGGGTTTGCGCCACACCACCCGGAGGCCGTGGTCGACGGGCGTGGCCGACACCGATGCGGGAGGCGGCGGGATGACGTCGGACCAGATCGTGCCCGGCAGGGACGTCGGGTCGGAGTCGCCGATCGCGTTGACGGCGACGACGGAGATGCGCAGCGCGTGGTCCGGGCCGTTGCCGGGCGTCGAGATGGTGCAGCCCGCCGTGATCGTGCAGCTCGTCGTCGACACGGGCGAACCGCTCCCCGCATCGACTGCGATGACCTTGTACTCGGTGATGGGCGAGTTGTTGAAGGCGCCGGGTGCCCACGACAGCCGCAGCATGCGGTCGCCGAACTCCGTGACGCGCAGGTTGCCGACGGGATCTGGCACGTCCTGCACGGAGATCGTCGCGAGCCCCCAGGTGTATCGCTCGGTGTCGCCCGTCGCATCCGCCACCTGGTACTGGAGGGTCACGTCGACGGGCTCCGCGGTATCCGAGACGGTCACGGTGAGCCGCGAGCGGTCGGCACTCGGCGAGATGCTGATGCCGGGCGGCAACGACGCCCCGTCGAGCCCGCGGATCGCGACCACGCGCAGCGGCACGTCGGGGAACGGGTTGGTCGCGTTGTCGTTCTGCAGCACGTCGACGACCGTCGTCTCGCCGCGCTGGGTGATCGCCCGATCCGGCGCGGGACGCGCGAGGGGTCGCGTCGACGGGACGACGCGCAGCTGCACGCGTCCCGTCTGGCCCTCGGAGATCGCGTCGCGCACGGCGAGGGTGATGCTCGTGACGGTCCCCTTGGGCGTCGCGGCGTCGGCCGTGACGAGGAGCCGTTGCCCGTTGAGCTGGTAGCTGAAGCCCGCGGGGAGCGGATCGAGCACGGTGTAGGTGAGCTCGTCGATGTCGTTGTCGTACGGGTACTTCGTGAGCTTGACGAGGTCGAGCTCCTTCTGCTGCCCCGGCTCGAACTCGACGATGCCGCCCGTGAAGACGGGGGGCTGGTTGTCGCGCGGCTCGACCTGGATCGGGAGCGAGAGCGTCGTGACGTGCCCGTCGGGGTCGCTCGCGGAGGCTCCGTCGGTGACCTCGAAGGTGATCGAGGCGGGCCCCCAGTAGCGGTCGGCGGAGGTGTAGGAGAGCGTGGTCTCGTCGATCACGAGCGGTGCGCCGTTGGCGTGCGTCGCCCGCACGGTGCTCGAGTCGGTGATCCGCACGCGCGAGCCGCCGAGCGCCACGACGTATCGCGCGAGGTCGATGCGCAGGGTCGACTCGCTCTTCACGACGAGCAGGGGCGCCTTCTTGTTGATCTGCGGGAGCGCGTCGTCGTAGCCGGGCACGCGGATGAAGGCGTACGCCCGCAGGGCGGGGTTCTCGGGGTGCACGAGGGCGAACGGGATGATCTGGCTCCGGTCGCCGATCTCGACCCGCACGCGCTTGTTCGGGAGCACCTGTGCGGAGTCCCCGAACCCGGGCACGAGCTCGACGCCGAGCTCCGAGACCTCCCCGTCGGCGAAGAAGGCGCGTTCGAGCACCGACACGTCGACCGTCTCCCGGTCGAGCACGTCGGTCACGCTCAGCACGGCGTCGTCGACGCTCGGTCGCGACAGGGGTGCGTTCTCGTCGACCGTGACGCGGATGAAGTTGGAGCTCGTCCCACCCGTCTCGTTCTCGATCGTGTAGATGACGCTGTAGTCGCCCGGCAGCGGCGGCGGCGTGATGCGCACGACGTCGTCGCCCACGATCTCGGCGACGACATCCGGGGTGCTCGCCTCCACCTGGCGGATGCGGAGCGGTGAGCCGTCGGGATCGGAGTCGTTGAGGAGCGCGCGCACGGCGACCGTGCGCCCCGGGCGCACGAGCACGGAGTCGAGGTTGGCGACGGGGTTGCGCCCGCCCTCGAGCGCGGGCGAGATGCCGACGCGGATCGTGCCGGTCGCGCGCGCACCGAGGCCGTCGACGACCGCGTACTGGAAGACGTCCGTGCCGGAGGAGTAGTCGCCCGCCTGGTACACGATCGTCGCGCCGTCGACGGCGAGCACGCTCCCCTTCTCGGGATTCGTGACCTGGCCGATGAGCTGGACGGCGTCGCCGTCGGGATCGATGCCGGTCGTCGGCACCTCGATGCTCACCGTGTTGCCCGCGAGCACGCGCGCCGTGACGGGACGCGGGACGGGCGGGTTGTTGGTCGCCGCGTTGCGCTCGCGCACCGAGATGGTGACGCGCGCCTGCGCCGTCTGACCATCGGTGCCCGAGATCGAGTAGATCGCCGTGTAGTTGCCGGCGGTCTGCGGCGCGAGGTAGCGCAAGCGGTCGCCCGCGACGAAGAGGAGGCCCGCATCCCCCGAGAGCGGCTGGGCGAGCTCGGGCAGGAGCGTGATCTCCTGTCCGTCGGGCTGCTCGTCGTTGTCGAGCACCGGGATGTCGACCGTGTCGCCCACGCGGACGGTGGCCTGATCGTCGGTCGCGATGGGAGGCTGCAGGCGCAGCGGCGTCGGGATCTCGACGACGGTGATCGTGCCCTCGGCCTCCGCGAGACCGTTGCTGATGCGGTAGTTGAACGACACGGGCGCGTCGAGCGGCGCCGTGAGCGTCACGCGGATGAGGCGCTGGTCGAGCACCTCCGCCTGGATGCCCGAGCCGAACGGGATGTTCATGACGCCCGTCACGACGAGCACGCCGCCCGCGGGGTCGATGTCGGTCGTCGGCGGGTCGACCGTCTGAGAGCTCTGGGCCGTGATGAACATCGTCTTCGGCACGGTGATGGGGCGCGTGGACGCGTCGGCGGGGGCCGCGACGTCGACGCGCACGACCCCAGTCGCGGTCTGCGTGCCGTCGGTCACGGTGAACTCGAGGTAGTGCGTGCCCACCTGGTCCGACTGGAAGGTGAAGGTGCCGGCCTCGAAGCTCGCGACGATCGTCGCGCCCGCTTTGGGCGGGACCCCGCCGAGCCGGATGGCGCCGTTGCCCCCGCGCACGTGGCGCATGGGCCGCACGGTGACCTCGTCGCCCGCGGTCGCGAGCACGACCCAGGGCTCGACGAGGATCGGGACGTCACCCCGCGGGAGCACCGTCACGTGGAGGCTGCCCGCCGCCTGCGCCCGACCGTCGGACGCCGTGAGGGCGACCGTCTTCTGACCCGTCGCCTCGCCGCCGTCCGTGTAGACGATGACGCCGTCCGGCTTGTAGGCCACCTGGTCGGGCGCGGCGATCGACGCCCCCGTGATGTACACCGCATCGCCGTCGGGATCGACCCAGTCGCCGATGACCTGTGTCGAGACGCGCTCCCCGAGGCCCACGGTCGCGACCGAGGTACGCACCTGCACGGGCGGCGAGTTCTCGTCCTCGCCGCGCACCTCGACGGTCACCGTCGCGCTCGCGGTGCCGCCGCGTCCGTCGCTGATCGTGTAGCCGAAGGTCACCGAACCCGTCGCGGTGGGAGCGAGGGTCACCTGGAGCTGCTGGTTCCGGCTCACGAGGTCGAGGCGGCCGATGCTCTCGTCGATGCCGGTCACCTGCGTCACGACGAGCACGTCGCCGTTGACGTCGTAGTCGTTGAGCAGCACGGGCAGGAGGCTCGCGCGGCCCGGCCGCGCACCGAAGACGTCGTCGACCGCGACGGGCGGCTGCTGCAGCTCCTCGAGCTCGGGAGGGGTGTCCTCGTCCGCCTCCGGCTGGTCCTGCTGCTGCTCCTCGTCGGTGATGAGGTCGGCCCAGTTGTCGATGAGCTCGCCGTCGGCCTGGACCGCCCACGTCGATCCGCTCGTCGCGTCGGTGAGGGCGACGCTGCGGCCGGCGACCGCGAAGCCGAGCGCCGGGCCCGCGCCCATGCCCTCGAGCGGGAGCCGCTCCGCGTCGGCGGAGCCGCAGCGGCGCCACGCCTCGCCCGTGCTCCACGCCGCGAAACGGCACCCGTCGACGACGACGGGCGGGGCGGGGATACCGGATGCCGCATCCTCGACGACGATCGGGTCACCGCCCAGCATGTCCGCCGCCACGAGTCCGTCGGAGTGCGCGATGAGCATCCGGGCGTTCGCGGGACCCGGGAGCTGCAGGCGCGCCGCGGTGCCCGTCACGACATCCTCCACCTCGCGCACTCCCGCAGCGGTCGCGAACTCGAGCGTCGTCGTGTCGAGCACCGCCCAGTTCTCGCCGGCCGCCGAGAGCTGGACGGCGTCGGAGTCGGACGCCTCGTCGCCCCACGCGACGTCCCAGCGCTCCCCCACGACCGACTCGCCCGACGCCACGCGCCACACCTGCCGCGCGTCGGGCACGTAGGCGAGCATCGCGCCCGCCTCCGTGACGGTCACGACGGCATCGGTGCCCAGGCTGAGACTCGACGGCGACGCCGCATCGAAGGAGGCGAGGTCGGCGAGCGGCACGAACCACACCTCACCCGTCGTCTGCGCGACGATGACGACGCGGTCGCCCGCGAGGAGCAGCGTCGGGTCCTGGGGCGGGAGGGCGATGTCGTCGCCGAGCTCGGCGGTAGCGGGGTCGAGCACGCGCACGGTCGCGTTTCCCGGGTCCACGAGCAGCACGGTCGACCCCGACTGCACGATCTCGGGCGCGTCGGCGTCCACGGGGAGCACGCTGTCGAGCTCGAAGACCTGCGTGTTGGCCCGCCCGACCGCGCGCTGCTCGAACGACGCGACCCACACGGACGGGTCGCTCAGATCCATCCGCTGCGCCGAGTAGCCCGTCGAGACGACCGCGAGCGTCGCGACGAGCGCGGCGACGACAGTGCCGCTCGTCAGGGTCGCGACGAGCGAGCGGTGAGCCGAGAACCAGCCGCGCATGTCAGCCCCCGACCGCGTCGACGCACTTCTGCGCGCTCGCGGCGCCGGTCGTGCCGTTGCGATTGACCGCGACGGTCAGGCACACCGACGCACCGGGGTCCGCATCGACGACGAAGCGGGTCGCCTCCTGCAGCGCGGGCGTCGACGCGACCCCGTCGTCGGTCACCGTGATCTGGTAGCGGTCGCCGTCCGCGAGACCCGGATCGGCCCAGCTGAAGGCGACCCGGCCGTCGCCCTCGAGGTCGGCGCGGATGTCGGAGACGACGGGGATGCCCTCTCCGACGGTCCGCACGAGCACGACGAGCACGACGACGCCGAGCACCGTCACGAGCGCGGCCGCCGCCGCGAGGATCCACGCCATCCGCCGCAGGCCGGGCGTCGCCTGGGTCGTGCTGCGGGAGAAGGGGCTGTCGGGCCCGCTGCGCTCGCGCACGGTGCCGACGGGTGCGTAGCTCCCCTGCGGGGCCGCCCGCCGCCTCCGCTTGCCGGGGGTCGGCGCCGTCCCTCCGGTTCGGACGGGGCGCAGTCGGGTGCGCTCCTCCTGATCGGCGACCGTGCCGAGCGCCCAGTCGTCCATCGCGATCTCGGCCGCGGTCTGGGGAAGACCGAGCTCCGACTCGACGAGCTGCAGTTCGCGCACGAGCTCGAGCGCGCTCGCGGGCCGGTGCTCGGGGCGCTTCGACATCGCGCGGCGGAGGAGCGACTCGAGGCTCGCCGGCACGTCGGGACGCCCGATCGCCTGGGGCTTGGCGCGCGCGATCCGGCCCATGAGGTCGCTCGAGGTGTTCGCGCCGCCGGGGATCTCGAACGGCGAGCGGCCCGCGAGGAGCGAGTACACGGTCGCCGCGAGCGACCACACCTCCGACGCGATCGACCCCGGCGTCTCGTCGAGCAGCACCTCGGGCGCCGACCATGGGATCGAGAGACCCACCGAGTTCTCGTCCGTCTGCCCGCCGAGGGTCGAGGCGATGCCGAAGTCGGAGAGCACGGGATGTCCGTATGCCGTCTGCAGGATGTTCGAGGGCTTGATGTCGCGATGGAGCACACCGGCTCGGTGCGCGGTCTCGACCGCGGAGCCGATCTTGACCGCGATCCGCAGCACCTCGGGCACGGGGATCGGCTCGCGCCGGTAGCGCTCGGACAGCGACGACGAGCACAGCTCCATGACGAGGTACGGACGTCCGTCGCTCGAGACGCTCGCCTGGTAGACCGTCAGGATCGACGGATGCGTGCTGAGCTGCGCCATGAGGTTCGCCTCGGCCTGGAACATCTGGCGCACCTGGTCGTTGACGACCTCGCTCAGCATGACCTTCACGGCGACCTGGCGCCTCGGCATGTTCTGCTCGTAGAGGAATACGTCGGCGAAGCCGCCCGACCCGAGCACGTGCACGTAGGAGAAGCCCGGGAGCACGGGAGGTTGGGACGGCAGACGTCGTGCCACGACTACCCCCTCGTCCCCGTCGAGCCTTCATTGTAAACAGACCGTTCCGCCTCGTCGGGCGCCTCGAGCACGTCGATGACGATGACGGTGACGTTGTCGCGCCCTCCCGCGGCGAGTGCGGCGTCCACGAGCGAGCCGGCGGTCTCGATCGCCGAAAGGCGTGCCGCGAAGTGCATCCGCAGGCGCTCGGCGGGCAGCTCCTTCGTGAGCCCGTCCGAGCACAAAAGGAGCCGCAGACCCGGATGGATGGCCACGCGCCAGTAGTCGGGGCGCGGCGCCTCGCGGAAACCGAGGGCGCGCGTGACGACGTTGGACTCGGGGTGGGTCTCGGCGTCCGCAGCCGAGATGAGCCCCGCGTCGACCATCTCCTGCACGACGGAGTGGTCGTGGGTGATCTGCGCGAGCTCGTTGCCTGAGAAGGTGTACACGCGGCTGTCGCCGACGTTGAAGACGACGAATGCGGGATCGCGCGAGGCGAGGTCGAGCACGGCACCCGTCACGGTCGTCCCCGCGCCGAGCGGGAGGTGCTCGGCGAGATCGTCGATGTCGTGCGCGGCGAGCGCGAGAGCCTCGCCGACGCCGGCGCGGTCCACGTCGACGCGGTCGGCGAGCTCGCGCAGGCGGTCGACGGCCGCGGCGCTCGCCCGGTCCCCCGCCGCGTGACCGCCCATCCCATCGGCGACCGCGAAGACGGGCGGCTGCACGATGAGGCTGTCCTCGTTGGCCTGACGGCGGCGGCCCACATCCGTCACGGCCGCCCACGCGAGGGTGACGTGCTGTCCCGGTCGACCCGGAAGCTCGAAGGTGCGACGCGCCTCGTCGGCGCCGTGCCGCGTCACTAGGCGCTCCTCGCGCGTGCGGGCGCGCGCTCGGGTCCGAGCACCTCGACGACGACGCCCTCTCCCAGGTCGATGCGCGTGCCGGGCGTCACGACGACCGAGGCGCCCCGCCGGAGCGCTTGGGCGGGCGAGCCCGGAACGCGCACCTCGCTGCCGTTGAGCGTGCGCATGTCGGTCACGACGACGACCGTGCCCTGCTCACGCACCTCGAGGTGGGTCGCCGAGATGCCGCCCTCCGTGCTCGTGACGCTCACGAGCCGCGGAGGCGCTCCCGTCGTGACCCGCACCGGGCGCGGTGCTCGGCCGATGAGCACGGGCCGATCGAGTTCGACCGGTTCGTCGCCGCCCACCCGCACGCGATGCCGCGGACGCAGCTCCACGGGCACCGGCGGGAGCTCGGGCGCGGACGGCCGCCGGACGCGACCTGTCGGGGTCCGGACGACGGTGTCGCCGAGGGCGACCTCGACGTCCTCGGCGTCGACGCGCGCGCGCGCGAGCCGCTCCCGCACGGCGTGCGGGACGGTGTCGTCGGTGTGCTCGTGCACGGCGCAGCTCACCCCCTCCCGGGTCGAACGTCCATTCTCTCCCGAACGACCCGGGTGGCCGTATCCCCAGAGGGGGAGGTCGCCTCGCGGCTATTCGCCGATGTAGCTCATGACGTGCTTGACGCGCGTGTAGTCCTCGAACCCGTACATCGAGAGGTCCTTGCCGTAGCCGGAGTGCTTGAAACCGCCGTGCGGCATCTCGGCGACGAGCGGGATGTGGGTGTTGATCCACACGCAGCCGAAGTCGAGGCGCTTCGCGAACCGCATCGCGCGCCCGTGGTCGGAGGTCCACACGCTCGACGAGAGGCCGTACTGCACGCCGTTCGCCCACGCGAGCGCCTCCGCCTCGTCGGAGAAGGTCTGCACCGTGATGACGGGGCCGAAGATCTCGGTCTGGATGGCGTCGTCGTCCTGGCGCAGCGCGTCGACGATCGTCGGCTCGATGAAGTAGCCGGCGCCGTCCTTGCGCGTTCCCCCCGTCACGATCTGCGCGTGGGAGGGCAGCGCGTCGATCATGCCCATGACGCGCTCGAGCTGGTTGGCGTTGTTGACGGGCCCGAAGAACGTGTCGGGGTCGCTCGGGGCGCCCGTCGTGACGTTCTCCTTCACGTAGTCCGCGAGCGCGGCGAGGAACGCGTCGTGGGCGTCCTCGTGCACGAGCACGCGCGTCGCGGCCGTGCAGTCCTGGCCCGCGTTGAAGTAGCCCGCGATCGCGATGCCCTCCGCGGCCTTGGCCATGTCGGCGTCGGGGAAGACGATGACGGGCGCCTTGCCGCCGAGTTCGAGGTGCACGCGCTTGAGGTCGGAGGACGCCGCCCTCGCGACCTCCATACCCGCGCGCACGGAGCCCGTGATCGACACCATCTGGGGCGTCTTGTGCTCGATCATCTTCGCGCCCGTCGTGCGGTCGCCCGTGATGACGTTGAGCACGCCCGGAGGCAGGAACTCCGCCGCGATCTCCGCGAGCAGGAGCGTCGACTGGGGCGTCGTGTCGGAGGGCTTGAGCACCGTCGTGTTGCCCGCCGCGACGGCGGGCGCGAACTTCCACACCGCCATGTTGAGCGGGTAGTTCCACGGGGTGACCTGGCCGACGACGCCGATCGGCTCGCGGCGGATCGAGCTCGTGTGGTCCTTCATGTACTCGGCGGATGCACGGCCCTCGAGGTTGCGCGCGGCGCCCGCGAAGAAGCGGATCTGGTCGACCGAGAGCATGATCTCGTCGTCGACGAGGCTCGCACGGGGCTTGCCGGTGTCCTGCGACTCGAGGTCGGCGAACTCCTCGGCGCGTTCCTCCATGCGGTCCGCGATGCGGAAGAGCGCGAGCTGCCGTTCGGCAGGCGTCGACTCGCCCCAGGTCTCGAAAGCGGACGCGGCCGCCGCGAACGCGGCGTCGACATCCGCCTGCCCCGAGACGGGCGAGCTCGCGTAGCTCTGCTCCGTCGCGGGATCGATGACCGCGAAGCTGTCGTCGCCGCGCGCGTCGACGTACTCGCCATTGATGAAGTTGCGCAGGATCCGTTCGGCCATGTGCACACCCTAACCGCTCGTCCGCGCCCTCGGAACTTCTGATTTCGTCGCCATGACGCGCCGACATTGCGGAATCGCTTGTAGACCCCTCGCCATGATGAGAGAATCGAGCGCATGACCTCCCGCAACCGCCCGATCGTGCTCGACGACGTGTCGAAGGCCATCATCGAGCAGCTGCAGGAGGACGGACGCCGCTCGTACGCCGAGATCGGCAAGGCCGTGGGCCTCTCGGAGGCGGCCGTGCGCCAGCGTGTGCAGAAGCTGACCGAGGCGGGCGTCATGCAGGTCGTCGCCGTGACCGACCCCATGCAACTCGGGTTCTACCGCCAGGCCATGGTGGGGATCCGGGTGACGGGAGACAGTCGCGCGGTCGCCGAGCGGCTCGGCGAGATCGACGCCGTCGACTACATCGTGCTCACGGCGGGGAGCTTCGACATCCTCGCCGAGATCGTGTGCGAGAACGACGACGATCTCATCGAGCTGCTCAACGACCGCATCCGGCGCATCGAGGGCGTCCAGGCCACCGAGACCTTCGTCTATCTCAAGCTGCAGAAGCAGCACTACAACTGGGGAACCAGGTGATCGCACCATGACCATGACCGACAACGCCCTGAGCGCGCAGACCGACGCGGAGCTGCAGCAGAAGGCCAAGGACCACCTCTGGATGCACTTCGCGCGCCAGTCCGTGCTCGAGGAGCACGGAGCGCCCATCATCGTGAAGGGCGAGGGGCACCACATCTGGGACTCCCACGGGACCCGCTACTTCGACGGCCTCTCCGGGCTCTTCGTCGTCAACGCCGGCCACGGACGTCGTCGCCTCGCCGAGGTCGCGGCGAAGCAGGCCGAGGAGCTCGCGTTCTTCCCCCTGTGGTCGTACGCCCACCCCGCCGCGATCGAGCTCGCCGACCGGCTCGCCGACTACGCGCCCGGCGACCTCAACCGGGTCTTCTTCACGACGGGCGGAGGCGAGGCCGTCGAGACGGCCTTCAAGCTCGCCAAGTACTACTGGAAGCTCCAGGGCCGCCCCACGAAGCACAAGGTGATCTCGCGCTACGTGGCCTACCACGGCACGCCGCAGGGCGCGCTCGCGATCACCGGCATCCCCGCCATGAAGGAGATGTTCGAGCCCGTCACGCCCGGCGGCTTCCGCGTGCCGAACACCAACTTCTACCGCGCCGCCGAGATGGGCTACGAGGGCGGATCGCTCGAGGGCTTCGGCCAGTGGGCCGCCAACCGCATCGAGGAGATGATCCTCTTCGAAGGCCCCGAGACGGTCGCCGCGGTCTTCCTCGAGCCCGTGCAGAACTCGGGCGGATGCTTCCCGCCGCCCCCGGGCTATTTCCAGCGCGTGCGCGAGATCTGCGACAAGTACGACGTGCTCCTCGTGGCCGACGAGGTCATCACGGGCTTCGGCCGCATCGGCGACATGTTCGCGTCGACGACCTACGACATCCGGCCCGACATGATCACGTGCGCGAAGGGCATGACGAGCGGGTACTCCCCGATCGGCGCGTGCATCGTGAGCGACCGGCTCTACGAGCCCTTCCGTCACGGCACGACGGCGTTCTACCACGGCTACACCTTCGGCGGTCACCCCGTCTCCGCCGCCGTCGCGCTCGAGAACCTCGCGATCTTCGAGGAGGAGGGGCTCACCGACAACGTCACGCAGAACTCGCCGCTGTTCCGTGCCGCCCTCGAGCGCCTGCTCGACCTGCCGATCGTGGGCGACGTCCGGGGCGCCGGCTACTTCTTCGGCATCGAGCTCGTCAAGGACAAGGCGACGCGCGAGACCTTCGACGACGACGAGTCGGAGCGTCTGCTGCGCGGGTTCCTCTCCAAGGCGCTCTTCGACGCGGGGCTCTACTGTCGCGCCGACGACCGCGGGGACCCCGTCATCCAGCTGGCGCCGCCGCTCACCATCGGGCCGGCCGAGTTCGACGAGATCGAGGGCATCCTGCGCTCGGTGCTCACCGAGGCCTGGTCCCGGCTCTGATCCGCACGTGACGCAGCCGACGACCGCGGGCTACCGCGGCCTCTCGTACTGGCACGACTCCGTCGCGGCGGCGGGCGACGCCCTCGAGCGCCGCCCCGGTCTCGACGGCGACATGGACGCCGACGTCGTGATCGTGGGCGGCGGCCTCACGGGCCTGTGGACCGCGTGGTACCTCGCCGAGCGCGAGCCGGATGCGCGCGTCCTCGTGCTCGAGAAGGAGATCGCGGGCTTCGGCGCCTCCGGCCGCAACGGCGGCTGGTGCTCGGCGCTCTTCCCGCGCTCGACCGCGTCGCTCGCGAAGAGGCACGGACGCGACGCCGCGCTCGCGATGCGACGCGCGATGATCGACACGGTCGACGAGGTCGGGCGTGCCGCGGCGGCCGCCGGGATCGACTGCGACTACGCCCGAGGGGGCACGATCGTCTACGCCCGTTCGGCCGTGCAGGAACGCGCGGCGCGCGCCGACGTCGCGGAGGCGGCCTCCTACGGCGTCGACCCCTTCGCCTGGTGGGGCCCCGACGAGGTGGGCGCGGCGGACGCCACGGGCGGCGTCTTCGACCCGAGCTGCGCGAGGCTGCACCCCGCGAAGCTCGTGCGCGGCCTCGCCGCGGCCCTCGAGGCGCGCGGGGTGCGGATCGCCGAGGGCACGACGGTGACGCGCGTCGATCCCGGCCGGGTCGAGACCGACCGCGGGGTCGTCGCGTGCGATCGGATCGTGCTCGCCGTCGAGGGGTACGGTGCGGCGCTCCCGCAGACGCACCGCCGCATCCTCCCCCTGTACTCGCTCATGATCGCGACCGAGCCGCTGCCCGCCGAGTTCTGGGACGAGGTCCGCATCCCGCACGGGCGCACCTTCAGCGACTACCGCCACCTCATCATCTACGGACAGCGAACCGCCGACGACCGCTTCGCCTTCGGCGGGCGCGGCGCGCGGTACCACTTCGGGAGCGCCATCCGCCCCGAATACGACCGCGTCGAGCGGGTGTTCGCGCACCTGCGCCGCACGCTCGGCGAGCTCTTCCCCGCGATGGGCGACGCGGAGGTCACGCACCGCTGGGGCGGACCGCTCGGCGTCCCGCGCGACTGGCACGCCGCCGTGCGCTACGACGCCGCGACGCGCATCGCATGGGCGGGCGGCTACGTCGGCGACGGCCTCTCGACCACGAACCTCGCCGGGCGCACGCTCGCCGACCTGCTCGCGGGGGCGGACACCGAGCTCACGCGCCTGCCGTGGGTGGGCCACCGCTCCCCCGACTGGGAGGTCGAGCCGCTGCGCTTCGCGGGTGCCAATGCGGGGCTCCTCGCGATGACGGCCGCCGACGCGGAGGAACGGCTCACGGGCCGCAGCTCGCTCGTGGCGCGCGCGATGGGGCCCCTCGTCGGACACTGACGCGCCGTCACGCTCCGCGCGGGAAGAACGCGTCGATCGTCGCGACCTCGTCGGCGTCCGGGCGCCACGCCTCGCCGGCCCGCGCGTTCGCCTGGACCTGCTCGGGGCGCGTCGCCCCCGCGATGACGCTCGAGAGCTCGGGCCGCGCGAGGAGCCATCCGAAGGTCGCCTCGAGGATCCCGACGCCGCGCTCCGCGGCGAACGCCTCGTACGCCTCGATCGCGTCCCACGGCGCCTCATCGGCGACGTGCGGACGCTGGCGCGAGATGCGGGTGTCGGCGGGACGCTCGGTGCGCGTGAACTTGCCCGTGAAGAGGCCGTTGGCGAGCGGGAAGAACGGCAGGAAGCCGAGGCCGCGCTCGCGAACGGCCGGCAGCACGTCGTCCTCGGCGCCGCGGGCGAGCAGGCTGTACTCGTTCTGCGCGGAGACGAAGCGCGTCGTGCCGAGCGCCGTCGCGGCGTCGTCGGCCGCACGGATGGCGTCGCCGTCGAGGTTGGAGTGGCCGATCGCGCGCACCTTGCCCTCGCGCACGAGCTCGTCGAGCGCGCCGAGCGTCTCCTCGATGGGCGTCTCGGGGTCGGGCGTGTGGAGCTGGTAGAGGTCGACGCGGTCGGTCTGCAGGCGGGTGAGCGAGCCCTCGACCGCCGCCCGGATGTACGCGCGGCCCCCACGCGGTCCGATGTCGGCGAGCGGCGAGGCGGACGACTGGTGGCCGAACTTCGTCGCGATGACGGCCTCGTCGCGCCGCCCGCGGAGGGCCGCTCCGAGGAGGGTCTCGCTCAGTCCGTAGGCCTCGCCGTAGACGTCGGCGGTGTCGAAGAAGGTCACGCCGGACTCGAGCGCCGCGAGCACGACGTCGGTCGCGCCCTCCTGCGTGTACGTGCGTGTGCCCGGGCGGCCGAGGTTGTTGCACCCCAGACCGACGACGGAGACACGCAGCTCGGAGGGGCCGAGGGAGCGGGTCTGCATGATCCGAGACTACGCGTCCGCTCCTGCACAGGCGCGCGCGCAGGGGGCGGGCGCGCCATGTCCGATTCCCGCCGGTGAGCCTCGGATGCCGCGGTTACGCTCGTGCCATGAGCACCCGCGAACCCGTCGCACCGGCCCCGACCGGCCCCGCGATCCCCGCCGCGCTTCAGCGCCTCGAGAGCCCCCTCGGCCGCATCGAGGTCACGAGCGACGGCTCGGCGGTCGTGTCGCTCGCGATCGAGCGCGACGGCATGCTGCCGCACGACGAGGTCGAAGAGCGGCCCGACGCCGTCACCGAGCTCGCTGTCACCCAGCTCCGCGAGTACTTCGCGGGCGAGCGGCACGACTTCGAGGTCCCCGTCTCGCTTGCGGGCACCGCGTTCCAGCTCTCGGTGTGGGATCGGCTCGCCGCGCTCCCGTGGGGCGAGGTCATCTCCTACGGCGCGCTGGGGCGCGCGACGGGGCGCGCGACCGCGGGGCGCGCGGTCGGGGGCGCGGTCGGCGCCAACCCCGTGCCGATCATCGTGCCGTGCCACCGCGTTCTCGGCGCGAGCGGCGTGATCACCGGCTACTCGGCGGGGGCGGGCATCCCGACGAAGGCCTGGCTGCTCGAGCACGAGGGCATCCCGCACCGCGTACCCGCGCCCGCGCCGCACACCGCCGTCATGCTCGACCTCCCCGACGCGGAGCCCGCCGCGTGAGCCGCCCGGACGTCGTCGTGGGTGACGACGGCCTCGCCCGCTGCGGCTGGGGCGCCACCGACCCCGAGTACCGCCGCTATCACGACGAGGAGTGGGGCCGTCCGCTGCACGGCGACCGCGCGCTCTTCGAGAAGCTCTCGCTCGAGGGCTTCCAGGCCGGCCTGTCGTGGATCACGATCCTGCGCCGCCGACCGGCCTTCCGCGCCGCCTTCTGCGACTTCGACATCGACGCCGTGGCCGCGTTCGGCCCCGCCGACGTGGAGCGCCTCATGGGCGACGCGGGCATCATCCGCAACCGCGCCAAGATCGAGGCCACGATCTCGAACGCGCGCGTGACGCGCGAGCTCGTCGGCGACGACGAGGGCGCCCTCGATCGACTCGTGTGGTCGTACGCGCCGGCGGCCTCGCCCCGCCGGCGGACGCTCGCGGAGCTCCCCGCCGTGACGCCCGAGGCGACCGCGCTCAGCGCGGAGCTCAAGCGGCGGGGCTACCGCTTCGTCGGCCCCACCACGCTGTACGCGCTCATGCAGTCCGCGGGGCTCGTCGACGACCACCTCGCGGGCTGCTGGCGCGCCGGCTGACCTCGCTCACACGACGAGATCGAGCTCTCCCGGCGCACCCGGCTCGAGGCGGATGCCCTCCCCCGCCGCCCACGCGAGCAGCGACTCCGCGTCCGGGTGCACGATGCCCGCGAGCAGCATGGCGCGCACGAGGCGCCCCTTCCCCGCCTTGTTGAAGTGGTTGAGCGCACGACGCCGCCCGCCCTCCTCGGTCACGACCCGAAGGAAGAGCGCGTGCGGCCGACGGGGTGCCGGCCCGAGCGCGGCGTACGCCTCCGAGCGCAGGTCGAGCACGAGACCCTCGTGCGTCTCGAGTGCGGCCGCGATCGGCGGCGCCCAGTGGTGCTTGAGCGGCACGCCGGGCAGCCGGGAGTCGGCCGAGAGCCGATAGGCCGGGATCGGGTCGAGCGCACGGGTGAGCCCGAAGAGCGCGGAGGCGATCGCGAGGTGCTCGTGCGCGAAGGCGCGCGCGGTCTCGGGCAGGCTCGAGGCGTCGAGCGCGTCATAGAGCACGCCGTCGTAGCGGTCGAGAGCGGGGAGGGTCGCCGAGCAGCGCACGACACGGTTCCGCGCGGCCTCGTACGCCTGCGTGGGACCGAGACGCAGGGCCGTCGCCGACGCCTCCGGGTCGCGCGCGAGCTCCTCGAGCGCCGCGAGCGCCGCGCGACGGGCGGCGTCGAGCGAGGGAAAGCCGAGCTCCCGCAGCGCGAGGCGCGACCCGACGATCCCGCCCTCCCGTTTCGTCTCGGAGGGCGGCAGCAGGATCAGCACGTCAGCGCTGCAGGAACGCGAACGCGCGTTCCACGTTGACGCCGAGGGGCTCGATCGAGTCGAGCGTGATGCGGGCGATCGCACCGCTCGCGCCCGACCACTCCTCCCACTCGTCGAGGCTCTGCTCGACGGCGAACGCGCCCGGAAGGGCCGTCTCCGCGAGGCGCGCGGCGCGCGCACCCAGGCGCCGCTCGTGCTCGGTGCCGTCCGAGCACACGACCTCGATGAACCGGATGTCGGCGTTGCGGCGCTCGGCGAGCTTCACCCACTGCTCACGCGCGGGGTTCACGGCATTCACCGCGTCGACGATGATGCTGCCTCCACCCGCGAGCACGGCGTCCGCGAACGCCTCCGCGACGAGGTACGCCGCGAGCCCCGTGGGCTGGTCGGCGTCGATGCCCGCCGAGAGGATCGCGGCCTCGATCGGGTCGACCGACACGACCGGCACGCCCATCCGATTCCCGACGACCTCGGCGATCGTGCTCTTCCCGGCAGCCGGGAGTCCCGCCATCACGATCAGCATGGGATCACTCTACGGTTCTGTGCACGGCACGCATCCCCCGAACGGGGGATGCTCACACGAGCTCGGCGTTACCCGCGACGATCGTCACGGTGTCGCCCTGCACCGAGAGGAACCCGTCCTCGAGGCGCGCGGTGACCACCGTGCCGTCGGTCGCGGTCACCCGCGACTCACCCGGCGCGAGGATCGCGAGCACGGGCTCGTGACCGGGCAGGATGCCGATCTCGCCCTCCGTGGTGCGGGCGACGACCTGAGCGGCCTCGCCCGTCCACAGCTCGCGCTCCGCCGAGACGACGGCGACGTTGAGCGCCATGATCAGCCGTTCTCCTTCTGAAGCTGCGCCCACTTCTC
The DNA here is from genome assembly GCA_023428065.1 of Actinomycetes bacterium. Classification (GTDB taxonomy): domain Bacteria; phylum Actinomycetota; class Actinomycetes; order Actinomycetales; family Microbacteriaceae; genus Homoserinibacter. Next base: position 2,388 of record JAEYZI010000006.1, on the reverse strand, counting down.
CTCGACGTCCGAGATCGGGCCGACGTTGAAGAACGCCTGCTCGGCGACGTGGTCGAAGTCGCCGCGCACGATCGCGTCGAACGACTCGATCGTGTCGCGCAGCGGGACGGTCGAACCCTCGACGCCCGTGAACTTCTTCGCCATGTAGGTGTTCTGGGAGAGGAACTGCTGGATGCGGCGCGCGCGGGCGACGGTGATCTTGTCCTCTTCCGAGAGCTCGTCGACACCGAGGATCGCGATGATCTCCTGGAGCTCCTTGTTCTTCTGGAGGATCGCCTTCACCGAGGTCGCGACGCGGTAGTGGTCCTCGCCCAGGTAGCGCGGGTCCATGATGCGCGAGGTCGACGACAGCGGGTCGACGGCCGGGTAGAGACCCTTCGACGCGATCTCACGCGAGAGCTCGGTCGTCGCGTCGAGGTGCGCGAAGGTCGTCGCCGGGGCCGGGTCGGTGTAGTCGTCGGCGGGCACGTAGATCGCCTGCAGCGAGGTGATCGAGTGGCCGCGCGTCGAGGTGATGCGCTCCTGGAGGATGCCCATCTCGTCGGCGAGGTTCGGCTGGTAGCCCACCGCGGAGGGCATGCGGCCGAGCAGCGTCGACACCTCGGACCCCGCCTGCGTGAAGCGGAAGATGTTGTCGATGAAGAGGAGCACGTCCTGCTTCTGCACGTCGCGGAAGTACTCCGCCATCGTGAGCGCCGAGAGGGCGACGCGCAGACGCGTCCCCGGGGGCTCGTCCATCTGGCCGAACACGAGAGCCGTCTTGTCGAAGACGCCCGCGTCCTCCATCTCGTGGATGAGGTCGTTGCCCTCACGCGTGCGCTCGCCGACACCGGCGAACACCGAGACACCGCCGTGGTCCTGCGCGACGCGCTGGATCATCTCCTGGATGAGGACCGTCTTGCCGACGCCTGCACCGCCGAAGAGGCCGATCTTGCCACCCTGCACGTAGGGGGTGAGGAGGTCGATGACCTTGATGCCGGTCTCGAAGAGCTGGGTCTTCGACTCGAGCTGGTCGAAGGCCGGGGGCTTGCGGTGGATCGGCCAACGCTCGGTCACCTCGATCGTCTCGCCGGGGGCCGCGTTGAGCACCTCGCCCGTGACGTTGAAGACCTTGCCCTTGGTGACGTCGCCGACGGGGACCGAGATGGCCGCACCGGTGTCGCGCACCTCCTGACCGCGGACGATGCCGTCGGTCGGCTTGAGGGCGATCGCGCGCACGAGGTCGTCACCGAGGTGCTGGGCGACCTCGAGGGTGATCGTCGTCGTCTCGTCGCCGATCGTGATGTCGGTGAGGAGCGCGTTGTAGATCTCGGGGATCGCGTCGTGCGGGAACTCGATGTCGACGACGGGGCCCGTGACGCGCGCGACGCGTCCGACGCCGAGCGCTCCGGGAGCCTCCGAGGCCTTTGCCTTCTGGGTAGCGGTAGCCATGGTTTCTCTTCCTGTCGTATTACTTCGCCGAGCCCAGGGCGTCAGCGCCGCCCACGATCTCGGAAATCTGCTGGGTGATCTCCGCCTGGCGCGCGTTGTTCGCGAGGCGGGTGTAGTCGCGGATGAGCTTGTCGGCGTTGTCGCTCGCGGACTTCATCGCCTTCTGCGTCGCGGCCTGCTTGGAGGCGGCCGACTGCAGGAGGGCGTTGAAGATGCGCGACTCGATGTACACCGGCAGGAGCGCGTCGAGCACGGCATCCGGCTCCGGCTCGAACTCGTAGAGCGGGAAGATCTCGGCGTCGCCGGGCTCCTCGACCCCCTCGACGATCTCGAGCGGCAGGAGGCGCACGACCTCGGGCTGCTGGGTGAGCATCGACACGAAGCGGTTGTAGACGATGTGGATCTCGTCGACGCCGCCCTCGTCCGTCGGCTGTACGAAGCGGGCGACGATCTCCTCGCCGATCTCCTGCGCGGTCGCGAACGACGGGGTGTCGGTGTCGCCGATCCAGGCCCGCTCGGGCGTGCGCTTGCGGAAGTTGAAGTAGCTCACCCCGCGACGACCGACGACGTAGTGCACGACCTCCTTGCCCTGCTCGGTGAGCAGGGTCGTGAGCTCCTCGCTCTCACGCAGCACGTTCGCGTTGAACGCGCCCGCGAGACCGCGGTCGGAGGTGAAGACGACGACCGCGGCACGGCGGATCGTCTCCGGCTCGGTCGTGAGCACGTGGCTCACGTTCGAGTAGGTCGCGACCGCCGAGACGGCGCGCGTCACCGCGCGCGCGTAGGGCGCGGACGCCGACACGCGCTGGAGCGCCTTCTGGATGCGGCTGGCCGCGATCAGCTCCATGGCACGGGTGATCTTCTTGGTCGTCTGGGCAGAGCGGATCTTCTGCCGGTAGACCCGAAGCTGGGCTCCCATGTCCTATCTCTTCCTGTCGTGAGTCTCGTCGAGGACGC
>JAEYZI010000047.1 GCA_023428065.1 Actinomycetes bacterium | reverse complement strand
CCGCCGAGGCGCTCGAGCTCGCACGACAGGCGGCGGCGCGGGTGGCGGCGGCCCGGGCGGCCGTGCACGAACTGAGCCACGCCGCCGAGGCGCCGCGGGAGCCGCGCACCGAGGTGCCGTCGGAGGTGCTCGCGATCCTCCCCGCCCCCTCTCAGCCGCCCGTCTTCGCGCCCGCGCCTGCCGCTCCCGCCGCCGAGGCGGCCACCGCATCCGTGCTCGACGACTCCGCAGCGGCCGCCGGCGAGCCGTCGTCGGAGGCGTCCGACGACGAGTTCCAGGACTCGCTCGCGGTGTGAGGCGCGACCGCGGCCGCGGTCAGGGGCGCCAGGGTTCGTGCTGGTGCGCGAGCAGCACCTCGACCGGCTGCAGGTCGAGGATGAGGCGCTGGCCCTCGGTGTCGGGCTCGTCGAGCTCTCCCGACCAGACGGCCGTGTCGCCCGCGATCACGACGCGGCCGTCTGCCGTGTCGACGACGACGATCTGACTGCCACGCGTGTGCCCGGGCGCCGGGACGAGCCGCAGGCCGGGCAGCAGCTCGTGTTCGCCGTCGACCGGCACGTAGTCGACCGCGCCGCCCGGCGGGTCGACCCACTCGGGCACGGTGTACTCGGCCCCGAGCGCGCGGGCGTCGTCGAGCTCCGCGCGCTGCACGTAGACCGGCCGACCCGCGAAGAGACGGTTGCCGCCGCAGTGATCGAAGTGCAGGTGCGTGTTGACGACGACGTCGACGGCGTCCGGATCGATGCCCCACTCGGCGACGGGGATGACGCGCGGGTCGAGGTCGGCCGCCGCGGGGTGCGTCTCGAGGAAGCCCGTGTCGACGAGCACGCGCCCGCCCGGATGCTCGACGAGGTACGCGAGCACCGGCATGAGCTCGCCCTCCGCCACGAGGTCGCCGATGTGGACGGGGGTGATGGTGGTCGCGGTCATGGCGCGACTCTAGGCCCGCCCTCTGTCACCCGTCGCCATCCGGGGCGAGACTGGGGGCATGGCACGCGTGCGGGCCGTGCAGGCCGACATCACGACGCAGGAGGTCGACGCGATCGTCAACGCCGCCAACCGGGCGATGCGCGGGGGCGGCGGCGTCGACGGGGCGATCCACCGGGCGGGCGGTCCCGCGATCCTGGAGGACTGCATCCGCCGCTTCCCCGACGGGCTCGCGACGGGCGACGCGGGGTGGACGACGGCGGGCGAGCTGCCGGCCCGCTGGGTGATCCATACCGTCGGGCCGGACTACGGCGCGGGCGAGCGGGACCGCTCGCTGCTCGTCTCCTGCTACCGGCGCTCGCTCGAGGTGGCCGACGAGCTCGGTGTGCGGAGCATCGCCTTCCCGCTCGTGAGCGCGGGCGTGTACGCGTGGCCGCTCGACGATGCGATCGACGCGGCGGTCGCCACGGTCGCGGATGCGTCGACCGCGGTCGAGGAGGTGCGGTTCGCCGCCCTCAGCCCCGCGATCGTCGAGCGGATCGCCGCGCGCATCGCGGCCGGCTGACGGCGGGTCAGCGCTCGGTGCGGTGGGCGCGGGAGACGGCCGCCGCCACGAGGCGCACGACGACGCCCACGAGACCGAGGCCGAGGAGCATCTGCACGGTGACGAGGATGCGGGCGGGCGCGGTCACGGCGTGGATGTCGCCGAAGCCGACCGTGGCGAGCGTCGAGACGGTGAAGTAGAGCGCGCCCACCTTGTCGAGGCGTTCGTTGAAGGCGCCGGGGTCGTCGAGCGACAGGATGAGGTAGACGGTCGCGAAGCCGATGACGACGAGCGGCACGATGATGCAGATCGCCTCGATGGCGCGCAGTTCGGGCGATCGCGCGCGCACGATCGCCCGCAACTGCAGCACGAGCGCCCCGATCGCGACGACGGCGCCCACGATGAGCCACACGATGACGCCGACGTGCACGAGGGTGCCGACGGGCAGCAGCAGGAAGGCCACGAAGAGCGCGGCGGCGGTGAGGGCGCCTCGCGCGAGCGCGAGGGCCACCATCCGTCCGTTGATCCGATCGGCGTCGTCGGCCACAGCCCGATGCTACGTCCGGCGGCACCCGCCGGGGCGAGCGTGCCTAGGCGCGTTCGATCGGCATCCAGAGTTCGACGGTCGCGGTGCTGAAGTCGGCGGCGCGGTCGAGCACGGCGACGATCGAGGGCCCGGGGCGAAGGCGCCACGGGTTGGAGGGGAACCATTCGGATGCCGACGCCGCGTACGCCTCCTGCACGGCGGCCGGGTACGGTCCGCTGACCCGGAACACCGCCCAGGTGCCCGCGGGCACCTCGATGACGTCGAGGTCGGCGGGCGCGGCGGTGTCTGCCGCGAGCGCCACCCCGTGCAGGTAGGTGAGCTCGCTGCCTTCGGCGTAGTCGGGGTCGACGTCGGCGCTCACCTGCAGCAGGCCGGCGGGCTCGGTGTCACCGAGCGCCTTGAGCCGCTCGTGCTCGCTCGCCGGAAGCGACGCGATGAACTGCTGGATGTGCGCGTTGGGGCCCTCGTGGATGAGCGGCACGCGGGCGGTGTGGCCGACGAGCCGGAAGGCGGGTCGCTCGGTGATGCGGGTGTCCATGGTCGTGTTCCCTTCGACGGTCAGGCGGAGCCTGAGCTGTGGTTGCGTGCGAAGGGGGCCGCCGTGTTCGCGCACGTGGGCGGGCGAGGCGCCGTGGACGGCACGGAACGCCCGCCCGAACGCCTCGGCGGATCCGTAGCCGAACCGCACCGCGACGTCGAGGAGCGGCGCTCCCGCGACGACGTCGGCGGCAGCGACGGTCATGCGCCGCCGCCTCACGTACTCGGACAGCGGCATGCCCGCGAGCGACGAGAACATCCGCCGCAGGTGGTACTCGGTGGTACCCAGTGCGCGCCCCATCCCGGCGACGTCGAGGTCGTCGGACAGGTGCGCCTCGATGTGCTCCATCAGGCGGTTGAGCTCGGAGATCACGGTGCCCCCT
>JAEYZI010000017.1 GCA_023428065.1 Actinomycetes bacterium | reverse complement strand
GATGGCGGAGGAGGCGACGCGTCTCGTGATCCGGATGGGGGAGGCGCCGCTCGAGTCGGTGCCCCGCATGGACCTCGCGACGAACCTCGTCGTGCGCGAGAGCACGGCGCCTCTCGTGGCCTGAGCGATGAACGGGTAGGTAACGCCGCTCCTCTCGCGTCAGCGCTCGACAGGATCGACCTGTTCCAGCGTGGCGAGGTCCGCGCGGAAGGGAAGGCTCTCCCAGTCCCCCTCGCCGAGGCACGCGAAGGCGCCGACGCGCACCGCGAGCGACAACCGCGCCTCGGGGTCCTCCCGGGCGAGCAGGGCCGCGAGGTAGCCGGCGACGAAGCCGTCTCCCGCGCCGACGGTGTCCCGAACCGTCACGGGCACCGCCGGGACGTCGAAAGCGGCTCCCTCGATCCGCGCGTGGCATCCCTCGGCCCCGAGCTTGATGACCACTTGGGAGGGACCGTACGCGGTGATGGCACGCGCGACCTCCGCGGGTGACTCTCCGGGCGCGATCATCTGCGCCTCCTCGAGCCCGGCGAAGACGATCGTCGAGCGCTCGGCGATGCGACGGTAGGTCGCCGCGGCGTCGTCCGCCCGCCAGAGCGACGTCCGGTGGTTGACGTCGAACGACACGGGCACGCCCACAGCGGCTGCGGCGTCGATCGCGGCATCGACGGTCGCGGCCGCGGACGCGGACAGGGCGGGGGTGATCCCCGTCACGTGGAGGGCGCCCGCCGCCGCGATGAGTTCGGGATCGAGGTCGCCGGGAGCGAGGCGGGAACCCGCGCTCGCCGCGCGGTGGTAGCTCACCCGCGTCGTGTCGGGGGTTGGCCGGATCTTCACCATGACGCCGGTCGGTGCAGCGGGGTCGACGATCGTGCGCACGTCGACGCCCTCGGCCCGCAGTTCGCGCTGGACGAGCCGCCCGAGCTCGTCGGCCCCGACCCGTCCGATCCACGTCGCCGGGGTGCCGAGGCGTCGGAGGCCGATCGCCACGTTCGTCTCCGCGCCACCTATGCCGAGGCGGAATCCGTCGACGTGCGCCGCGTGCCCCGGGCTCGTGGCGCGGAAGACCGCCATCGTCTCGCCGATCGTCACGATACCCGCTCTGCGCCCCCCTTCGGCGCCCTCCTCGCGGCTGAGGTGCCCGAGCTCCGGGGGCGGGGCGTCGTCCCGCTCATCTCGAGCAACGACTCCGTCGTCGCGGTACGACACTGTCCGCATCCATCGCTCCTATTCAGGTGACCTGATATGCAGCGTAGGCGCAACGTGAAGTGGCTGATTGCTCGGTGCGGCCTCAGGCGAGCGGTAGCGGGACGAGGGGGGCATCCGTGCCCGTCCGCTCGATCGAGAACTCAGCCGTGCGCGCGCCCGCGGTCACGCGGTAGTCGCCGAGGAAGCCGGACACACGGACGACCCCATCGTCGTCCGTGCGGGTCCGAGTCGGAGGGAGCCACCACTCGCCGCGCACGAGCTCGCGCAGCGCGTCGTAGGCGGGCTTCCGCGAGCCGTCGGCGCGCAGCAGACCGCCCGGCGCGCCGAGCCAGGCACCCGCATCCGTGATGCCCCAGTAGGTGATCGACTGCACGGCGGGGTGCCCGACGAGCGAGCGATAGTGCCGCACGAGCTCGTCGGCCTGCCGCGCCTCGCCCTCGGGCGTCGAGGGCCACGACTCCGGACGGTAATCGTTGAGGTCGATGATGTCGGCCGGCATGAGCTCGCCCGACACGAGCGTGTTCTCGGTCAGGTGCAGCGGGAGGCCGTACCGCGCGAAGCGGTCGACCATCGCGAGCATCGTCTCCTCGCCCCAGTAGCCCTGGTGCATGTGCGTCTGCAGCCCGATCGCGTCGATGCGCACGCCGTTCTCGAGCAGTCCCTCGATGAGGCACTCGTACGCACTCGACAGGTCGAAGTCGTTGATGAGCAGGGTCGCCCCCGGGTTCGCCTCGCGCGCCGCCTCGAACGCCTCGCGGATGAGCGGGATGCGGCCCCGCGCGCGCGCGATGCGCGACAGCACGTTCGGCACCCCGTCGGGCTCGTTCTCGAACACGGGCATGATGACGGCCTCGTTCACGACGTCCCACGCGTCGATGAGCCCGCGGAAGCCGCCCACCTCGCGCCGCACCCGCGCGAGCGTCGAGTGCCAGCCCTCGTCGAGCGGCAGCGCATCCATCCAGGGCGCCTTCACCGTGTGCCACACGAGCGGGTGCCCCTTGAGGCGCACGCCGCGGTCGGCGAACCAGCGCGCGGCGGTGCGGATGCGGTCGGCCCGCGTCACGCCCGGCTCGGGCTCGTAGTCGCCGCGGTAGAACGGGAGCGTCGCCGTGTCGAAGACGCCGAGCCAGTCCGCGGCGAGCTCCGTGGCATCCGTCTCGCCGTTCGCGTGCGGGATGAGCTCGAACCCCGTGGAGCCGAAGCCGAACGCGTGCCGCGTCTGCGCCACCTCGACCTCGCGGTCGGCGAGCGGGGTACCGTCCGGGCCGACGAGCCGGAGCACGAGTTCGCCGACCCGGTGGACGGGGAGCACCTAGTGGACCTCCACCGTGACGTCGGCGTGGAGCGGACGCGTGTGGTCCACCTCGCGCGTCTCGCCCGTGAGCTCGATCGTGTGCTCGAACACGATGTCGCCCGCCGAGCGCGCGACGCCCAGCACGAGGGTGCCCGGCTCGACGATGCGGCGACCGTCGCGACCCGTGAAGGATGCGAGCTCGGCGGGCACCCGGAAGGTGACCGTCGCCGACCCTCCCGCCGGCAGGTCGACGCGCGCGTAGGAGATGAGGCGCTGCACGGGACGCACGACGCTCGCGACCGGGTCGTGCAGGTAGAGCTGCACGACATCGGAGCCGTCGCGATCGCTCGTGTTCGCGACCTCGAGACGCACGTCGACCGTCTGCGAGAAGAGCTTGCCGGACACGCCGAGGTCGGTCCACGCGAACGTCGAGTATGAGAGGCCGTGGCCGAACCAGTACGCGGGCGTGGGGTCGATGCTCGAGACGCTGCTGCGACGCGCGAGGGGCGCCGCGAGGTAGCTCGACGGCTGCGCGCCGGGCGTCGCCGGCACGCTCACTGGGAGGCGACCGCCCGGGTTCACCCGCCCGCTCAGCGCTCCCGCGAGGGCCGGGGTGCCCTCCTCGCCGAGGAAGAACGCCTCGACGATGGCGCCCGCGCGCTCCGGGGCGTCGCCGAGCGCGTACGGGCGTCCCGCGAGCAGCGTCACGACCGTCGGCGTGCCCGCGGCGAGCACGGCGTCGAGCAGCTCCTGCTGCGCACCCGGCAGATCGAGCGACTCGACGTCGCAGCCCTCGCCGCTCGTGCCGCGGCCGAAGAGGCCGGCGCGGTCGCCGAGCGCGACGATCACGACATCCGCGTCGGATGCGGCGGCGACGGCCGCGGGGATCTCGCCCGTCTCGCCGCCGTCGACGCTCGTGCCCCGCACGTACACGAGGTCGCTGTCGGGGAACTCCGCGCGGAGCGACTCGAGGAGGGTCGGGAGGGGGATGCCGAGCGGCGTCTCGGGATGCTGCACGCCGACGTGGGCAGGGAAGGAGTAGCAGCCGAGCACGGCGTACGGGTCGTCCGCGGTCGGCCCGACCACGGCGATCCGGGCGGGCGCGGCGAGCGGCAGCACGCCGTCGTTCTTGAGCAGCACGATGGCCCGCTCGGCGAGGCGCCGCGCGACGTCGCGGTTCTCGTCGGTGTCGAGGTCGACTCGGCCGCGCACCTCGGGGCCGTCGCCCGCGCCCTCGAGCGCGCTTGGCACGGGGCTCCAGTCGTCGTCGAGCAGTCCGAGCTCGACCTTCTGCGCGAGCACGCGTCGCAGGGCGGTGTCGACGACCGCCTCGTCGAGGCGGCCCGCGCGCACCTCCTCCGCGAGCGGCGCGCCGTAGCCGCGCACCGTCGGCAGCTCGACGTCGATGCCCGCTTCGAGGGCCATCGCGGCGGCCGCGCCCCAGTCGTCGTCCGCGACGACGCCGTGCAGCGCCGCGAGGAAGCCGACGGAGTAGTAGTCGGCCACGACCGTGCCCGTGAAGCCCCAGCGCTCGCGCAGGAGCTCGGTGAGCAGGCCGTGGTCGGCCGCCGTCGGAACGCCGTCGATGTCGGTGTAGGCGTTCATGACCGAGCGGATGCCGCTCTCGCGCACCGCCATCTCGAACGGCGGCAGCAGCACGTCGGCGAGCTCGCGCGGACCCACCGACACGGGGGCGAGATTGCGGCCGGCCTTCGACGCCGAGTAGCCCACGAAGTGCTTGAGCGTCGCGACGACGCCCGCCCGCTCGAGTCCCTGCACGTAGGCGGTCGCGATCGTGCCGACGAGATACGGGTCCTCGCCGATCGTCTCCTCGACGCGCCCCCATCGGGCATCGCGCACGACGTCGAGCACGGGGGCGAGGCCCTGGTGCACGCCGACCGAGCGCATGTCGGCGCCGATGCGGCCAGCCATCTCGCGCACGAGGTCGGGGTCGAAGCTCGCGCCCCACGAGAGCGGCACCGGGTAGGCGGTCGCGCCCCACGTCGCGAAGCCCGCGAGGCACTCCTCGTGGGCCACGGCGGGGATGCCGAAGCGGTTCGACGCCGCGATCCGCTCCTGGGTGCGCTGAAGCGAGAGCGCACCCAGGGCCGGGTCGACGGGCGCGGTGCCGAAGGGACGTGTGAGCTGACCGAGCCCCGTCGGCAGGAGCTGCTCGATGTCGACGTCGTCGATCATCTCGTTCTGGTGCGGCGCGACCTCCCCGCCCGAGGCATCCGCCCCGACCCAGATCCCGTAGAGCTGGGCCAGCTTCTCCTCGAGCGTCATCTCGGCGATGAGCGCCTCGACGCGCACAGCGGTCGGCTTCGAGGTGTCGCGCCAGACCGGGACGACACCGACATCGAGTGCCATGACTAGCCCTTCACCGCTCCCGTGAGGCCGCTCACGATGCGTCCCTGGGCGAGCGTGAAGAACACGAGCGCGGGGATCATCGAGATGGTCGTGAAGGCCATGACCTTCGCGGTGTCGGTCGAGAACTGCGTCGCGAACGCCTGCGTGCCGAGCGGCAGGGTGGAGTGCGTCGGGTCGCCGAGGATGAGCAGCGGCAGGAGGTACGCGTTCCAGCTCGCGACGAACGCGAGCACGCCGACGGTCACGAGGCCGGGCCCCGCGAGCGGGAGCACGATGCGCCAGAAGAACCCGAGTCGGCCCGCGCCGTCGATCGTCGCGGCATCCTCGAGCTCCGCCGGGATCGCGCGCAGGAACGGCACGAGGATGATGATCGTCGTCGGGAGGGCGAACGCGACCTGCGGGATGATGATGCCCCACAGATTGCCGAGCAGCCCGAGTCCCTTGATCATCGTGAACAGCGGCACCACGGCGACCGTGAGCGGGAAGAGCAGCCCCGCCGTGAAGAGCGTGAACAGGGCGTCGCGTCCCTTGAACTCGTAGCGCGCGATGACGAACGCCGCGAGCACCCCGAGCAGGATGACGCCCGCCGTCGTGAAGACGGCCGCGATGGTCGAGTTGACGAGCTGCACCCAGAAGTTCTCCGAGGTGAGCACCGTGACGTAGTTCGTGATGACCCACGGGTCGGGCCAGGCGGCCGCATCCGCGTTGATCTGCCCCGTCGTGCGGAAGCCGCCGATGAGGAGGTAGATGACGGGCGAGATCGTCACGGCGATGCACGCGAGCGCGACGAAGTAGACGACGGGTGCACCCCAGTCGATCTTGCGTCCGGCGTGCTGGCCGACGGTGGGAACGGTCGTGGTCGTCATGTCATGCCCCCCGGCCGACGGAGCCTTCGAAGTCGCGCCGCAGCACGTGTCGCTGATAGAGCAGCGCGAAGACGAGAGAGATCAGGAACAGGATGACGGCGACCGCGGAGCCGAAGCCGAGCTGACCGCGCTGGAAGCCGTACTGCATCATGTAGGTCGCCATCGTGACGGTCGCGTTGACGGGACCGCCGCCGGTGAGCACCCACACCATGTCGAAGAGCTGGAGCGAGCCGATCATCGACAGGAACGCCCAGATGCGGATCGTCGGCCCGAGCAGCGGGATCGTGATGTATCGCTGGATCTTCCACCAGCTGGCCCCGTCGATCGCCGCAGCCTCGAAGAGCTCGTCGGGGACGCCCTGGAGGCCGGCGAGCATGAGCAGGATCGCGAAGCCCAGGTACTTCCAGCTGAGCACGAAGAAGAGGGTCCAGAACACGACGTTCTGATCGGCGAGCCAGAGCTGCTTGAGGCCCCCCAGCCCCACGGACTGCAGCAGCGCGTCGAACGGGCCGCTCGGCTGCAGGATGAGCTTGAACGCGAGCGCCGCGACGACCTCGCTGAGGACGTACGGCACGAAGATGAGGGTGCGGATGAGGGTGCGCCCCCGCAGCGGGCGGTTGAGGAGCAGGGCGACGCCGATCGCGACGGGCCCCTGGATGAGCAGGGAGAGCAGGACGATCCCGAGGTTGTTGCCGATCGCCTTGAGGAAGGTCGGGTCGCTGAGCGCCCGCACGTAGTTGTCGATCCCGATGAAGCGCTCGAGCGGTCCGAGACCGTTCCAGTTGAAGAAGCTGTACACGGCCGCGAGCGCGACGGGCACGATGACGAACGTCACGTACACGATGAGCGCGGGGGCCGCGAAGCCCCAGACGAGCGCGAACGATCGGATGTCGAACCGCCTCTTGCGCGGGCGGGGACGGGCCGGGCCCGCGGTGGTTACCGCGGACCCGGCCGTGATGGTGCTGGTGGACATCAGTTCCCTTGCAGAGCGGGTTCTACAGCGTCGCCGCTGCGTCCTGCATGGCCTTCACGATGTCCTGCGGGCTGCCCTGGCCTCCGAAGAGAGCCACGATGCCGTCGTTCATCGCGCCGCCGACGGTCGTGCCGTAGGAGGTGTCGAGCCACAGCTGCACGTAGCTCGCGGCCTGCAGGCCCTTGAGCACCTGCTGGAGGTTCTCGTCGGCCACGGCCGCCTGCGCGGCGGGGAGCACCGGGATGCCGGCGCCGCTCTCGGCGAAGCGCTTCTGCACGCTCTCCGAGTCGATGTACTCGAGCAGCTCGACGCACTCCTTGGGCGCCCACACGGCGCACGCGAAGCCGTCACCGCCACCGAGGGCCGCGGTCGGGTCGCCGTCCGTGCCGTCGATGCCGGGGAAGTTGAACCAGCCGAGGAAGCTCGGCGGGGTCGCGTCGGCCTGGCCGGTGTCGTCCTTCAGGATGCCGCCCATGACGCCCGGGTTCCAGTGGCCCATGAGCTCCATGGCCGCCTTGCCGGTGGCGAGCATGCCCGCCGACGAGCCTGCGCCCTGCTGGGCGGAGGTCGCGAGGAAGCCCTCGTTGAACGGCTCGGTGGCGATGAACTCCTGGAGGAGCTCACCCGCCTTGACGAAGCAGGGGTCCGAGAAGTCGAGCTGCGACTGGGCCTTCTTCAGCACGTCGGGCGAGCACGACTTGAGCGCGAAGTTGTACCAGTAGTGCGCGGCCGGCCACTTGTCGCCCGCACCGACGGCGATGGGCGTGATGCCCGCGGCCTTGAGCTTCGTGACGGCCTCGTTGAGCTCGTCGAGCGTGGTCGGCGGGTTCTCGATGCCGGCCTGCGCGAAGAGGTCCTTGTTGTACCAGAAGCCCTCGATGCCGAACTGGAAGGGCAGGCCATAGGTCTGACCGTCCACCTGCCAGCCGGAGACGACGGGGCCGATGGCCTCGATCGTTGCCTTGGCCGAGTCGGAGATGTCCTGCACGTACCCCGCGGCGACCTGGTCCTTGATCTCGCCGCCGCCCCATGCCTGGAAGAGGTCCACGCCGCTGCCGGAGCGGAGGGCGTTGGGGATGAGGGTGCGCTGGAGCTCCTCGTTCTGGTAGCCCTCGACCTTGACGGTCACGTTCGGGTGGTCGGCCTCGAACTCCTTGGCCACGTCCTCCCACAGGCCCTTGAGCGGGTCGGAGGTCGCGTTGTGCCACCAGGTGAGGGTGACCTTGCCGTCTCCGCCGGAGCCGTCTCCGCCGGTCGAACACGCGGTCAGACCGCCGATGGCGAGAGCCGTCGCCGCGGCGACCGCCCCCACCCGAGTGATCCGGGCTTTGTTCATCTTCGAACACCTCTCGAAAGTTTCGACATCGACGTCGAAAGTGGTTGGGATGCGGCGATCATACGCACGGCCCGCAATTGCGGTCAATAACAACAAAATAACGGTTGTCCCCCCAAGCGGGGGGCTCCCCGCCCTGCCGGGGCGGGCGTCGCACGGTCCCCGCCACGCGCTATGGTGTGCGACGTGGCTGCACTCGGGGACACCGTCGACTCCGTCCGACGTCGAAACCTTTCGACCGTCCTGGAGCTCGTCCACCGCGGTGGAGAGCCGTCCCGCGCCGACCTGACGGCCCTCACGGGGCTCAACCGCTCCACCATCGGCGCGCTCGTCGGAGAGCTCGTCGAGCTCGGCCTCGTCGTCGAAGGCGACCCCGGTGCCACCAACCGGGTGGGCCGTCCGTCGCGGCGCGTGCTGCCGCATCCGGGCCCCGCGATCATCGCCGTCAACCCCGAGATCGACGCCGTGACCGTCGCCCTCGTCGGCCTCGGCGGCCGGCTCGACCACCGCGTGCGTCGCGAGCTCGACCACATCGCCACCCCCGAGGAGGCCGCCCGGATCATCGGCGAGGTCGTCGACGAGCTGCGCGCCGGCCCCGCGGGCGGGCGGCGCCTCGTCGCCGTCGGGATCGCCGTGCCGGGCCTCGTGCGCGCGAGCGACGGCGTCGTGCGCTGGGCGCCGCACCTCGGATGGCGCGAGAGCGCCTTCGCGCGGCTCGTCGAGTCGGTCGTGGGGCTGCCCACCGTTGCCGACAACGACGCGACCCTCGGAGCGCTCGCGGAGCGCCTGTTCGGCGTCGGCCGCGGCGTCGACCAGCTCGTGTACCTCAACGGCGGCGCGAGCGGCATCGGCGGCGGCGTCATCGTGAACGGGCAGCCCTATCGGGGCGCCTACGGCTACGCCGGCGAGTTCGGCCACAACCGCCCGCGTCTCGACGACCCCGCGCACCGCGTCACCGTCGGCGGCACGCTCGAGGAGGAGGTCAGCCGCGCCCGGCTCCTCGAGATCCTCGGCCGGCGCAACCTCGACGAGCCCGAGTTCGAGACCGCCGTGCTCTCGTCGACAGACCGCCGCCTGCAGGCGGAGCTCGCGCGCCAGCAGATCGTGCTGGGCGGCGCCCTCGGCAACGCGATCAACGTGCTCGGCCCCGAGCTCGTCGTGCTCGGCGGCTTCCTCGCGACGCTCCTCGCGTGGGATGCGCCCGCCCTCGAGGCGGCCGTCTCGGCGCGCACCCTGCCCGTCGCGTGGGAGGGCGTGCGCATCCGTCCCGCCGCGCTCGGACGCGACCGCCTGCTCATCGGCGCGGCCGAGCTCGCCTTCTCCGAAGTGCTGAACGACCCCGCGTCATTCACCCCGGGTCACGCGTAGCGCAGAATTGGGGGATGCCCCCCGCCACCTCATCCCCCGACTACCGCCGACACGGACTCGAGTTCGCCCCCGACTTCGTGATCGGCTCGGCCACCGCGTCGTACCAGATCGAAGGCGCCGCACGCGAGGACGGCCGCGGCCCGTCGATCTGGGACACCTTCAGCCACACACCGGGCAAGGTGTGGAACGGCGACACCGGCGACGTCGCCGACGACCACTACCACCGCTGGGAATCCGACCTCGACCTCATGGTCGAGCTCGGCCTCGAGGCCTACCGCTTCTCGATCGCGTGGCCGCGCATCCAGCCGACGGGCTCGGGCGCCGTCAACCCGGCGGGCATCGCGTTCTACTCGCGACTCGTCGACGGGCTGCTCGAGCGCGGCATCCGTCCCATCGCGACGCTCTACCACTGGGATCTGCCCCAGGCTCTCGAGGACGCGGGCGGCTGGCCCGCGCGCGACACCGCCTACCGCTTCGCGGAGTACGCGGCGCGCACCACCGAGGTGCTCGGCGACCGGGTGCACACCTGGACGACCCTCAACGAGCCGTGGTGCTCCGCCTACCTCGGTTACGGATCGGGCGCGCACGCGCCGGGGCGCACGAACGGCGCCGACGCGCTCGCCGCGGTGCACCACCTCAACCTCGCGCACGGTCTCGCCGTGGAGGAGGTGCGACGCGCCGCGACGAACGACCCCGACGTCTCGGTCACGCTCAACTTCCACGTCATCCGCGGCGAGGACGACACCTCGCCGGAGGCGGCGCGCCGCATCGACGCGCTCGCGAACCGCGCCTTCACCTTCCCCATGCTGCGCGGCGAGTACCCCGCCGATCTGCTCGAGGACACGGCCGGCGTCACCGACTGGGCTTTCGTGCGCGACGGGGATCTCGCGCGCATCCGCCAGCCGATCGACGTGCTCGGCGTCAACTACTACTCGACCGTGACGGTCAAGATGTGGGACGGCGTGAGCCCCCGCTCGAACAACGACGGCCACAAGGACATGGGCGGTTCGCCCTGGCCCGGCTCGCGCGACGTCGAGTTCCTGCCGCAGGCCGGTCCGTATACGGCGATGGGCTGGAACATCGCGCCCGACGGCCTCGAGGAGCTGCTGCTGTCGCTGCGCGACCAGTTCCCCGAGCAGCCGCTCATGATCACCGAGAACGGCGCGGCGTTCGACGACCGGGTGACCGTGACGGATGCCGGCAAGCGCGTGCACGACGCCGACCGCGTCGACTACCTCGTGCGTCACTTCACCGCCGCCCATCGCGCGATGGAGCAGGGCGTCGACCTGCGCGGCTACCAGGTGTGGTCGTTCATGGACAACTTCGAGTGGGGCTACGGCTACTCGAAGCGATTCGGCATCGTGCGCATCGACTACGACACCCAGGAGCGCATCCTCAAGGATTCGGCGCTCTGGCTGCGCGAGCTCATCGCGACGCGGCGCCTCCCGCCGTCGCCGCTCGCGGAGGGGTGAGCCGAGCACGCGTTCGCTAACGTGAACGCGTGCTCACCGCCCGCCTCGCCGTCGACCCTGCGAACCGCATCGGGGCGATCGACCGTCGCCTCTTCGGCGGCTTCGTCGAGCACCTCGGTCGCCACGTCTACGACGGCATCCACGAGCCCGGCCACCCGAGCGCGGACTCCGACGGCTTCCGGCGGGATGTCGTCGAGCTCGTGAAGGAGCTCGGCGTCACGACCATCCGCTACCCCGGCGGCAACTTCGTCTCGGGCTTCCGCTGGGAGGACTCGGTGGGTCCGCGCGAGCAGCGCCCGCGCCGCCTCGATCTCGCCTGGCACTCGACCGAGACGAACGAGGTGGGGCTGCACGAGTTCTCCTCCTGGCTCGAGAAGGTCGGCTCGGAGCTCATGCTCGCGGTAAACCTCGGCACGCGCGGCGTCGCCGAGGCCCTCGACCTGCTCGAGTACTGCAACATCCCGGGCGGCACGACCACGAGCGAGCTGCGCCGCGCCCACGGCCGCGACGAGCCGTTCGCCGTGCGGATGTGGTGCCTCGGCAACGAGATGGACGGCCCGTGGCAGCTCGGTCATCGCTCCGCCGACGACTACGGCAAGCTCGCCGCGATGACGGCGAGGGCCATGCGGCAGCTCGACCCGGGAGTGCAGCTCGTCGTGTGCGGATCGTCGGCGCGCGACATGCCGACCTTCGGCACGTGGGAGCGCACGGTGCTCGAGCACAGCTACGACGACGTGGACTACATCTCCTGCCACGCGTACTACTCCGAGAAGGGGGGCGACCGCGCGAGCTACCTGGCATCCGGCGTCGACATGGACCTCTTCATCGAGGAGGTCGTCGCGATCGCCGATGCCGTGGGGGCCGCGCGGGGCTCCGACAAGCGCATCGACATCTCGTTCGACGAGTGGAACATCTGGGACATCGAGCGCTTCGAGACGGTCGACAAGATCACGGGCATCGGCAACTGGCCGATCGCGCCGCGCCTCCTCGAGGACCGCTACTCGGTGCTCGACGCGGTCGTATTCGGAAGCCTCATGATCTCGCTTCTCAAGCACGCCGACCGCGTCACGAGCGCCTCGCTCGCGCAGCTCGTCAACGTCATCGCGCCGATCATGACCGAGCCCGGTGGGCCCGCCTGGCGCCAGACGACGTTCTTCCCGTTCGCGACGACGTCGCGCCTCGCGCGGGGCGAGGCCGTGCGCATCGGAATCGACGTCCCCGGGTACGAGACGGCGCGCTTCGGCACCGTCCCGCTCGTCGACGCGGTCGCGACGCGCGACGCCGACGCGGGGGAGTCGGCCGTGTTCCTCGTGAACCGATCCCAGGCCGAGGCGGTGACGATCGAGCTCGATGTCGCCTCCCTCGGCGCCGCACGGCTCGTCTCGGCCGAGACCCTCGCCGACGACGACCTCGAGGCGGCCAACACCCTCGAGCATCCCGACCGTGTCGCGCTCGCCCCGAACGCGTCGGCGGTCGTCGCCGACGGCCGGCTCCGGATCGAGCTGCCTCCCGTCTCGTGGACGGCGGTCGCCCTCGCGCAGTGACCTTATGATGGGGACTCACGGAGAGGTGGCCCCTCTCCGTTTCTTCGTCTCACCGCCCCACTCCGAGGACACCCGTTGTCTGCTGCCGTTCATCCCGGCGACGCGCTCACCCGCGCCGAGCGCGTCACCTACGTGCTCGTGCTCGGCGCCCTGACCGGGCTTGGCCCGTTCACGATCGACCTCTACCTCCCCGCTCTCCCGACGCTCGAGAAGGAGTTCGGCGCGCCCACCGCACTCGTGCAGCTCACCCTGACCGCGACGATGGTCGGCTTCGCGGTCGGGCAGCTGCTCGTGGGGCCGCTCTCCGACCAGATCGGGCGGCGGCGTCCGCTGCTCATCGCGACCGCGGTGCACATCCTCGGATGCCTCGGCGCGGCCTTCGCCCCCGACCTGCTGTGGCTCGGTGTCGCCCGCGTCTTCCAGGGCGTCGGCGCGGCGGCGGGCGGCGTCGTCGCCATGGCGATGGTGCGCGACCTGTTCGGCGGCTACCCGCTCGTCAAGATGCTGAGCCGACTCGCGCTCGTCTCGGGCCTCGCGCCCGTCGTGGCGCCCGTCGTCGGCTCGCAGCTGCTCCTCGCGGTCGACTGGCGCGGGCTCTTCGTGTTCCTCGCGGTGCTCGGCCTCCTCGTGCTCGGCGCAAACGCCGTCTTCCTGAAGGAGACCCTGCCCGTGGAGGCGCGCCACGTGCGCGGCCACTCGACGGTGCGGCAGCGCTACGGGGCGCTGTTCCGCGACCGCATCTACGTGGGCGCGGTCGTCATGGCGGGCGCCAACTTCTCGGCGCTCTTCGCGTACCTGTCGAGCTCGCCCTTCCTGTTCCAGGACGTCTACGCCCTCAGCGCGCAGGAGTACGGACTGCTCTTCGGGTTCAACTCGCTCGGCGTCGTCGTGGGGGTGCAGATCTCGGCGCGGCTGCAGAAGCGCATCGGCCCCCAGTGGGTCGTCGCGGGCGCGACCCTCCTGCAGCTCGCCTCGGCGATCGCGATCATCGTGCTCGACGTCTCGGGCGCGGGGTTCGTCGGCGTCGTCATCCCGCTGTGGTTCTTCATCGCGGGATGCGGCTTCAACTTCCCGGCGATCTCGGCCCTCGCCCTCGTGCGCCACGGCCACGAGGCAGGAACCGCGGCATCCGTGCTGGGCGCCGCGAACTTCGGCGTCGCGGGCATCGTCTCGCCCATCGTGGGTCTCTTCACGATCGCGAACGCGATCCCCATGGCGGGCGTCATGGTCGTCGGCGCGCTCGTGGCGATCGCCGCGCTGTGGCTGATCGTGCGACCGCGCAGCGTGCCGCCGCTCGAGGCGTGAGCCGCCTCGGTTAGCGTGGGCTGATGGAGCGCCGCCCGGTCATCCCCCGTCGGCCCTACGTGCTCGCGGGCGTCGCGCTCGTCGTGCTGACGCTCGCGCTCGGCCTCATGGTCATGCTGCGGGAGACCGTCGGTTTCGACGAGGCGTGGATGACGGAGGTGCTCGAGTGGCGCGGCGACGCCGGCCGCAGCGTGAGCCTCGTGTTCGACTTCCTGGGCGGCGGCTGGTTCGCGATTCTCGTCGTGCCGATCGGCGTGGGGGTGGCCTTCGTGTTCGCGCGGCGGCCCTGGTCGGCGCTCGATTTCGTGCTCTCCTCGGCGATCGCGGCGGCCGTCTGCCAGGTGCTCAAGGCGCTCTTCGCGCGGGCGCGTCCCGACCAGATCCTGCTGCCCCTCGACAACGGCTCCTTCCCGTCGGGCCACACGACGAACGCGGCCGTCATCGCCGTGAGCCTCGGGCTCCTGCTGCGGCGTGCCTGGGTGTGGGTCGCCGGGATGGTCTACCTCGTCGCGATGGCGTTCACGCGCACCTACCTCGGCGCGCACTGGATCACGGACACGCTCGGCGGCGCGCTCCTCGGCGCGGGCGTCGCGCTCCTCGTGTGGTGCCTGCTGCTGCCCCGCCTGCTGACGGAGCCACGCGGCGTCGACGAACGGCCGCACCCCGCCCTCTAGCGGTCGTCGCTGCGGAAGCCGACGATCTTGTGCGTGCCGTCGCAGTACGGCTTGATCGTCGAGACGCCGCACCGGCAGAGGGCGACGGTGGCCCGCGCACGCGGCACGGGCACGCCGTCGCCGTCGAGGATCTCGACGTCGCCCCGCACGAGGAGGGGACCGTCCGGGCAGGTCGTGATGCGGGCAGGGCGTCCGGCGGTCATGCGGGCTCCGCCTCTCCGCGCAGGGAGGAGCGCCCGGCCTCCCAGCATCCGAGGATGTGGTCGCCGGCCCGCCCGTCGATCGTGAGACACGCGGCGGCCCCGAAGAGGATGTCCTCGAGCAGCGCGGGTTCGTCCTCGGCGAGCGATCCCGCGAGGTCGCGGCCCGCGATCTGCTCGTGCACGGCATCCGCCTCGACGTGCTCGTCGTAGCCGGCCACGTCGTCGCCGACCCCACGCGCCGCAGCCCCTCCGCGACGAGGCGGCAGGGGATCGACGAGGTCATCTCGTACGCCGCGAGGTGCCCGACGGCGGCACCCCGCAGGCGGCGGTTCATGCCGAACATCGTCATGAGGTTGAACGACGCGAGAGTGATGGCGGGCACGACGTCGACGTAGGCGCCGTAGCGGTCGTCGAGTCCCGCGTGCCGCATGGCTCGTGCGTAGAGCTCCTGGTGCATCCGCCCCGGGTCGCCGCCCCCGTACTCGTCCGCCTGGATCTCGACGAGGGCGGCTTTGGCGCGTCCCGTGAGACGCGGGATCGCCCACGAGTGCGCGTCGGCCTCCCGGAGCGTGTAGATGCTGCGCTGCATGAGCAGCTCGCTCAGCTGCGCGCGATCCGCCTTCCGCGCGACGAAGCGCGACAGGCTCGGCCCGGGGGTCGGGGCGGTCAGGGCGAAGAGCGTGGCGGCGACCGCGTCGCGCTCGGCCGCGGGCGCCTCGGGAAGCGGTGTCGTGGCGCGCGCGGCCGCCTCGAAGGACCGCTCGAGCTCGGTGCGCGCGGCCACGAGGTCGAGATCCCATTCCCACTCCGGGCCGAGCGCGTCGAGGGAACCGTAGGGGATCGCGTAGAGGGTGAAGAGCGAGAGCTGGAGGTCGTCGTCGACGATGGGATCGGCCGACCCCGCGGCCTCCCGGGCGAGCTGCGGCAGCGAGGCGGTCGAACCACCCGGCGCGCCCGTCAGGAGATCGAGGAGGGCCGCGCTCAGCGGTCCGCGGGGCCCGAACGGGATGCGGACGCGCGTGGCGTGCAGGGTGTTCGTCGTCACCTCTTCAGCATCTGCCGCTCCGCCAGATCGTCGGAGGCGGTTGACCCCCGCGGAGGGTCGTGGTAGCCCCGCGCCGTCGGGTGCGGCCCCCGCCGAGGGGCCGCTAGCCTCGGACCATGAGAATCCTGCTGGTGGGGGCGGGCGGTGTCGGCGACGCCATCGCCAAGATCGCCGCCCGACGCGACTTCTTCGAGACCATGATCGTGAGCGACTACGACGTCGCGCGTGCCGAGCGCACGATCGCGTGGATCGAGGCGAAGCACGGGCCCCAGGGCGACCGTTTCGTCGCCGCGCGCATCGACGCATCCGACCCCGACTCGGTCGCCGCGGTCGCGCGCGAGCACGGCGCGACGCACGTCATGAACGCGGTCGAGCCGAAGTTCGTGCCGACGATCTTCGCGGGCGCGCTCGCGGCGGGCGCCGACTACCTCGACATGGCCATGAGCCTCTCGGAGCCCCACCCCGAGAACCCCTACAGCGAGACGGGTGTCAAGCTCGGCGACGACCAGTTCGCGCAGGCGGGCGACTGGGAGAAGGCGGGCCGACTCGCGCTCGTCGGCATGGGCGTCGAGCCGGGCCTCTCGGACGTCTTCGCGCGCTACGCCGCCGACGAGCTCTTCAGCGAGATCGACGAGCTCGGCACGCGCGACGGCGCCAACCTCGTCGTGCGCGACGACGCCGGCAACGAGATCTTCGCCCCCTCGTTCAGCATCTGGACGACGATCGAGGAGTGCCTCAACCCGCCGGTCGTGTGGGAGAAGGACCGCGGCTGGTACACGACGCCCCCGTTCTCCGAGCCTGAGGTGTTCGAGTTCCCGGAGGGCATCGGGCCCGTCGAGTGCGTCAACGTCGAGCACGAGGAGGTGCTGCTCATGCCGCGCTGGCTCGACGCCAAGCGCGTGACGTTCAAGTACGGCCTGGGCGACGAGTTCATCGGCGTGCTCAAGACCCTCAACCTGCTGGGCCTCGACAAGACGGCCCCCATTCGCGTGCGCTCGGCGAACGGACCCGTCGAGGTCGCCCCGCGCGACGTCGTAGCGGCGGCGCTGCCCGACCCCGCCACGATCGGACCGCGGATGACGGGCAAGACGTGCGCGGGCGTGTGGGTGACCGGCACCGGCACCGACGGCTCGCATCGCGAGGTGTACCTCTACCACGTGAGCGACAACGAGTGGACGATGGCCGAGTACGAGAGCCAGTGCGTCGTCTGGCAGACGGCGCTCAATCCCGTCATCGCGCTCGAGCTGCTCGCGACGGGCGTGTGGTCGGGAACCGGCGTGCTCGGCCCCGAGGCGTTCCCCGCGACGCCGTTCCTCGAGCTCATGGCGAAGCCCGAGTCGCAGGGCGGCTACGGGCAGTCCTGGGGTCTCGACGACCGCACGCCGCGCTGACATGACCCACAACACGGGCATCCGGCCCTACCACCCCGGCGACCTCGCGCGGCTGCGCGAGATCTGCGTGCTGACCGGCGCGGCAGGGGCGGACGCCCGTGGACGCTGGTCGACCGACGACCTGCTTCCCGACCTCTTCCTCGAGCCCTACGTCACGGCCTCCCCGGAGTGGGCGTGGGTCGTCGACGAGGGCGACGGGCCCCTCGGCTACCTCGTCGCCGTCCCGCGTACCGACCGCTTCATCCGCTGGTGGCGGGAGAAGTGGGCGCCGTGGTTCGCCGACCGCTACCCCGAGCCGAACGAGCCGTACTCGGCGGAGGAGCAGCTCGTGGCCCGCGGGCGCCGACCGGAGGTGCTCGAGCTGCCCGAGCTCGCCGAGTACCCCGCCCATTTCCACATCGACGTGCTGCCCGTCGCGCAGGGCCGCGGCTACGGGCGCGCCCTCATCGAGAACATGCTCATCCCGCAGCTCGCGGCATCCGGTGTGCCGGGCGTGCACGTCACGATCGACCCCGCCAATCGTCGGGCGCGCGCGTTCTACGAGGCGGTCGGCTTCGTGGAGCTGCCGTCGTCGACCGTGGAGGCTCCGGCCCTCGGCCGCTGGATCCCTCCTCGCGCGTGAGCGGGGCCTAGAGGAATCGCACCGGCAGGTCGAGCAGCTGCATGACCCAGGCGGCCGCCGCGATCGCGGCCAGCACGGCCATGGTGACGACGGCGACCTGCAGGGGCCGGCGGTGCTCGAACCAGTAGGCGGCGCCCGGATACGTGCGGAAGAAGTCGCGCGCGGTCATGGGCTCCCGCACCTCCTCGACGGGAACGGGGAGAGCCTCGGCGAGAGCCCGGAGGTCGCCCGGACGCCAGAAGTTGCCCCGCATCCGGAAGAGCCGGCGACCCGCCCCGTCGGTCACGAGCAGCTGCACGATGGGGTCGGGGGCGGCGCCCACGTAGGTCGGCACGAGCAGCACGCGGCGCACGTCGGAGAGCTTGACGCGCACGACCGGCGTGAAGATGCCGTTGCCGATGAGCTCGTCGTCGGTCACGGCGCAGAACACCGTCAGTTGCCGCCACAGGAGGAGGAGCCCCGTCGTCACGACGAGGGCGTGGGCGAGCAGCGCGAGGTCGAGCCCCCCGCGCGCGGACGCGAACCAGTAGACGACCCCGAACACGGGCGTCGTGCCGAGGATGATCGAGGCGAACGCGTTGCTCAGCAGGGAGTGCTTCGGGTGCACGAGCACCCGGATGCCGCGCGCCTCGTCCGTCTTCACCGCCACGTCCTCAGGCTAGCCCCGCCCCTCCACTAGCGTTGCGGCATGTCCGACGCGTCGACCGCATCCCCGTCTCCGCCCGCGCTCGCCCTGTACGGCCTCGTCAAGCGCTTCGGCCAGAAGGTCGCGGTCGACGGCGTCGACCTCGTCGTGCCGACCGGGTCGTTCTACGGTCTCGTCGGGCCGAACGGCGCGGGCAAGACGACGACCCTCTCGATGGCGACGGGCCTGCTGCGGCCGGACGCGGGCTCGGCGGCCGTGCACGGCGTCGACGTGTGGAGCGATCCCGCGGCGGCGAAGCGCATGATCGGCAATCTCGGCGACGGCGTACGCCTCTTCGACCGCCTCACGGGCGAGCAGCTCATCACCTACACGGGCCTCCTCTTCTCGCTTCCGCGCGACGAGGTGGCGGCCCGCACGGCGGACCTGCTCGAGCTCATGGGTCTCGCGGAGGCCGCGGGGACGCCCGTCGCGGACTACTCGGCCGGCATGACGAAGAAGGTGGCCCTCGCGTGCGCGCTCGTGCACGCGCCGCGGCTGCTCGTGCTCGACGAGCCCTTCGAGTCGGTCGACCCGGTCTCGGCCGCGGGCATCGAGCAAGTGCTGCGCGGCTACACGGGCAGCGGCGGCACCGTCATCGTCTCGAGCCACTCGATGGACCTCGTGCAGCGCATGTGCGACCACGTGGCGATCCTCGCGGCCGGCCGCATCCTGGTCTCCGGCACGGTCGACGAGGTGCGCGCGGGGGAGAGTCTGCAGGAGCGCTTCCTCGAGCTCGTCGGCGGCCGCACGCGTTCGGAGGGGCCCGCGTGGTTGCGACAGTCCTGAGGATCCGGTACCGCATCCTCGGCAACATGCTCGCCCGGAGCCCGTGGCAGCTCGTCGGGTTCGTCTTCGGTGCGATCGGCGGCGCGGGCGCGCTCGCGATCGCGGCCTTCGCGCTCGCCCTCATCGGCGCATCCGGTCTCGACGCCGTGCGCGGCGTGGCGACGGTCGGCGGCGCGCTCCTCGTCGTCGGTTGGTGCATCGCCCCGCTCATCGCGGGCGGCGTCGACACGACGATCGGGCCGGAGCAGCTCGCGCCCTTCCCGATGACGACGCGGCAGGTGATGCTCGCGCTCGCGGTCGTCGGCCTCGCCGGCGTGCCGGGCATCGTGACCTCCCTCGGCGCTCTCTCGAGCCTTCTCGCCTGGGGTCGCTGGCCCGTCGCCCTCCTGGCGGCGCTCGTGTGCCTGCCGATCGGCGTCGCGACGTGCGTCGTGGCGTCCCGCGCGGTGGCGTCGTTCTCGTCGCGCGGCCGACGCCTCGGCAACGCGGTCGGCCTGCTCGCGTTCGCGGTGCTCGTGCTCTCCGGGCCGATCGCGACGGGGCTGCTCGGCGTCGTCGCGGGAGACTCGGTCGCCGCGACGGGGGCGCGGCTGCTCGCGATCGTGGAGGGGATCTCGTGGACGCCCGTGGGGGCCGTGTGGGCGGTGCCGGGCGAGCTCGCCGCGGGGCGCGTCGGCGTCGGCGTGCTCAAGCTGCTCATCGGCTCGGCGACGCTCGCGGCCGTGTGGCTGCTGTGGCGGCGCAACGTCGTGGCGGCATCCGTCTCGGCTCCGCGCCGCGGGGGGTCCGCCCGCCGCGGTCGCCTCGGCTGGTTCGGGATCGGGCCGACGGGCCCCGTCGGCGCCTCGTGGGCGCGTGCGACGCGCTACTGGCTCTCCGACCCGCGCTACGTGCGCAACCTGCTCATCGTCGCCCTGCTGCCCGCGCTCATCGCCTTCGCCCTCCGCGGGCAGGTCGAGGGCCCGTACTTCGCGTTCGTCGTCGTGCTGCCCGCCCTGCTCCTCGGCCTCGTGCCGTACGCCGACGTCTCCTACGACGGCACGGCGTTCGCCTCCCTCCTCGCGACGGGCATCTCGGGGCGGGCGGATCGGCTCGGCCGGCTGCTCGGCGCGGCGACCGCGGCCGTGCCGCTGCTCGTCGTCGTGACGGTCGTGACGGTCGGCTTCTCGGGTCGCTGGGAGCTTCTTCCCGCCATCCTGGGATGCGCGCTCGGCGCCGAGCTCGCGGGGCTCGGCATCTGCGCCGTGAGCTCCGCGTACTTCGTGATCCCGGTGCCGGCCGCGGGCGACAACGTGTTCAAGCGCG
Organism: Actinomycetes bacterium; assembly: GCA_023428065.1. Lineage (GTDB taxonomy): Bacteria > Actinomycetota > Actinomycetes > Actinomycetales > Microbacteriaceae > Homoserinibacter. The sequence goes on along the minus strand of JAEYZI010000017.1, from coordinate 3,741 downwards.
TCCCCGGCCAGAGCTTCTGGGTGGGGCTCGCGCTCATGGGGTTCACGTTCCTCGCGACCCTCCTCGTCGCGCCGGCCCTCGCGCTCGCGGTGGTCGCCGCCATCCAGGGGTCCCTGCTCTGGTCGTGGCTCGGGCTCGCGGCGGGGCTCGTCATCGGGGTCGGGGTGGCCGCCGCGGGAGTCGTCGCCGGGGGGCGCGTCTTCGACCGCACGGGCCCGCTGCTGCTCGCGCGCATCCTGCGGACGGTCGGGTACTGACGTTCGCCGGACGCCGACCCGGCACCGCCCCGCGACGGGGGATCGCGCGTCTGCTAATGTTCTAAAAACGCTAGAACAACAGGAGAGCGAGATGACCGGACAGCCTGCCATCCGCGTGGCCGGCCTCAGCAAGGACTTCGGCGACCGCCACGCGGTGACCGACGTCGCCTTCGAGGTCGGCAAGGGGGGCGTCTTCGGCCTCCTCGGCCCCAACGGCGCGGGGAAGACCACGATGATCCGCCTGCTCAACGGCCTGCTCACGCCGACCGCCGGCACCGTCGAGCTCTTCGGCGAGGAGCTCACCCCGGCCGACGCCGACCGCCTGCGCGCGCGCATCGGCGTGCAGACCGACACCGAGCTCTACGCGGCGATGACCGTGCGCGAGAACCTCGCGACGTGGGGGGAGCTGTTCGGCATGTCGCGTGCGCGCATCGCGCAGCGCATCCCGGAGGTGCTCGGTGTGCTGGGGCTCGCCGACCGCGTCGACTCACCCGTCGGCCAGCTCAGCAAGGGCATGCGGCAGAAGGCGGCCATCGCGCGCGCCCTCCTGCACGAGCCCGAGCTGCTGTTCCTCGACGAGCCGACCGCGGGCCTCGACCCGGAGGCCGCCCTCGACCTCATCGGCTACCTGCGCGAGGTGATCCGCGCGGGCGAGACGACCGTCGTGCTCACGACCCACCAGCTCCACGGGCTCGAGACCCTGTGCGACCACGTCGGCGTGCTCATGGCGGGCCGCCTCGTCGTGGCGGGCGAGGTCGACGCGCTCCTCGCCGAGCGGTTCCCGCGCACGCGGGTCGCCCTGCGGCTCGGGGGCGACCTCGCCGCGGCGCGCGAGGTGCTCGAACCCCTCGGCCCGGTCGAGCTCGACGCGAGCGGATCGGGCTCCGTCCTGGTGCCGCGCGGCGCGGAGATCTCGGATGCCGTGGCCCGGCTCGTGGGCCGGGGCGTCGCGGTCGAGCTCGTCGCCCCGCGGCATCCGACCATCGAAGAGCTGTACTTCTCCGTCGTGACCGAAGGGAACCCCCGATGATCGACCGTCGCCGCGTGATGGCCGTCGTCCGCAAGGACCTGCGCGAGATCCTGCGCAACCCGCAGCTCGTCGCGCCGCTCGTCGTCGTGCCCCTGCTGTTCACGATCGTCTTCCCGGTCGCCATCATCCTGCTCGGCAACAACCCGGCCCTGACGGCGACGATCAACGGGCTCGGGGCGTTCCTCGACAACCTCCCCGCGGGGGCGGTGCCGGAGGGACTCACCGAGCAGCAGACGATCATCTACGCGGCCACGGTGTTCTTCCTCGCGCCGCTGTTCCTGCTCGTGCCGGTGCTGTTCTCGAGCGTCATCGCGAGTTCGAGCGTCGTCGGCGAGAAGGAGCGGCGCACGATCGAGGGCCTCCTGTACACGCCCATCTCCGACCGCGAGCTCGTGCTCGCGAAGGTGCTCGTGTCGGTCATCCCGTCGGTGCTCGTCGCCTGGGTCGGCTTCGTCTTCTACGCCGTCATCGTCAACGTGCTCGGCGGGCCCGTGCTCGGCGGCATCTTCTTCCCGACGCTCTCGTGGGTGCTCATGATCCTCGTCACGGTGCCGCTCGTCGCGTTCCTCGCCACGAGCCTCACGGTCGCGGTGTCCGGGCGTGCGACGACGGTGCAGGGCGCTCAGGGCATCGCCGTGCTCATCGTGCTTCCGGTCATCGCGATGGTCGTCTCGCAGGCGACCGGCGCCCTCCTGTTCGACGTGCCGATCGTGCTCGCGGCGAGCGCCTTCCTGCTCGTCGTCGACATCATCGCCTTCGTGGCGGTCGTGGCGCGCTTCCAGCGCGAGCGCATCATCACGCGGCTCTAGGTCGCGGTGTCGGGGCGCGGCGGCATCCTTCATGCTGGAAGGGTGCCGCTCTCTCCTGACCTCGCCGAACTCGCGCGCTCGCCGTTCGTGCTGCTCACGACCTACCGTCGCACGGGCGTCGGCGTGCCGACCCCGGTGTGGATCGCGTCGGACGGCGACCGCCTGCTCGTCACGACGGGCGCCGCATCCGGAAAGGTGAAGCGGCTCGCGCACGACGCGCGCGTCACCCTCACGCCGTGCGACGCGCGCGGTCGGGTGAAGGAGGGCGCGCCGAGCGTCGACGCCGTCGCGGTCGTCGACGGCAGCGCCGAGACGCGCGCCGCACTCGATGCGGCGCTCCTCGCGAAGTACGGCCTGCAGTACCGGATGCTGCGCGCCCGGACGAAGCGCCGCCCCGAGGAGTCGGTGCCGCTCGTAATCACGGCGGCGTAAGGGTCCGCCTACAGGCTGGATCGGCACGGGGTGGTCCGTCGGCCCGGGCCTGGTCCTCCTCAGCCTGTAGACGGGGCCGCCATCCCCGGTGGCCGAGCTGGACGCGGAGCGAGCCGTCGGGGCCGCCCACCATGATCAGGTGATCGCGCCCGCCTCCCTCCGCTCGGTTCGCACCGCCGCTCTCCGCGGGGCCGGGTGGACGCGGCACGGCATCCGCGCGGCGATGGCGGAGGGGCGCCTGGTGCGATTGCGCCCCGGCGTCTACGGGTCTTCGGCGTTGCCCGAGGAGTGCCGCGCGGCGGCGGCGGTCCAGGGCCGGGCCGCGTGTGTCACCGCCCTGCGGCTGCTCGGCGTCTTCGTGCTCGAGCGGGGCGGGATCCACGTGCACATCCCGCGCACGGCATCCCGGCTCCCGGCGCGGGGAGCCTTCGCGCGCGTCCACCGTCGGCGACTCCTCCGGACGCCCCATCCCGACGCCCTGCTCGTCGAGCCGATCGACGCCGTCGCGGATGCCGTCAGGTGCCAGGGCCCCCGGGCCGCCATCGCGACGATCGACTCGGCCGTGCACCGCGGGTGCCTCCGCGTGGACGAGCTCGACGAGCTCTTCGCAGCCCTACCCCACCGGTATCGGCGTCTGCGCCGCCTCCTCGACCCCCGGGCGGAGTCCGGTGCCGAGACCCTGCTGCGCCTCATCGTGAGGAGCCTCGGCTGCTCCTTCGACTGTCAGGTGGGCATCGACGGGGTCGGCCGGGTCGACGTCCTCGTCGGCGGATGGCTCGTGATCGAGTGCGACAGTCGCGCCTTCCACTCGGACGGGGATGCCCAGCGCCGCGACCGGACGCGCGACCTCGAGGCGGCGCGCCGGGGGTTCACCACGCTGCGGGTGGTCGCCGAGGACGTCTTCTGGCGGCCCGACGCGGTGCGGGAGGCGGTCTCCGGGGTGCTCCGTTCGCGGCGCGCGGCGCGCGAACAGGCTCGATCGGCGATCTCGCCGTGAACCGGCGGCCGGAGGCCGAGTCCAGCCTGTTGCCGTGCCGTGCGGCCTCGGGAACGACGAAGGGGCCCGCGGCGCGGACCCCTTCGGTGGCGGAGGATGGGGGATTCGAACCCCCGAGGGCTTTCACCCAACACGCTTTCCAAGCGTGCGCCATAGGCCACTAGGCGAATCCTCCTGGGACCCCCCGCGCACCCGCCAGAGCCCGGTTACCCTTGC
>JAEYZI010000095.1 GCA_023428065.1 Actinomycetes bacterium | reverse complement strand
CGCCGGGGTTGCGGAGCGGGGCCGAGTATGCGGTAACATACCGAGCGGTCGGTTTGTTCGGCCGGACGCCCGATGGAGGACGCATGCGACGGTTCGACGGCAAGCTCGCCCTTGTGACCGCCGCGAGCCGCGGCATCGGCTACGCGATCGCCGAGCGCCTCGTCGCCGAGGGCGCCCGCGTCATCATCACCGCCCGCCACGAGGACGCCCTCGCGGAGGCGGCGGCTCGCCTCGGCGACGCGGCGAGCCACCTCGCGGGACGGGCCGACGACCCCGACCACCGGGCGGAGGTTGCCGCCCACGCGGAGCGGCTCGGCGGACTCGACCTGCTCGTGAACAACGTCGGCATCAACCCCGTCTACGGTCCCGCTCTCGACACCGACCCCGCGGCCGCGCGCAAGATCCTCGAGGTCAACGTCGTCGGCGCGCTCGAATGGACGCGCGACGCCGTCTCCGCGGGACTCGGCGAGCACGGAGGCGCGGTCGTCAACATCGCCTCGACCGCGGGGATGCTCGCGAGCCCGGGCATCGCGTTCTACGGCATCTCGAAGGCCGCCGTCATCTCGCTCACGACCCAGCTCGCCGTCGAACTCGCGCCGCGCATCCGCGTCAACGCCGTCGCGCCCTCGATCATCAAGACCGACTTCGCGAAGGCGCTGTACGAGGGCCGAGAGCGCGCGGTCGCCGCGCAGTTCCCGCTCGCTCGACTCGGAACGGCGGACGACGTGGCCGGCCCCGTCGCCTTCCTGCTCTCGGACGACGCGGCGTGGATCACCGGCCGGACTATCGTGATCGACGGCGGGGGCTCGCTCCGCCCCATCGGATAACCGGCAGGAGTCGGAGCATGAAGGACTTCAACGTCCGCGATCAGGTCGCGCAGGCCGCCGTCGAGCTGTTCGCGGAGAAGGGCTACGCGAACACCTCGGTGCAGGAGGTGGTCACGCGTGCCGGCGTCACCAAGGGCGCCATGTACCACTACTACCGCTCCAAGGACGATCTGCTCTTCGACATCTACGACCGGATGCTGACCCTGCAGCGCGACCACCTCGACGAGATCATCGCTCGCGGCCTGCCCACCCACGAGACCCTGCGCACGGCGTGCGTCGACGTGGTCGAGACCTCGATCGACGCGATGCGCGAGGGCACGGTGTTCTTCCGCTCGGCGCACATGCTCTCGCCCGACCGCCAGCAGGAGGTCACGCGCCGCCGGCGCGAATACAACGACGCCTTCGCCGCGATCGTGCGGCGCGGGCAGTCCGAGGGGCTCTACCGCGACGACATCCCCGTGGCCCTGCTCGTGGCGAACTTCTTCTCCGACCTGCACTACCTCTCGAACTGGTACAAGCCGACCGGTGCCGAGTCGAAGGCGCAGGTGGCCGACCAGATCACCGACCTCTTCCTGAAGGGAATCGCAGCGACATGACATCGAGGGCGTGGCAGGCGACCGCATACGGCGAACCGGGGGAGGTGCTCGCGCTCGTGGAGCGCGAGGTCCCCGCACCCGGACCCGGCGAGGTGCTCGTGCGGCCCACCGCCATCGCCCTCAACTTCCCCGACGTGCTGCTGTGCCGCGGTCAGTATCAGGTGCGCCCCGAGCCGCCCTTCGTGCCGGGCGTTGAGTGCTGCGGCGTCGTCGCGGCCGTGGGCGAGGGGGTCGACTCGGTGTCCGTCGGAGATCGCGTCGTGGCCACGCTCATCGGGGTCATGGCCGAGGAGGCGCTCATCCCGGCGGGTTCGGTGTTCCCCGCGCCGCCCGCCCTCACGGATGCGGAGGCCGCCGCGCTCACGGTCGGCTACCAGACCGCGTGGGTGGGTCTGCACCGCCGGGCCGAGCTGAAGCCCGGCGAGACGGTGCTCGTGACGGCCGCCGCGGGCGGCGTCGGCTCCGCCGCCGTGCAGCTCGCGGCCGCCGCGGGCGCGCGCGTCATCGCGGTCGTCGGATCGGCCCCGAAGGCCGAGCTCGCCCGCCGGCTGGGGGCGGAGATCGTGATCGATCGCTCGACGGAGGACATCGTCGCGCGGGTCATGGAGGTGACGGGCGGCCGCGGGGTCGACGTCGTGTTCGACCCCGTCGGCGGGAGCACCTACTCCGCGGCGCAGAAGGCCATCGCGTTCGAGGGGCGGTTGCTCGTCGTGGGCTTCGCGGGCGGCGACATCCAGCAGATCCCCGCGGGCGTCGTGCTCGTCAAGAACTTCTCGGTCGTCGGCGTGCACTGGGGCCTCTACATGTCGAAGGCGCCCGAGGTGCCGCGCGAGGCCCACGCGGAGCTCACCCGGCTCGCGGACGCCGGCGTCGTGCGTCCCGAGGTGACCGAGGTGCCGTTCCTCGAGGTCCCGGCCGCGCTCGACCGCCTCGCCGAGGGCAGCACCGTGGGTCGTCTCGTGGCGGTGCTCGAGCCGTGACGGCGCTCGCGGGCCGCGTCGCCCTCGTGACGGGCGGCGCGCGCGGCATCGGTGCCGCGATCGTCCGCGCCCTCGTGCGCGACGGCGCGACGGTCGTCGTCTCCGATGTGCTCGACGAGCCGGGCGAGCAGCTCGCGTCCGAGCTCGGACAGCACTACGTGCGCCTCGACGTGACCGATCCGGCCGCGTGGGCGGATGTCACGGCGCGCGTCGCCGAGGAGCACGGCGCGCTCGACGTGCTCGTCAACAACGCGGGGATCGCCACGTCGGCCTCGGTCGCGAAGCAGGAGCTCGAGGAGTGGAATCGCGTGCTCGAGGTGAATCTCACGGGCACCTTCCTCGGCATCCAGGCGGCGGCGCGCGTCATGCGACCGCGCGGGAGGGGGTCGATCGTCAACCTCTCCTCGGTCGACGGACTCCGCGGCAACGTCGCGCTCCACGCCTACACGGCGAGCAAGTTCGCCGTCACGGGCATCACGAAGTCGACAGCGCTCGAGCTCGGGCGCCACGGCATCCGCGTCAACTCGGTGCATCCGGGCTTCATCGCGACGGGCATGACGGCGCATCTGGACGCCGCCGACTTCGGCATCGCGCTCGGCCGGGCAGGCACGCCCGAGGATGTCGCGGAGCTCGTGGCCTTCCTCGCGAGCGACGCGTCGGGGTATTCGACGGGCGCCGAGTTCGTCGTCGACGGCGGGATCACGGCGGCCCTGCCGCACCGCATCTCCGATCCCCGCTGACCCCGAGGGCGCCGGGAGGCAGCCCGCGAGACGGGTTTCTGCAGAACATACCGTCTGGTCGGTCTGTCTGCTAGAGTCGTCCGCAACGACGACCCGACGACACGATGGAGTGGCTCATGTCCGTCGCCGACACCGGCGTACCCGCACCCTCAGCACGGCTGAGCGTGCGCGATGTCACCGCCCGCTTCGGCGGCCTGATCGCCCTCGACGGCGTCTCCTTCGACGTCGCGCCCGGCGAGATCGTCGGGCTCATCGGCCCCAATGGCGCCGGCAAGACGACGCTCTTCAACATCGTCTGCGGGCTCACCCGCCCGAAGTCCGGCTCCGTGCTCGTGGGTGGGGCGCCGCGTCCGCGCCCCGAGCGCCTCGCGGCCGCGGGCGTCGCGCGCACCTTCCAGGGACTCGGCCTCTTCTCGGGGCTCACGGTGCGGCAGAACGTCATGGCGGGACTCGCGGGCGCCGCGCCCGGGATGGTCTCGGGGCTCGCGGGATCGCCGCGCGGGGCGCGCTTCCTCGAGGACGCGGGCCGTCGAGCGCACGCGACGCTCGAGGGCCTCGGCATCGCCGACGTCGCGGACCGGATGCCCGGGGATCTGCCCTACCCGATCCAGAAGCGGGTGGCCCTCGCGCGCGCACTCGTCGCCGACCCCGCCCTCCTGCTGCTCGACGAGCCCGCCGGCGGACTCGGGGAGGACGAGATCGCCGAGCTCGGACGCCTCATCCGCGACGTCGTGCGCGACCGGCCCGACACCGCGGTGCTCTTCGTCGAGCACCACGTCGACCTCGTGATGGAGGTGTCCGACCGGATCGTCGTGATGGACGCCGGCCGCGTCATCGCCGTCGGGACGCCCGCCGAGATCCGCGTCGACCCGGCCGTCGCCGAGGCCTATCTCGGCCACGACGTCGAGCCGCACACCATCCCCGCACCGGAGGCGACCCCATGACGATCGAGACCGCCGTCCGCACCGACCTGACCCTCTCGGGCGTCGTCGCCGGGTACGGCCAGGAGCCCGTGCTGCACGGCGTCGACCTCTCCGTCCCGCAGGGCTCGATCGTCGCCGTCGTCGGCGCGAACGGGGCGGGCAAGTCCTCGCTCCTGCGCACGATCTCCGGCCTCCTCCCGACGACGGCGGGCGACATCGCCCTCGGAGGGCGTTCGCTCGCGGGCGTGCCCGTCGAGGAGCGGATCCGGCGGGGCGTCGTGCACGTGCCCGAGCGCCGTCAGGTGATCGGCGAGCTCACCGTCGAGGAGAATCTGCGCCTCGGCGCCCTGTGGCGTGGTGATCGCGCCGAGCGCGAGGCCGACATCGCGGAGGTGTACGAGTTCTTCCCCGCACTCGCCGCGCGGCGCACGCGGCCGGGCTCGACGCTCTCGGGCGGCGAGCGGCAGATGCTCGCGATCGGTCGAGCCTTCGTCGCGCATCCCGCGGTCATGCTGCTCGACGAGCCCTCGCTCGGACTCGCGCCCAAGGTCGTCGCGGACATCATGGCGATGCTCGCCTGGCTGCGCAACGAGTACGGCCTCACCATCCTGCTCGTCGAGCAGAACGTGCGCACCGCGCTCTCGATCGCCGACACGGGCGTCGTGCTCAACCTCGGCCGCGTCGTCGCGACGCGGCCCGCGGCCGAGCTCGAGGCCGACGAGCGGCTCCGCCATCTCTACCTGGGGTTCTGACATGTCGACCGTCCTCCTGCTCATCGGCGCCGGGCTCGCGCGCGGCGCGGTGTTCGCGCTCTTCGCGCTCGCGCTCGTGCTCATCTGGCGCGCCACACGCATCGCCAACTTCGCCCAGGGCGCGATGTCGGTTGCGGCCGCCTACCTCGCCGTGCTCGTGATGCAGGCGACGGGGTCGTTCGTGCTGGGCATCCTCGCAGCGCTCGTCGCGGGGGCCGCGATCGGCGCCGCCGTCGAGCGCGGGCTCATGCGCTTCGTCCCCGGCGGCTCGCCCCTCAACGCGATCATCGTGGCCATCGGCGTCGTCATGGTGCTGACGGGGCTCCTCGGAATCGCCTTCGGCGCCGACTACAAGCCCGTCGCCGTGCCGTTCAGTCGCGAGCCCCTCTCGATCGGCGAGCTCGCCCTCGTGTCGCCCTACACGCTCTTCGTCTTCGTCGTCATCGCGGTCGTCGTGGCCGCGGTGTTCCTGCTCTTCACCCGCACCTCGCTCGGCCTCGCGATGCGCGCCTCGGCGTTCGACGAGGAGGTCGCCCGACTCAACGGCGTGCGGGTCGCGCGCATGCGCACCCTCGGATGGATGCTGTCCTCCGCCGTGGGCGGCCTCGCCATCCTGCTCGCCGTGCCGACCGAGCTCGGCATCGGCCCGCATTCGGGCGACCTGCTGTTCGTCAACGCGTTCACGGTCGCGATCATCGGCGGGCTCGACTCGCCCGTCGGCGCCGTGATCGGCGGTCTCGTCGTCGGGCTCCTGCTCACGGGGGTCACGGCGGTGTGGGGCGCCACGGTCGGCCCGATCGCCGTGCTGCTGCTCCTCGTGGTCGTGCTGCTCGTGCGTCCGCACGGTCTCTTCTCGCTCCGGAAGGCGCGCCTCGCATGACGATCACCCGCACCGACGCCCCGAACGCCGCCCCGCCCGCGCGCCGCGGCATCCGCTCCCGCCTCGCCGGTCCCGCCACCTGGGGCCCGCGCGCCACGTGGCTCGCCACCCTCGTCGGGCTCGTGCTCGCGGTCGGCGGCACCTTCCTGCTCGACCCGTACCGCAACTACCTGCTCGCCCTCGCGTGCGCCTACGCGTGCGCGATCGCGGGACTCTCGCTCCTCGTCGGCCGTACGGGGCAGCTCTCCCTCGGCCACGCCGCCTTCATGGCCGCGGGCGCCTACGCCTTCGCGTTCACCTCGAACGGCCTCGCCGACGCGGAGGTCGTCGGTCCCGTGCTGCTGCTCGTGCCGTTCCTCGTCGCGGTCGTCGTCGCCGCCCTGCTCGGCGCGCTCGTGGGCATCGCGGCCGCGCGCCTCCACGGGCCCTACCTCGCGGGCGTCACGCTCGCCCTCGTGCTCGCCATCCCGGCGGTCACGAGCCTCGCCTCCGGGGTCTTCGGCGGCGACGCCGGCCTCTACATCTCGGTCGAGCGCCGCCCCGAACTGCTCTCCCGCCTCATCGCGCAGGAGCAGTGGCAGGCGTGGGTGGGGCTCGTCGCCGCGGCGCTCGTGCTCGGCGTGTGCGCGCAGCTCGTCCGCAGTCCCGTCGCCCTGCGCATGCAGGCCGTCCGCGACGACGAGCCCGCAGCGCGCCTCGCGGGCATCGACCCGGTCGTCACGCGCGTGTCGATGTTCACGGTGAGCGCCGCGACCGCGGGGCTCGGCGGCGGCGTGCTCGCGTATATCACGCAGGCCGCATCCCCCGGCGCGTACTCGCTCAGCTTCTCGCTCTTCCTCCTGGTCGCCGTCGTCATCGGCGGGGTCGGCGCACTCGCCGGCGCCGTCTACGGGGCGATCGTGCTCGTCCTCGTGCCCGAGGTGACGAGCGCGATCACGGAGGTACTCCCGCTTCCCACCGAGCTGTCCCGGCGGCTCGACGGGAACCTGGCGATCGTGGTGTTCGGCGTCATCCTCGTCGTCGTCATGCTCGTCGCACCCCGGGGGATCGACGGCGCCCTGCGGACCCTCACCAGGCGTCTGCGCCGCCGACCCCCGACCCTTCGCACCTCATCACAAGGAAAGGACCAACGATGACGCAATCGCATTCCCGTGCGACGACGGTGTCCACGATCGCGCTCGCTCTCGCGACCGCACTGGCACTGTCATCCTGCAGCACGCCCTCCGAGGCTCAGCCCGGCCTCACGGAGGACACCATCAAGATCGGCACGCACCAGCCGCTCACCGGCCCGGCCGCGGCCTCCTACGCCCCCATCTCGGCGGCGACGGCGGCGTACTTCGACTACGTCAACGACCAGGGCGGCATCCACGGTCGCACGATCGAGTACATCGTCAAGGACGACGGCTACAACCCCGCGACGACCCAGACGGTCGTGCGCGAGCTCGTGCTCGAGGACGAGGTGTTCGCGATCCTCGGCGGTCTCGGCACGCCCACGCACAGCGCGGTGCTCGACTTCCTCAACGACAACGGCGTCCCGGACCTCTTCGCCTCGTCGGGTTCGGCCGCGTGGAACCAGCCGGAGAAGTACCCCAACACCTTCGGCTTCCAGACCGACTACGTGACCGAGGGCATGGTGCTCGGCCAGCACATCAAGAACGAGTTCGCGGGAGCCAAGGTCTGCCTCCTCGGGCAGGACGACGAGTTCGGCACGGACGTGCGCGCCGGTCTCGAGAAGATCCTCGGCGCCGACGGTCTCACCGACGTGCAGAGCTATTCGGTGTCGAACCAGGACATCACCGCGCAGATTGTCGCCATGCAGGCCGCGGGATGCCAGGTGAACGTGCTCGCGACGATCACGGGCTTCACCGCGATCGCGATCGGCACCGCGGCCCAGCTGAAGTACTTCCCGCAGTGGGTGTCGTCGTCCTCGGGCGCCGACTACGGCCCGCTCGCCGGCTACCTCGGCGACGCCGCGCCGCTCCTGCTCGAGGGCTTCATCAGCGACAACTACCTGCCGTCCGCCTCCGAGGAGGACAACAAGTGGATCCAGCTGTTCGCCGAGATCAACGAGGAGTACAACGACGGCGCGCCGTTCACGGGCTCCGTCGTGTACGGCATGGCGATGGGCTACCTCTTCGCCGAGGCGCTCGCGCTCGCCGGTGAGCAGCCCACTCGCGAGGGCCTCATCACCGCCGTGCAGTCGGGCGAGCTCAAGGGCTCGGGCCTCGTGCCGCTCGCGCTCAGCAAGACCGACCACAACGGTTACGTGGGCGCCGGCATCACGGTCGTCCGCGACGGCGTCCAGGCCGCGACGGGCGAGCGCTGGGTGCGCGACGGCGACAAGGTCGTGGCGTACGACAAGGCCCCGGTCGAGCTGCTCTCGGGCGGCGTGCCGAAGCACTGACACACGAAAAGGGCCCCGGATGCGACGCATCCGGGGCCCTCTCTCGTGCGATGTTCAACTCGCCGTGGGCGCCCCCTCGACGCGCGCCACGAGCTCGCGCTTGAGCACCTTGCCCGAGGGGCCGAGCGGCAGCTCCGGCACGAGGTGCACGACGCGCGGGTACTTGTAGGCCGCGATGCGCTCGCGCACGAACCCGATGAGCTCCTCGGCGGTGACCGTGTCGTCGTGGGGGATGACGGCCGCGTGGATCTCCTGGCCGTGCGTGTCGTCGGCGACCCCGAAGACGGCGGCGTTGACGACGCCGGGGTGCCTGAGGAGCACCTGCTCGACCTCGTTCGGGTACACGTTGTAGCCGTTGCGCACGATCATGTCCTTCTTGCGGTCGACGATCGTGATGTAGTCGTCGTCGTCCTTCGTGCCGAGGTCGCCCGTGCGGAACCAGCCGTCGGTGAAGGTCTCCTCGGTCGCCTCGGGCCGGCCGAGGTAACCGGCGAAGAGGTTGTACCCGCGCACGACGATCTCGCCGAGCTCGCCGTGCGGCAGCAGGACGATCTCGTCCTCGTTCTCCGGGTCGGCGATCTCGACGTCGACGCCCCAGTTCGGCTGGCCGACGGTGCCGGGGCGCGGCGTGCGGCCGACGTAGTTGAACGACACCGTGGGGCTCGTCTCGGTGAGGCCGTATCCCTCGTGGATGGGAGCCCCGAAGACCTCCTGGAAGCGCTCGAGCACCGCCACGGGGAGGGCGGCGCCGCCCGAGACGGCGTAGTTGAGCGGCGGGCGCGCGCTCGTCTGCTCGGCCGCCTGCAGCATCCCGATGTACATCGTCGGCACCGCCGTGAACACGGTCGCCTGGTGCTTCTCCATGAGCTCGAGCGCCTCGACCGGGTCGAACTTCGGCAGCAGGATGATGGAGCCGCCCCGGCGGAACGTCACGTTGAGCACGGCCATCTGCCCGAAGATGTGGAAGAGCGGCAGGCCGCCGAAGACGACCTCGTCGGGCGACATCGGGAAGGTGTCGATGAGCGCGACGTTGACCTGCTCGATCATGTTGAGGTGCGTGCCGATCGCGCCCTTCGGAGCGCCCGTCGTGCCGCTCGTGTAGAGGATCGTCGCCGCGTCGAGCGGCGAGGTCGAGACGTAGCGCTCGACGGGCGTCGCCGCCTGCGCCTCGGCCTCGAGCCGCGGGATGCCCTTCTCGGTCGCGATCGCCTCCGGCATGAGCACGGTCGTGAGCGGCACGCTCGCGCGGGCGCACGCGACGGCGGCCTCCTCGAGCACGGGCGCCGCGACGACGGCGAGCTTGGCCCCCGAGTCCCGCAGCACGTACTCGATCTCGTCGGCCTTGAAGAGCAGGTGCACGGGCACGACGACGGCGCCGAGCGAGAGCACGGCGTAGTAGACCCGCACGAAGTCGGGCACGTTGGGGATCACGACGGCGACGCGGTCGCCGGGCCCGATGCCGCGCTCGCGCAGGGCGCCCGCGTAGGCGCGCGTCTGGTCCCAGAGCGCGCCGTAGGGGATCGAGTGCCCCATGAAGTGCAGTGCGGGACTGTCGGGGCGCCGGTGTGCGGTCTCGGCGAGGATCGCGGCGATCGACATCGTCGCGAACCCCGGTCCTTCGTAGAGGCGGGAGGTGGCTGTCATGGTCATTCCTCTCGGGGTCGGGCCGTCTCCGTCGACGGCACGGGCGGTGGGGCCGACCGGTCGCGCAGCACGGCGCGGCCGAGCGATTCGAGGTGCACCTCGTCGGGGCCGTCGGCGATGCGCAGGGTGCGCAGGCTGGACGAGAACTCGGCGAGCGGGGTGTCCGCGGAGACACCTGCCGCCCCGAAGAGCTGGATGATCTCGTCGACGATGCGCGCCGCGGCCTGCGGCACCGCGATCTTGATCGCCTGGATCTCGGTGCGCGCCTGCCGGTTGCCGACGGTGTCCATGAGCCACGCGGTCTTGAGCACGAGCAGCCGCAGCGCCTCGAGCTCGGTGCGCGCCGCGGCGATCCGCTGCCTCACGACGCCGTGCTCGGCGAGGGGCCGGCCGAAGGCGACGCGTGAGCGGGCGCGCTCCGCGCCGAGGGCGAGGGCGCGCTCCGCCATGCCGAGGGCTCGCATGCAGTGGTGGATGCGTCCGGGCCCGAGGCGTGCCTGTGCGATCGCGAAGCCCTCGCCCGCACCGCCCAGGAGGTTGGATGCGGGCACGCGCACGCCGTCGAAGGCGATCTCGGCATGGCCGCCGTGGTCGCGGTCGTCGTAGCCGAAGACCGTGAGCGGGCGCACGATCTCGACCCCCGGGGTGCCGCGCGGCACGAGCACCATCGACTGCCGCCGGTGGGGCTCGGCGCCCGGGTCGGTGACCCCCATGACGATGAGGAGCTCGGCGTCGGGGTTCATGGCCCCCGTCGACCACCACTTGCGGCCCGTGATGACGAGTTCGTCGCCGTCGCGCTCGATGCGCGTCGCGATGTTGGTGGCGTCCGAGGAGGCGACATCGGGCTCGGTCATGCAGAAGGCGGAACGGATGCGCGCCTCGAGCAGCGGCTCGAGCCAGCGCTCCTGCTGCTCGGGGGTGCCGAAGCCGTGGAGGAGCTCCATGTTGCCGGTGTCGGGCGCGGCGCAGTTCATGGCGACGGGCGCGAGCCGCGGGCTCCAGCCGGAGAGCTCGGCGACGGGGGCGTAGTCGAGGTTCGACAGTCCCGAGGGGTGCCCGGGCAGGAAGAGGTTCCACAGCCCGCGGCGGCGGGCCTCGGCCTGCAGTTCGCGCACGATCGGCCGCAGGCCCCACTCTCCGGGTGTCGCGGCGAGCTGCGCGTCGAGCACCGGTTCGGCGGGGAGCACGAGCTCGTCGAGGAAGGCGCGCATCCGCTCGGTGTATTCGGCGGCACGGGGGCTCGGCGTGAAGTCCATCAGCGACGCACCCCCGTGAGGCGACGGAGGCCGGATGCGGCGAGCGCGGGGACGAGTTCGCCCACCCGGTCGAAGCCCGATCCGACCGTCTCGCCCTGGTCGTGGCGCAACTGCACGCCCTCGAGGATGATCGCGAGCTTCGCCGCGGCGAAGGCGAGGTACCACCCGAGCTCGGGGAGCTCGATGCCGCGCGCGGCGGCGTACGCGTCGAGGAGCTCGGGGAACGCGGGGTAGCCGGCCGCGACGTCCACCGAGGTGCGCGCCGTCGCGATGTCGCCGACGGCCTCCGGGAGCTCCCAGTACAGCCCGAGCAGTCCAATGTCGGAGAGCGAGTCGCCGACGGTCGCCATCTCCCAGTCGAGCACGGCGGCGATCCGCGGGCCGCGCGGGCCGCGCACGACGAGCGCGTTGTCGAGCCGGTAGTCGCCGTGCACGATCGACGTCGAACGCGTCTCGGGGATGCTCTCCGAGAGGCGGGCGAGCAGCGCGTCGAGGTCGGGGAGGTCGCGGAAGCGGTTGCCGGCGTACTGCGTGGCCCAGCGCCGCATCTGCCGTTCCAGGAAGCCGTCGGGCCTGCCGAAGTCGTCGAGGCCGACGGCACGCGGATCGATCGCGTGCAGTTCGGCGAGCGTCCGGGCGAGGGAGAGGCTCAGCTCCCGCAGCTCGGCGGGCGTCCAGGCGGCGTTGTCGGCGGGGGAGACGAGGGTGACGCCGCCGACGCGCTCCATGAGGTAGAAGGGGGCGCCGACGCCCGCCCCGGCGTCCGCGTCCGGTTCGAAGAGCACGGGTTGCGGCACGGGCACACGCGTGCCGTGCAGCGCGCTCAGCACGCGGTACTCGCGGCCCATGTCGTGCGCCGTCGAGAGCACGTGGCCGAGCGGCGGTCGGCGCAGCACGAGCGGGCGCGCGGCGCCGTCGAGCCGGTAGGTCAGGTTGCTGAGGCCCCCTGCGAGCAGGGTCGCGCGCACGGGACCGTCGCCGCGCAGCGCGGGCTCGTGTTCGCTGAGCCAGCGGTCGAATGCGCGGATGTCGAGGCCCGCGGGGGAGACGCCGTCGTCCATGGCCGCGAGCGTAGCATACCGGCTGGTCGGTTTTATGGGTTGGAGGGCGAGAGCTCCCGCTCGACGGCCTCGCGCAGGGCCTCCGGGATGGGGGTGGGGCGGCGGTCGTCGCGGCCCACGAAGACATGCACGAAGGTGCCCGACGCGAGCACCTCGTCGTCGGAAGCGCGCAGGATGCCCGTCTCCCACGTGATGCTTGTGCGGCCGAGGCGGCCGACGCGGATGCCGACCCGGAGGGGCTCGGGGAAGCTCGCCGAGGCCCGGTACTCGCACGAGGATGCGACGACGACGCCGATGGCGTCGCCGCCGTCCGGGTCGAGCACGCCCGCGCCGATCATCCATGCGTTGACGGTGGTGTCCATCGCGGCGTAGTACACGACGTTGTTCACGTGGCCGTAGACGTCGTTGTCGTTCCAGCGGGTCGGGAAGTCCCGGTACCAGGCGTACTCGCTCATGCTCCTCCTCGGGGCTCGGGTTGTCAGGCGCCGAGCACGAGCGCGAACGCCGCTCGTGCGCGCTCGGCGCTGGGCTCCTCGCCGGTGATGAGATCGGCATAGGAGAACGACTCGGAGATGCGCACGATGAGGTACGCGAGGTCGCGCCGCGGGAGATCGGCGCGACCGGCATCCGGCGCGTGCGCGGCGAGGAGCTCCTCGACGGCGGCGACGTAGCGCCGCTGGATCTCGAACTCGCCCGTGGTCATGAGGCGCAGCGCCCGCTGCGGCTCGCGTGCGAGGAACTCGCGGAAGTAGCCGGCGGTCACGAGGCCCTCGGCGAAGCGGCCGAGGATGTCCACGACGCGGGCGGCGCCCGAACCCTCCGCCTCACGCTCGGCGTGGTCGAGCGTCGTCTCGGCGAGCGACCACAGCACCTCCGAGACGAGCGCGTCGCGATTGCCGACCCAGCGGAACAGCGAGGTGCGGTCGACGCCGAGCTGGGTCGCGAGGGGACCCATCTCGATGCGCTCGCCCTCGATGAACGTGCGCCGGGCGAGCTGGAACGCGCGCGCCGCCTCGCGATGCGGCGGGTCGCCGTGGAGCCGGGTGGAGAGCGTGCTCGGCACCGCTCGGGTGGCGCGCGAGCCGACGCCGAGTCCGGGGGGCGCGACATCGGGTGCGGGCATGCCGGAAATGCTAGCCCGGATCCGCTCGCTTGCAACATCTCAGAAAATGTTGCATAGTCGTCCCGCCGACGATCCGCGATCGGGACGGCGACCGGACCTCACCGCGATGGAGCGAGACATGACGACAGCGACCCTCGAGAAGACCCTGCTCGACGTGGACTTCTACCACGTGCAGGAACTGCTGGCCGACGAGGAGCAGGAGCGGGCGATCCGCATCCGTGAGGCCCTCGAGCGCGAGGTGACGCCCATCATCGACGACTACTGGGAGCGCGCAGAGTTCCCCCACCAGATCAAGCCGATCTTCCCCGAGCTGGGCGTCTACGGGCCCATCTGGGAGGAGTCGCGCCTGTGGGAGAACACCGCGCTCTACCGCGGCTGGGTCGCGCTCGAGTTCGGCCGCAACGACGCATCCGTCGCGACCTTCGTCGGCGTGCACTCGGGCCTCGCGATGAACGCGATCGGCATGTGCGGCGACGCCGCCCAGCGGGCCGAGTGGCTGCCGAAGATGGCGCGCGGCGAGCTCATCGGCGCCTTCGGGCTCACCGAGCCGCTGCACGGGTCGGACACCGCGCGCGGCCTCGAGACGACGGCGCGTCGGGAGGGCGACGAGTGGGTCATCAACGGCGCCAAGCGCTGGATCGGCAACGCGACCTTCGCGGATGTCGTCGTCATCTGGGCGCGCGACGTCGCCGACGACCAGGTGAAGGGCTTCATCGTCGAGACGGCGACCTCACCCGGCTTCACCGCCACCAAGATCGAGCGCAAGCAGAGCCTGCGCGTCGTGCAGAATGCCGACATCACCCTCGAGGACGTGCGTGTGCCCGAGGAGCGTCGTCTGCAGCTCGGCGACGGCTTCCGCGACACGGCCCGCGTGCTCGCCCTCACGCGCGCCGAGGTCGCGTGGCAGGCGGTCGGCAACGCCGTCGGCGCCTACGAGGCCGCCGTGCGCTACGTGCTCGAGCGCGAGCAGTTCGGCCGCAAGCTCGGCTCGTTCCAGCTCGTGCAGGACCTGCTCGCCCGCTCCCTCGGCAACATCACGGCCTCCATCGCGATGTGCACGCGACTGAGCCAGATGATGGACGAGGGTCGGCCCTACGACCAGCAGGCCGCGCTCGCGAAGGCCTTCGCGACGGCGAGCGGCCGCCAGGTCGTCGCGTGGTGCCGCGAGGCGCTCGGCGGCAACGGCATCCAGCTCGACCAGGGCGTCGCGCGCCGCTTCGCCGACGCCGAGGCGCTCTACACCTACGAGGGCACGTACCAGATGAACAACCTCATCGTCGGCCGCTCGATCACGGGCATGAGCGCGTTCGTCTGAGCGACCGAGGAAGACACAGGAGGAATCCGATGCCCGACGCCGTCATCGTCGCCGCCGCCCGCACGCCCATCGGGCGCGCCTACAAGGGCTCGCTCCGCGAGGTGCGCCCCGACGACCTCGCCGCCTTCGCCGTGCAGGCCGCACTCGACCAGGTACCCGAACTCGACCCGTCCACCGTCGAGGATCTGTTGCTCGGATGCGGCCTGCCCGGCGGACAACAGGGCATGAACATGGGCCGCGTCGTCGCCGTGCTGCTCGGCCTCGACTCGGTGCCCGGCGCGACCGTCACGCGTTACTGCTCCTCGAGTCTGCAGACCACCCGCATGGCGCTCCACGCGATCCGCGCGGGAGAGGCGGATGTGATCATCTCGGCGGGCGTCGAGTCCGTCTCGAGCGCCGTCCACGGCAACTCCGACTACGTCGAGGGTCGCGACTTCACGAACCCCCGCTTCGCCGACGCGGCCGCCCGCACCGCGGCGCGCGCGGCGTCGGGCGAGGCGTGGCACGACCCCCGCGAGGACGGCGCCCTCCCCGACGTCTACATCTCGATGGGGCAGACTGCCGAGAACGTCGCGCAGACCCGGGGCGTCAGCCGGCACGAGCAGGACGAGTTCGCGTGCCTGAGCCAGAACCGCGCGGAGTCGGCGATCGCATCCGGGTTCTTCGAACGCGAGATCACGCCCTACCCGCTGCCCGACGGCACGGTCGTGTCCGCCGACGACGGCCCGCGGCCGGGAGTCACGATGGAGGCGCTCGCGGGCCTGCAGCCCGTATTCCGTGAGGAGGGCACGGTCACCGCCGGCAACGCGTGCCCCCTCAACGACGGCGCGGCCGCCCTCGTGATCATGAGCGACGCGCGCGCCCGCGAGCTCGGCCTCGAGCCGCTCGCGCGCATCCTCTCGACCGGGGTCACGGGTCTGAGCCCCGAGATCATGGGCCTCGGCCCCGTCGAGGCGAGCCGTCAGGCTCTCGCCCGCGCGGGCCTCGGCATCGACGACATGGACCTCGTCGAGATCAACGAGGCGTTCGCGGCCCAGGTGATCCCCTCCGCCCGCGAGCTCGGGGTGCCGTGGGGCAAGCTCAACGTGCACGGCGGGGCGATCGCCCTCGGCCACCCCTTCGGCATGACGGGCGCGCGGATCACCTCGACCCTCCTCAACGGGCTGCGCGAGACCGACGGCACGTTCGGACTCGAGACCATGTGCGTCGGCGGCGGGCAGGGCATGGCCATGGTGCTGGAGCGCCTGCGCTGATGCGTGTGCGCGGCGCCGTGCTCGAGCGGATGGGTGCGCCTCGTCCCTACCGCGACTCGCGTCCCGTCGTCGTCCGCGAGCTCGAGCTCGACGAGCCCGGGCACGGCGAGCTTCTCGTGCGTGTGGAGATCGCGAGCGTGTGCCATTCCGACCTGAGCGTCGTCGACGGCGCCCGGCCGCGGCCGCTGCCTATGCTCCTCGGTCACGAGGCCGCCGGCATCGTCGAGGCCACGGGCTCGGGTGTGAGCGATATCGCGGTCGGCGACCGCGTCGTCATGACGTTCCTGCCCCGGTGCGGCTCGTGCGCGGGCTGCGCGACGGACGGACGGATGCCGTGCGAGCCGGGGAGCGCCGCGAACGCCGCGGGCGAGCTCCTCGGCGGCGGCCGCCGGCTCCGGGCCGACGGCGAGCCCGTGCACCACCACCTCGGCGTCTCGGCGTTCGCCGATCACGCCGTCGTCGACCGTCGCTCGGTCGTGACCGTGCCGCCCGACGTGCCCGCCGAGGTCGCCGCGCTCCTCGGCTGCGCCGTGCTCACCGGTGGAGGGGCCGTGCTCAACACCGCGCGGCCGGCACCCGGCGACACGGTCATGGTCGTCGGCCTCGGAGGTGTCGGCATGGCCGCGCTGCTCGTGGCGCGCGCGCTCGGCCACCCCGTCGTCGCGGTGGACGCGCGCCAGGACAAGCTCGACGCCGCTCGCGCGCTCGGGGCGGAGCGCACGATCCTCGCCGACGAACTCGCGGCATCCGGCGTGCGCGCGCCCGTCGTCGTCGAGGCGGCGGGACATCCGCGCGCCTTCGAGGCGGCCTTCGCGGCCACCGCGCCGGGCGGCATCACCGTGACGGTCGGCCTGCCCGCCCCCGACGCGCGCTCCGCGATCGCGCCGCTCACCCTGACGGCCGAGGCTCGCACCGTCGCCGGGAGCTACCTCGGCAGCTCGGTGCCCGAGCGCGACATCCCCCGCTACGTCGAGCTCTGGCGCGAGGGCCGGCTGCCGGTGGAGGCTCTCGTGAGCGACCGCATGCCGCTCGACGACATCGCGGCCGCCATGGACGCCCTCGCCGACGGCGCGGCCCTCCGCCAGCTCATCGAATTCCCCTGATCCCGACCGACCCTTGAGAGGAAGAACCATGACCCAGAGAGTCGCCATCGTCACCGGCGCGGCCCGCGGCATCGGCGCCGCGATCGCCCAGCGCCTCGCGTCCGACGGTCACGCCGTCGCCGTGCTCGACATCGACGAGGCCTCGACCGCCGAGACGGTCGACGCGATCCGCGGGGCGGGAGGCACCGCCGTCGGCATCGGCGCGGACGTCGCCGACGAGGCGCTCGTGGCCGCCGCCGTCGAGCGCACCGTCGCCGAGCTCGGCGCACCCACGATCCTCGTCAACAACGCCGGCATCCTGCGCGACAACCTGCTCTTCAAGATGACGACCTCCGACTGGGACGCCGTGCTCGGCGTGCACCTGCGCGGCGCCTTCCTCATGACGCGCGCCGTGCAGGCGCACATGGTCGAGGCCGGGTGGGGGCGCATCGTCAACCTGTCGTCGACCTCGGCGCTCGGCAATCGCGGGCAGGCGAACTACGCGGCCGCGAAGGCGGGCATGCAGGGCTTCACGAAGACCCTCGCGATCGAGCTCGGCCGCTACGGCGTGACCGCCAACGCGATCGCGCCGGGCTTCATCCGCACCGACATGACGATCGCGACCGCCGAGCGCGTCGGCATGGCGTCCGACGACTTCTTCGCGCTCGTGGCCAAGGAGATCCCCGTCGGCCGGGTCGGCCAGCCGGAGGACATCGCGGCCGTCGCGTCGTTCTTCGTGCGCGAGGAGGCATCCTTCACGAGCGGCCAGGTCGTCTACGTTGCGGGAGGGCCGCGCGCATGAGCGTCGTGTTCGGTCACCCGCGGGAGCTGCTCGACGCGGTCGGCACGGAGCTCGGGGCGGGGGAGTGGGTCGAGATCGACCAGGAGCGCATCGACCGCTTCGCGGACGCGACGGGCGACCACCAGTGGATCCACGTCGATCCGGATCGTGCCGCGGCCGGCCCCTTCGGGGGCACCATCGCGCACGGCTACCTGACCCTCTCGCTCCTCCCCGCGCTTCAGGACGGGCTCCTCGAGGTGGGGGACGTCGCGATGGCGGTCAACTACGGCCTCGACCGGGTGCGGTTCCTCCAGCCGGTGCCCGCGGGTGCGCGCGTGCGCGCGTCATCCGTCGTCACGGCCGCTGAGGAGACGCGGATGGGCATCCGCCTCGGGCAGCGCGTGACGATCGAGATCGAGGGCCAGGAGGCGCCGGCGCTTGTCGCGGACGCGATCGCCCTCTTCGTCCCCGCGGGTTAGCCGTACGCCTATCGGTGAGGACTGGTCCGCGCCCCGTCAGAATTAACCACCCTGGCGGGGTATCGGATATAGTCGCCGTTCGGCGGACGCATCCGACGTCCGCGGAACGGACACCACCATGGGCTTCACCCCGCTCCCGCCCGGCACCTACGGCGCGAAGCAGCCGACCAACCGCGGCATCGAGGGCATCATCACCCGCTACCTCGTGCGGCAGGCGCGCAAGCCGCGACCGCCGGGCTCGCGCAACGGAGCCGCCGTGCTCGCGCTCACGACGATCGGCCGCAAGACCGGCCTCGAGCGCACCAACCCGGTCGGCTACATGCCGGACGGCGCCGGCTGGCTCATCACGGCGAGCGCGGCGGGCGGGCGCTCCCACCCCGCCTGGTACTACAACCTCGCGGCGAACCCCGATGCGGCCTACATCGAGGTCGGCGGCGAGCGCATCGACGTCGTCGCCGAACAGCTCGAGTTCGAGGAGGCCGAGCGCCGCTTCGCCGAGATCATCGAGACGTCGAACCGGATGACGCGGCGCACGCTCCTGCGCTACCGTGCCTCGACCGATCGCGTCATCCCGATCCTCCGGCTCACCCGCGCCTGACTCAGGGCAGCGCCTCGGGGAGCTCGACGTCGTCGAGCTCGACGTCCTTCGTCTCGCGGCCCAGCAGGAGCGCGATGAGCGTGAGCATCGCCATCGCGGACAGGTACACGCCGACCCACACGGGGCTGCCCTCGCCGAGCGCCCACAGCCACACCGCGATGAACGGGGCGACGGCGGCGCCGAGGATCGACGACACGTTGTAGGAGACCCCCGAGCCCGTGTAGCGCAGCGCCGTCGGGAAGAGCTCGGGGAGCAGGGCGCCCATGGGGCCGAACGTGAAACCCATGAGCGTGAAGCCGAGCACGAGCCACAGCACGACGCCGAGCGTGCCGATCGACAGCAGCGGCACCCACACGAGACCGAAGACGACGATCGCGGCCGTGATGACGATGAGGGTGGGTCGCCGGCCGAAGCGGTCGGCGAGCGGCCCCGACACGAGGGTGAAGATCCCGAAGAACACGACGCCGAAGATCATGAGCAGCACGAAGGTCGTGTAGTCGTAGCCGAGCCCCGGCACGGCCGCATCCGTCGCCGCGCGACCGTAGCTGAGCGAGAACGTCGTCATGAGGTAGAAGAGCACGTAGGTCGCGAGCATGTAGAAGGTGCCCAGGATGAGCTGACGCCAGTGGGTGCGGAACACCGCGGCGAGCGGCACGCGCGCGAGCCGGCCCGCCGACGCGGCCTTCGAGAACGCCGCCGATTCGACGAGCCGCAGCCGCACCCACAGGCCCACCGCGACCATCACGGCCGAGAACAGGAACGGGATGCGCCACCCCCAGTCGAGGAACTCCTGCGACGGCAGCGACGGGTCGCCCGACGGCAGGATCGCGGCGATCACGAGGAAGAGCCCGTTGGCGATGATGAAGCCGATGGGCGCCCCGAGCTGGGGGAACGTCCCGTACCACGCGCGCTTGCCGGCGGGTGCGTTCTCGGTCGCGACGAGCGCGGCGCCCGACCACTCGCCGCCGAGCGCGAAGCCCTGGGCGAGGCGCAGCACGACGAGCAGCAGGGGCGCCAACCATCCCACGAGGGCGTAGGTCGGCAGCACGCCGATGAGGAACGTCGCGATGCCCATCGTGAGGAGCGCGCCCACGAGCGTCACCTTGCGGCCGCGGCGGTCGCCGAGGTGGCCGAAGAAGATCGCGCCGAGCGGACGGGCGACCATCGCGGCCCCGAACACGGCGAACGAGGCGAGCAACGCGGCCGTCTCGTCGCCCGCCGGGAAGAACAGCGCCGGGAAGACGAGCACGGCCGCCGTCGCGTAGACGTAGAAGTCGTAGAACTCGATCGTCGTGCCGATGAGGCTCGCGACGACGACGCGCGAACGCGGGTTGACGGGTGCGGATGCGGTGGCCGGCGCGCTGCTCATGCGCTCAAGTGTTCCACTCGGGCACCGATCGGTCTCCCCTCTCGGGGATCTCCCGGATCAGCCGCGGTGCACGCGCGCGAGCACGCGGGCCGTCGCGAGCACGGCCTCGGCCGCCTCCCGGCCCTTGTCCTCCTTCGACCCCGCGAAGCCCGCGCGGTCGATGCCCTGCTGCTCGTCGTCGAGGGTCAGCACGCCGAAGCCCACGGGCTTGCCCGTGTCGATCGCGACCCGGGTGAGGCCGTCGGTGGCCGCGTTCGACACGAACTCGAAGTGCGGCGTGCCTCCCCGGATGATGACCCCGAGCGCCACGACGCCGTCCGCGCCCGCGTCGAGCGCCGCCTTCGCGACGACCGGCAGCTCGAAGCTCCCGGGCACGCGGAAGACCTCGATCTCGGCGCCCGAGGCCTCGAGCGTGCGCAGCGCGCCCGTCAGCAGTCCCTCGGTGATGCGCTCGTGCCAGGTGCCCGCGACCACAGCGATGCGGAGGCCCGTGCCGTCGATGTCGAGCAGGGTGGGTCGGCCCTCGCCGCTCATTCGCTGAGTCCCTTCGTCAGGTCGGCCACCAGCTCCTGGTGGCTCGGGAGCGTGTGCCCCATCCGGTCGCGCTTGGCGTCGAGGTAGCGCTCGTTGAACTCGCCCACTCCCACGACGAGCGGCACGAGCGCCTCGACCTCCACCCCGCGCTCGGCGAGCTGCCGGGCCTTCTCGGGGTTGTTGCTGAGCAGGCGCACGCGCTGCACGCCGAGGTCCTTGAGGATGCCGACCGCCGCGCCGTAGTCGCGCGCGTCGACGGGGAGCCCGAGGGCGAGGTTCGCGTCGAGGGTGTCGAATCCCTCCTCCTGCAGCCGGTAGGCGCGCAGCTTGTTGACGAGCCCGATGCCGCGCCCCTCCTGCCCGCGCAGGTAGACGACGATGCCGCCCTCTTCCTGGATCGTGTCGAGCGCGGACTGCAGCTGCGGCCCGCACTCGCACTTCAGCGAGCCGAACGCCTCGCCCGTGAGGCACTCGGAGTGCACGCGCACGAGCGTCCCGTCGCGGGGCTCGCCCGCGATCCAGGCGACGTGGTCGGCGCCCGTCGAGCGGTCGCGGTAGGCGCGCACCCGGAACGTGCCGTGCGAGGTGGGCACGTTCGTCTCGACCTCGAAGTTCACGCGTCGCCACTCGGGCACCGTGACCTCGGCCTTCGGATCGCGTTCGCAGCGGCGCTCCTCCATGAAGCGGATGAGCGCCTCGATCGTGATGACGGGCACGTTCTCGCGCTCCCCGAGCCGGATGAGGTTCGGCAGGCGCATCATCTCGCCGTCCTCGTCGACGATCTCGGCGATCGCCGCGACGGGGGTCAGCCCGGCGAGCTTCATGAGGTCGACCGCCGCCTCGGTATGCCCGTCGCGTTCGCGCACGCCGCCGTCGACGGCGCGCAGCGGCATGATGTGCCCGGGACGGTGGAGGCTCGCCGGACTCGACGCGGGGTCGGCGAGCACGCGCAGGGTGTGCGCGCGATCCGAGGCCGAGATACCGGTCGAGAGGCGGTTGGCCGCATCGACGGACACCGTGTACGCGGTCCCGCGCGGATCCTCGTTGTGCGCGACCATCGGCGGCAGTTCGAGCCGGTCGGCGATCTCGTTCGTCATGGGGGCGCAGATGAAGCCCGAGGAGTGCTTGACCGCCCACGCGATCCACTCCTGGCTCGCCGTCTCGGCGGCGAGCACGAGGTCGCCCTCGTTCTCGCGGCCCTCGTCGTCGGCCACGATCACGGGCCGCCCCTCCCGCAGCGCCTGAAGCGCCGCGGGGATGTCGCTGAGGCTCATCGTGCAACTCCCGTCTGCTGCGGGGCCGTGCCCCGGATCGCGTCGCCGATCGCGAGCATGCGCTCGACGTGGCGCGCGAGGATGTCGGTCTCGAGGTTCACCCGGTGCCCCGGCTCGAGGGCGCCGAGGGTCGTGGCCGCGAGCGTCTCGGGGATGAGCGACACCTCGAACCACTGCTGGGGCTCACTCGCGTCCGCGACGGCGCTCACGGTGAGCGAGGTGCCGTCGATCGCGATCGAGCCCTTGCGCGCGACGAGCGCGGCGAGCTCCGCGGGCAGCGCGAAGCGCACGACGCGCCAGCCCGATCCGTCCTCCACCGAGAGCACGGTCGCCGTGCCGTCGACGTGCCCCTGCACGATGTGCCCGCCGAGCCGGTCGCCGACGGCTGCGGCGCGCTCGATGTTGACGAGGTCGCCGGGGCGGCGGTCGCCGATCGTCGTGACGTCGATCGAGACGCCCATGACGTCGGCCGTGAACCAGTCCTCGCCCATGTCGACCACGGTGAGGCACACGCCCGACACGGAGACGGAGTCGCCGTGGGATGCGTCCGAGACGGCGAGCGGTGCGCGCACGGTGATGCGGGCGGCGTCGCCGACCGGTTCCCAGGCGAGCACGGTGCCGCGCTCCTCGATGATGCCGGTGAACATGATCAGTTCCTTCTCTCGGGTCGTGCCATCACGAGCAGATCCTCGCCGAGCTGCTCGACGCTCGTGATGGTGAGGCGGCGGGCCTCGGAGATCGTGCGGATGCCGAGGTCGCCGATGGCGAGCCGGTCGCCGCCCAGCAGGGCGGGTGCGAGGTAGACGGCGTATTCGTCCGCGAGCCCGGCGGCGATGACCGCGGAGGCGAGCGTCGGTCCACCCTCAACGTACACGCGGCGGATGTCACGATCGTCGAGCTCGGCGAGGATGCGCTCGAGGTCGCGCGTGCCCGTCGCGAGCAGGCCCGCGGGGTGGTCGCGCAGGGCCGCGTCGGCGGGCACGGTCCGCTCGCCCACGACGACCGGGACGGGCTGGTGGGCGAGCAGCTCGCCCGCGTCGCCGCGCGCGGTGAGTGCGGGGTCGTCGGCGAGCACCGTGCCGGTGCCGACGAGGATCGCGTCGGAGGCCGCGCGCTGCTCGTGCACGCGCTGGCGCGCTGCGGTGCCCGTGATCCAGCGGCTCGTGCCATCGGAGGCGGCGGTGCGGCCGTCGAGCGTCGAGGCCCACTTGACGGTGACCCAGGGCCGGTGGCGCGCGACCGCGGTCAGCCACACGTGCAGGAAGTCGGCGACCTCGTCGGCGAGCACGCCCGGCACGACGTCGACCCCCGCCTCGCGCAGGCGCTCCGCCCCGCCCGACGACTCGCGGCCGGGATCCGAGACGGCGTAGACGACGCGCGCGACGCCCGCGGCGAGGAGCGCCTCGCTGCAGGGGCCCGTGCGGCCGGTGTGGTTGCAGGGTTCGAGCGTCACGACGGCCGTGAGACCTCGCGCGTCGGCGACGCGCGAGAGGGCGTCGATCTCGGCGTGCGGCGTGCCGGCTCCGCGGTGCCATCCCTCGGCGACGATGGCGCCGGACGCGTCGAGCAGCACGCAGCCGACCTGGGGGTTGCCGCCGGTCACCGGTCCGCGCGCGGCGAGGTCGAGGGCGCGGCGCATGGCGGCGTCGAAGACGGTGTCGGCCATCGCATCCCTTCCGGTTCCGGTCCGGGGATGCGCGACGAGAGTTGGCGACGCCGGCCTCCGTCGGCAGACGGATGCCTGGGCGCGTGCTTCCTCTCATCCGGACTCTGACCGTCGGTTCCGGAGTTCCACCGGATCGGCCCCGTTCCTTGCGGAACGGGGTTCGCGGACTATCACCGCCGGTGCGGAATTCCACCGCCCCCGGAGCACATGCTTCGTTCGGAGTCTACAACGCGGGCCCGCCGCGAGTATTCCCGTGACGCGGCACCTCCCGGTCGCCTCACAACTCGTCGGTGCGATCTCACCGATCGCAGGCGATCCCGTCTCCGTCGCGATCGAGGTCGTAGACGTCCGGGCCGACCACCCGCAGAGGACCGCTGACGTACGCGGGACCGTTCCCGCTGCCGCCCGCGCAGTCCACGTCACTCGCGAACGGCACGCACACGTCGGCGTAGCTCGGGTGGCATCCGCCTCCGGCGACCGGTGCAGGCGGGGGAGGGGGTGCCGGTGCGGGCTGGCGCGTCCCACGGCGGTCACCTCGTCTACGGGGGACGTCGTGATGGTGTTCGAGACCACCCGTCGGCCGGCCTCCACCCCGTCGCGGTATGTCACGGCGTACACGATCGTGCGGACGCCGTCCGCCCCGGCGACGATGACCGCGGAGGTGCCGATGTCGCGCCCGGGGTCGTCCTGCTGTGTGCGCGCGAAGGGTACGGGCTCGGTGACGGTGAGTTCCTCCACCGTCACGTTCGGTGCAGGGGAGGGGGTCGGCGTGGACGAGGCGCGCGCCTCGGCGGTGGCGATCGGCGCGCCGGTGAGCCGCGCCGCGGTGCGCGCCCCCGCATCGGTCGCCGCCGTCGCCGCGCCGCCGCCGAGCAACAGGATGGCGCCCGCTCCGAGAGTGAAGGCCTTCCAGATCCCCGCGCGCAGCCACGCGAAGGTCTTCCCCGAGAGGGCGACGAGCGCGGCGACCACGGCGAACAGCCCGAGGAGCACCATGGCTCTGCCGAAGCCGACGACGAAGCAGGCGATGAGGAAGCCGCCTCCCGTCGAGGCGGCCCACACCCATGCCGAGCGGCGGGGGTTCGGTCGTGGGCGGCGCTGCTCCTGCCACGTCGCGCCGTCCCACCAGCGCAGGCGCTCGGCATCGTCAGGATCCGGATACCAGCCCGAGGGTGCACTCGCCATGACCACCTCCTGTGGCGGCGAGAATGCTCCTCGTACGCGGCCCGCGCAATACCCATCTCGGAGGGGCGTCAGCCGAGCAGCGGCGGGAGCTCCGCGAGGGTGCGGATGACGGGCACGCCCTCCGCCTCGGCCTCGGCGAGCTGCTCCGGGGTCGCGACGCCGCGGCGGTCGATGAGCACCCCGAGGAACCCGGCCCGCGCCGCGCCGATCGCGTCGGTGCGCAGGCGGTCGCCCACGTAGCACGCCTCCTCGGGCGCGACGCCGAGGTGCGTCGCCGCGAACTCGAAGATGCGCGCATCCGGCTTCGCCACCCCCACCTCGGCGCTCGCCACGACGTTCTCGATCGGGATGAGCCGCTCGAGCCCGGTGCCGAGGATCTTCGCGCTCTGGAACGCGAGGTCGCCGTTCGTGATGATGCCGAGCACGCGCGGCGCGATCGCCGCGATGCAGTCGGCGACGTCGTCGTGCAGGCGCCAGCTCTTGACGTAGTGCGTGAGGTAGGTCTCGAACCAGGCTTCTGCGGCCTCGTCGTCGAGCTCGATGCCGTAGGGCGCGACGAAGCCGCGCGCGCGGGCCCGCCGCTGCTCGCGCATGTCGACCTCGCCCGCGAGGTAGCGGTGGTAGTGCTCCTCCTCGAGCGCGTTCCAGCGCGCGAACTCCGCCGCCGGTTCCGCGGAGGCGAGCGGATCGCCGAGCGCGGTGCGGTAGGAGTGGATGCCCCGCTCTGCCGACTCCCGGTGCGCGAAGAGCGTGTCGTCGAGATCGAACAGCACCGCGCGGATGACGCGGGGGCTCATATGGGCCACCCCGCGTGCCGTGAACCGTCGTCGGTCGCGCGCATGTGCCCGTGCCAGCCGTGCGGATGCGACCCGTCGCGGAACGGCATGTCGATCGGGCCCTCCCCGTCGTAGCGGAAGCCCGCCGCACGGGCGACCTTCGCCGACGCGACGTTGCCGGCCACGGCCTCCCACCCGATGCGCTCGACCCCGAGCTCGGCGAACAGCCACGCGCAGACGGCGCGCACCGCCTCCGTCATGTATCCGCGCCCTCGCGAGGGCGCGCCCATCCAGAACCCGATGTCGCCGCGCTCGGCGCGCCAGCCGATCGAACCGCGCAGCGGCCCGTCCTCGCGCTCTCGGATGCCCCACACGAGCCCGTCGCCGCGCGCCCAGCCGGGCGCCACGATCTCACGCACGAACGACTCCGCGTGGCCACGCAGGTACGGCCAGGGGAGTGACGCGAGGGCGTCGCGCATGAGCTCGTCCTGGCAGAGCTCGGTGATCGCGTCGATGTCGTCGTCGACCGGCGCGGAGAGCACGAGGCGCTCGGTGCGCAGCACGACGGGGAGCATCCGCGGTTCCTCAGAAGCGACGCGGCAGGAAGCCGATGCGGTCGTACACGCGCGCGAGCGTCGC
The DNA here is from genome assembly GCA_023428065.1 of Actinomycetes bacterium. Classification (GTDB taxonomy): domain Bacteria; phylum Actinomycetota; class Actinomycetes; order Actinomycetales; family Microbacteriaceae; genus Homoserinibacter. The sequence continues at coordinate 103,041 of JAEYZI010000095.1, read as the reverse complement.
CTCGGCGATGGCGTTCGCGCGATCGGCGTTGGCCGAGAGCACCCGGTCGAGCTCGGCGGGGTCGGCGAGCAGCTCGAGGGCGCGCTCGCGCACCGGCCCGAACTCGGCGACCACGGCATCCGCGACGGCGCCCTTGAGGTCGCCGTAACCGCGCCCCGCGAACTCGTGCTCGAGGGTCTCGATCGACGTGCCCCCGAGCACCGAGAGGAGCGTCAGCAGGTTCGAGACGCCCGGCTTGCCGACGGGGTCGAAGTGGATCGAGCCGTCGTTGTCGGTGACCGCCGACTTGATCTTCTTCACGAGCCGGCTCGGCTCGTCGAGCAGCCATAGGATGCCGTTCTCGGTCTCGCCCGACTTCGACATCTTCGCGGCCGGATTCTGCAGGTCGTAGACCTTCGCCGTCTCCTTCAGGATCGACACCTCGGGCACGACGAAGGTGTCGCCGAAGCGCGAGTTGAAGCGCTGCGCGAGGTCGCGCGTGAGCTCGATGTGCTGGCGCTGGTCCTCGCCGACGGGCACGATCTCCGCGTCGTAGAGCAGGATGTCGGCCGCCTGCAGGATCGGATACGTGAAGAGGCCGACGGATGCGGCATCCGCGCCCTGCTTCGCGGTCTTGTCCTTGAACTGGGTCATGCGGCTCGCCTCGCCCATGCCCGTGATGGTGTTGAGCACCCACGCGAGCTGCGCGTGCGCCGGCACGTGCGACTGAACGTAGAGGGTGGATGCCGACGGGTCGATGCCCGCGGCGATGTACTGGGCCGCCGTGCGGCGGGTCTTCTCGCGCAGCGTGGCGGGGTCCTGCGGCACCGTGATCGCGTGCAGATCGACGACGCAGAACACGGCGTCGTAGTCGCGCTGCAGCTGCTTCCACTGCAGGAGCGCACCGATGTAGTTGCCCGCGTGGAGCGAATCGGCGGAGGGCTGCATGCCCGAGAAGAGGCGGGGCTTGGTCATGTGCGGGTTCCTTCAGAGCTGGTAGTCGACGACGACGGGGGCGTGGTCGGACCATCGCTCGTCGTAGGCGGCCGCGCGGTCGACGCTGTACGACACCGCCGTCTCGGCGAGGGCGCCCGTCGCGAGGTGGTAGTCGATGCGCCACCCCGTGTCGGTGTCGAAGGCCTTGCCGCGCTGCGACCACCACGTGTACGGGCCGGGCACCTCGCCCGCGAAGCGGCGGCCCACATCCACCCAGCCGAGGCCGGCGCCGGCGTTGTAGCCGTCTTCTCCCTCGGCGCCGACGAAGCGGTCGAAGTAGGCGCGCTCCTCGGGCAGGAAGCCCGCGCGCTTCACGTTGCCCTTCCAGTTCTTGATGTCGAGGGTGCGGTGGCCCACGTTGAGGTCTCCCACGACGAGCGCGAGCGGGTTGTGCTCGGCGAGCTTCGGCAGGCGCTCGGCCATCGCGTCGAGGAAGCGGTACTTCTCGACCTGCTTGGGGGTGTCGGCCTCGCCCGAGTTCACGTAGCACGACACGACCGTCACGATCGTGCCGTCGACGTCGTAGTCGGCCTCGAGCCAGCGACCCGCGGAGTCGAAGTCGTCGGGGCCGAAGGTCACGCGGTGGATCTCGGCCTTGCGGCGGCTCGCGAGCGCGACGCCCGCGCGGCCCTTCGCGGTCGCCGGGTCGTGCAGCACGTCCCACTCGTCGCCGAGCAGCGCCGTCAGGTCGTCGGTCTCGGCGCGCACCTCCTGGAGGGCGAGGATGTCGACCCCGCGCGGGGCGAGCCAGTCGCCCATGCCCTTGCGGTACGCGGCGCGGACGCCGTTGACGTTGACCGTGGCGATGCGGAGGGGGCGGGACACGCTGACAACTCTAACGAGAGGTCCAGACGCTCACCGTCTGCCGAACAGCCGGCCCCAGAACCCGGGTCTGCGCTCGGCGGCGATCTCCGCGCGCAGCTCCTCCTTGAGCTGTTCCCGCTCGCGCTCCTCCTCCGCCGCGCGCTCCGCGGCGAGCTCCGGGTCGAGCGGCACCCCGGCGTCCTTCATCGCGACGAACACCCAGCTCGCGGCGAACAGGATCACCTGGCAGATGAGGGTGAACCAGATGAGCAGACCGATGATGACCGCGAAGCCCGCGAGCAGGGGGTTGCGCGTCGCGCCCCCGAGCAGCGAGGTGCCGAGCACCTTGAGCACCCCGAGCACGAACGCGCCGAAGAGCGCCCCCTGCAAGAGGTAGCGCAGGGGGATGTGCACGCCCGCGAGCACCCGGTAGAGCGTCGCGAGCACGATCGTGTCGAGGGCGAACATGATGAGCATCGCGAGGCCGCGCGTCACGATCGTGGTCGCCGTGGAGTTGCGCAGGCCGAGCGCGTCGAGGATGCCGTCGAGCGCTTGCGTGGACAGCACCGAGAGGCCCGCCGAGATGAGCAGGAGCACGCTGAAGCCGGCCGCGAGGCCGAGATCCTTGAGCTTGAGCAGCAGGAAGTTGGTGCGGGGGGACGGCAGGTCGCCCAGCACGCGCACGGCGTCGCGCGCCGAGGCGAGCCAGCTGAGCGCCGTGTAGAGCAGGCCCACGAGCGCGATCGCGCCCGTCCAGGTGAGCACCTCGGCGTTGACGAGCTCGCTCGGGCGGATGGCGCCGCCATGACCCGTGTCGATGAGGCCCGGCACGGCCTCGCCGATGAGCCGGAAGAGGGCCTCGCGCAGCCGCGCGTCGCCCGCGAGCACGATCCCGAAGACCGAGAAGGCGACCCAGATCGCGGCGAACACCGCGAAGATCGCCTGGTTGGAGAGCCCCGCGGCGAGCAGCGAGCCGCGGTGCGCGCTGTAGTCGAGCGCGACCCGCACGGGGCGGAGCGCCGTGACCCACGCGACGACGCGCTTCACCCACGCGACGAGGGCGGAGGGACGCTTCGCATCCGGGGCTTCCGCCCCCTCGGCCGCACGATCGCGGACCGCACCCTCGTGCGCCATCACCCCACGCTAGCGCGGGGTCCCGCGGGCGGCAGGGGCTTGCGGCTCTTACTGCTTGGGGATATCCGGCTTGCCGCGCAGCACGGCCGCCTTGACCTCCGCGATCGCCTTCGTCACCTCGATGCCGCGCGGGCACGCCTCCGTGCAGTTGAAGGTCGTGCGGCAGCGCCACACGCCCTCCTTGTCGTTGAGGATGTCGAGGCGCACGTTCGCCGCCTCGTCACGCGAGTCGAAGATGAAGCGGTGCGCGTTGACGATCGCGGCGGGACCGAAGTACTGGCCGTCCGTCCAGAAGACGGGGCAGCTCGACGTGCACGCGGCGCACAGGATGCACTTGGTCGTGTCGTCGAAGCGCTCGCGCTGCGCGACCGACTGGATGCGCTCCTTCTCGGGCTTGTCGCCCGCGATGAGGAAGGGCTGGATCTCGCGGTAGGAGGCGAAGAACGGCTCCATGTCGACGATGAGGTCCTTCTCGAGCGGCAGGCCCTTGATCGCCTCGACGTAGATCGGCTTCGAGATGTCGAGATCCTTGATGAGGGTCTTGCACGCGAGCCGGTTGCGGCCGTTGATGCGCATCGCGTCCGAGCCGCAGATGCCGTGCGCGCACGAGCGGCGGAAGGTGAGCGAGCCGTCCTGCTCCCACTTGATCTTGTGGAGCGCGTCGAGCACGCGGTCCGTCGCGAAGAGCTCGACGTCGAAGTCCTGCCAGTGGGGCTCGGAGTCCTTCTCCGGGTCGAAGCGCCGGATGATGAGCGTGACCGTGAAGGCCTGGATGGGGGCCTCCGCCTTCGGCGTGTCGTCGACGGCTTCGAGGGTGGCAGCGCCGGCCATCAGTACTTCCTCTCCATCGGCTGGTAGTTGGTGATGACGACGGGCTTCCAGTCGAGCGTGATGTGGTCGGCCGCGTTCGCCGAGTGCGGGTCGCCCGTGAGGTACGCCATCGTGTGCTTCATGTAGGTCTCGTCGTCGCGCTTCGGGTAGTCGTCGCGCATGTGGCCGCCGCGGCTCTCCTTGCGGTTCTTCGCCGAGTACACGACGACCTCCGCGAGGTCGAGCAGGAACCCGAGCTCGATCGCCTCGAGCAGGTCGGTGTTGTAGCGGTGGCCCTTGTCCTGGATCGCGACGTTCTTGTAGCGCTCTCGCAGCTGGTGGATGGTCTCGGTCACCTTCGCGAGCGACTCCTCGGTGCGGAACACCTGGGCGTTGCGGTCCATCTCCTCCTGCAGCTCCTTGCGGAGCGTCGCGATGCGCTCCGTGCCCGCGGAGTCGCGGAGGCTCTCGACCATCGAGCGCACGGCGCCGGCCGGGTCCGGAGGCAGCGGCGTGAAGTCGACGGTCTCCGCGTAGTCGACGGCGTTGTTGCCGGCGCGCTTGCCGAAGACGTTGATGTCGAGCAGCGAGTTGGTGCCGAGGCGGTTGGAGCCGTGCACCGAGACGCACGCGCACTCGCCCGCCGCGTAGAGGCCCGGCACGACGGTGTCGTTGTCGCGCAGCACCTCCGCCTTGACGTTCGTCGGGATGCCGCCCATCGCGTAGTGGGCGGTCGGCATCACGGGCACGGGCTCGTACACGGGGTCGACGCCGAGGTAGGTGCGCGCGAACTCCGTGATGTCGGGGAGCTTCGTCTCGAGCACCTCGGCGCCGAGGTGCGTGCAGTCGAGCAGCACGTAGTCCTTGTGCGGGCCCGCGCCGCGGCCCTCAGCGACCTCCTGCACCATGCAGCGCGACACGATGTCGCGCGGAGCGAGGTCCTTGATGGTGGGGGCGTAGCGCTCCATGAAGCGCTCGCCCGACGCGTTGCGCAGGATCGCGCCCTCGCCGCGCGCACCCTCGGTGAGCAGGATGCCGAGGCCCGCGAGGCCGGTCGGGTGGAACTGGAAGAACTCCATGTCCTCGAGCGGGAGGCCCTTGCGCCAGATGATGCCGACGCCGTCGCCCGTGAGGGTGTGGGCGTTCGAGGTGGTCTTGTAGATCTTCCCGAAGCCGCCCGTCGCGAACACGATCGACTTGCCTTGGAAGACGTGCAGGTCGCCCGTCGCGAGCTCGTAGGCGACGACGCCCGACGGCTGCGGCACCCCGTCGACCTCGGTCATGACGAGATCGAGCGCGTAGAACTCGTTGAAGAAGTTGACGCCGAGCTTGACGCAGTTCTGGAAGAGCGTCTGGAGGATCATGTGGCCCGTGCGGTCGGCCGCGTAGCACGCACGACGCACGGGCGCCTTGCCGTGGTCGCGCGTGTGCCCGCCGAACCGGCGCTGGTCGATCTTGCCCTCGGGGGTGCGGTTGAACGGGAGGCCCATGTTCTCGAGGTCGAGGACCGCGTCGATGGCCTCCTTCGCGAGGATCTCCGCCGCGTCCTGGTCGACGAGGTAGTCGCCGCCCTTCACGGTGTCGAAGGTGTGCCACTCCCAGCTGTCCTCTTCGACGTTCGCGAGCGCGGCGGCCATGCCGCCCTGCGCCGCACCCGTGTGCGAGCGCGTCGGGTAGAGCTTGGTGATGACGGCCGTGTTGGCGCGCGGCGCCGCCTCGATCGCGGCGCGCATGCCGGCGCCACCCGCCCCCACGATGACGACGTCGTGCCGGTGGTAGTGCACGCCGTCGATGACGTCTCCGTCTTCGAACTCCAGGTACTCGCTCACGTTCTCTCTCACTATTGCCCGCGCGCCTAGGGGGCCGCGCAGATGGCGATCAGTTCGGCGTTGTCGGTCTCGCCGAGGCAGGGGTCGAAGGTCGTCAGCACGAGCGTGCCGAGCACGATCAGCACGACCGTCGTGCCGCCGAGCGCCCACAGCAGCACGCTGCGGAAGCGCCCGTGCGCGTAGTCGTTCACGAGGGTGCGCATGCCGTTGGCGCCATGGATGAGGGCGAGCCACAGCAGGAGGGTGTCCCACACGACCCAGAACGGGTTCGCGAGCTTGCCCGCCACGAACGCCCAGTCGAGGACAGACACCTTGCCCGGGAAGATCAGGTTGTAAAAGAGGTGGCCGAAGATGAGCACCACGAGCAGAACGCCCGAGACGCGCATGTAGATCCAGCCCCACTTCTCGATGTTGAAGCGGTTGCGCTTGCGGTGGCTGAGGTGCGGGCTCCGGGGCGCCGCGATGTTGTCCATGCTCATCAGTGCCCCCCGAAGACGACCATCAGGTGCCGCGGCACGAACCCGACCAGCAGCACGATCCACAGTCCGATCGCGATCCAGAACATGGCCCGCTGCGCCCGCGGGCCCCACGAGAACATGTCGATGAAGATGATGCGCAGCCCGTTGAGCGCGTGCAGCCCGATCGCCGCCACGAGGGCGACCTCGCCGAGCCCCATGATGGGCGTCTTGTACGTGCCGATGACGGCGTCGTAGGCCTCCGGGCTGATGCGGATGAGCGCCGTGTCGAGGATGTGCACGAGCAGGAAGAAGAAGATCGCCGTGCCCGTGATGCGGTGCAGCACCCACGACCACATGCCCTCGCGGCCCCGATAGAGGGTGCCGGCGGGGAGCTTGCGCTTGGCGGGTGGGGGGACGGATGCCGGGGGGCTCTCAGCTGGTGCGGCCTGGCTCGTCACGGCACTTCTCCCTCGCGAGTCGCTCGTCGTCGGAACGGGCTCCAGTCTATGCCCGGCCCTCGGAGGTCGCAGGTGAGGGTGACCTCACTTGTCTCGATATCGAGATATCCCCGACTGCGTCGCGCGCGCACGGCACCCGCTCACGCGACTGTCTCTAAGGTGGGGGGCATGTCCACACCGCTCGAGCGTTTCTACGGCGTCATCCCCGCGGGAGGGGTCGGCTCCCGACTGTGGCCGCTGTCGCGCGCCGACGCCCCGAAGTTCCTCCACGACCTCACCGGATCCGGCCGCACCCTCGTGCGCGGCACCTGGGAGCGCCTCGCCCCCATCGCAGGCCCCGACCGGGTCATGATCGTGACCGGCCGCGCGCACCGTGCCGCCATCGAGGCGCAGATTCCCGAGCTCGAGGACCGCAACATCGTGCTCGAGGCGGCCCCTCGCGATTCCACCGTCGCGATCGGACTCGCGGCCGCGATCCTGCACCGGCGGGAGCCCGACGTCATCATCGGCTCGTTCGCCGCCGACCATGTCATCGCCGACGAGGCCGGATTCCGCGCCGCCGTCGAGCAGGCCGTCGTCGCCGCCGACGCCGGTTACATCTCCACCATCGGCATCCAGCCGACCGAACCCGCCATCGGCTTCGGCTACATCGAATGCGCGGAGGCCGCCCGCATCGACGGTGCGCCCGACGCGCTGCTCGTCGCGAGCTTCGTCGAGAAGCCGGACGCCGCGACCGCGGCGCGCTATCTCGCCGACGGCAACCACCTGTGGAACGCCGGCATGTTCATCGCCCGCGCCGACCTGCTCCTCTCCCGCATCGAGGAGTTCGACGCGCGCCTGCGCGCGCAGCTCGACGAGCTCGCCGAGGCATGGGAGGACCCGACCGCCCGCGGCCGCGCCGTCGACCGGCTCTGGCCGGACCTCCGCAGGATCGCGATCGACTACTCCGTCGCCGAACCCGCCGCCGCCGCCGGCGGCCTCGCCGTCATCCCCGGCCGCTTCGACTGGGACGACGTGGGCGACTTCGCCTCCGTCGCCAAGCTCAAGTCGGCCGGCCGCCCCGGCGACCTCTCGATCCTCGGCGAGAACGCACGCGTGCTCGCGGATGCCTCGAGCGGCATCGTCGTGAGTCACTCCGACCGGATCGTCTCCCTCATCGGCGTGCACGACATCGTCGTCGTCGACACCCCCGACGCGCTCCTGGTCACCACGACGGCGAACGCTCAGCGCGTCAAGAGCGTCGTCGACGCCCTCAAGCTCTCCGGCCGCGACGACGTGCTGTGACCCGCCCGGCGTCGCCATGGCGCTCTCGACGGCGGTCGCGCGGGGCGTGCGTGCTCATCTGAGCGCGAACATTTCCCGGCCATTTCCGGGGGCGCGAGGGTGTGTAACTCTTCTGTTGCGAGCGCCGGTGCTCAGCATTCGGCCTGCGTCACAGAAGGTAACGTGTATCGCAATCCGCCGGCCATCCTGCCCGGCGACTTCTTGGAGGACACAGTGACAATCACGACCCGCAAGGCCGGTCTCTCCGGTCTCGCCATCCTCGGCGCGAGCGCCCTCGTGCTCAGCGGATGCGCATCCGCGCCCGAGGAGACCCCGGAGGAGTCGGGCGCATCCGACTTCCTCGCCTGCATGGTCTCCGACTCCGGCGGGTTCGACGACAAGTCGTTCAACCAGCTCGGCAAGGAGGGCCTCGAGGCCGCCGGTGCGGAGCTCGGCATCGAGACCAACGCCGTCGAGTCGGCATCCGAGGACGACTTCGCGCCGAACATCGAGGGCCTCCTCGGTCAGGGCTGCAACATGATCGTGACCGTCGGCTTCCTGCTCTCGGCCGCCACCATCACGGCCGCTCAGGCCAACCCCGACGTCGAGTTCGCGATCGTCGACGACAGCCTCGACGCCGACTTCGACGGCAAGAACGACACCGAGAACGGCAAGCCGATCCTCTTCAACACCGCCGAGGCGGCGTTCCTCGCCGGCTACGCGGCCGCGGCCACCTCGAAGACCGGCGTCGTCGGCACCTTCGGCGGCATCCAGATCAACCCCGTGACGATCTTCATGGACGGCTTCGTCGACGGCGTCGCGTACTACAACGAGCAGAACGGCACGTCCGTCAAGGCCATCGGCTGGGACAAGGCGTCGCAGACCGGCTCGTTCACGGGCGGCTTCGCGCCGGGCGTCGAGGCGAAGACCACCGCGCAGAACCTGCTCGACCAGGGCGCCGACGTGCTCCTCCCGGTCGGCGGCCCGATCTACCAGAGTGCGGCCGAGGCGATCCGTGAGAAGGGCGGCGACATCGCCCTCATCGGCGTCGACGCCGACGTGTACAACACCGACCCGAACGTGGCCGACCTCCTCCTGACCTCGGTCATGAAGGGCGTCGACGCCGGTGTCTTCGACACCGTCGTGGCCGCCGCCAAGGGCGAGTTCGACACGACGCCGTACGTCGGCACGCTCGAGAACGGCGGCGTCGGAATCGCGCCGTTCCACGACTGGGAGTCCAAGGTCCCCGCGGACCTCGCCGCGACGCTCGACGACCTCAAGGAGAAGATCATCTCCGGCGAGATCAAGGTCGAGTCCCCCGCGACCCCCAAGTAATCAACTCCTCGCATGACGGCACGGGGAGGCCGGCCACGCCGGTCTCCCCGTCGCCGCGCCGGGGACCGATTCCCAGATTGAGACAATGAAGCTCGAACTCCGCGGCATCACCAAGCGGTTCGGTGCCCTGGTCGCGAACGACCACATCGATCTCACCGTCGAGCCCGGCGAGATCCACTGCCTGCTCGGCGAGAACGGCGCAGGCAAGTCCACCCTCATGAACGTGCTCTACGGCCTCTACCAGGCCGACGAGGGCGAGATCCTGCTCGACGGCGAGGTGCAGCACTTCGCCGGCCCCGGCGACGCGATGAAGGCCGGCATCGGCATGGTGCACCAGCACTTCATGCTCATCCCCGTCTTCACCGTCGCCGAGAACGTCATGCTCGGCCACGAGCAGACGAAGGGGCCGGGCGTGCTCGACCTCGGAGCCGCGCGCGCCAAGGTGCGCGAGATTTCCGAGCGCTTCGGGTTCGACGTCGACCCCGACGCGATCGTCGAGGAGCTGCCGGTCGGCGTGCAGCAGCGCGTCGAGATCATCAAGGCCCTCTCGCGGGACGCGAAGGTGCTCGTGTTCGACGAGCCCACCGCCGTGCTCACGCCCCAGGAGACCGACGAGCTCATGGCGATCATGCGCCAGCTCAAGGACTCGGGCACCGCCATCGTCTTCATCACCCACAAGCTGCGCGAGGTGCGCGAGGTCGCCGACCGCATCACCGTCATCCGGCTCGGCAAGGTCGTGGGCGAAGCCTCGCCCACCGCGAGCAACACCGAGCTCGCCTCGATGATGGTGGGCCGCGCCGTCGAGCTCACGATCCAGAAGCCGCCCGCCCACCCCGGCGCGGACGCCTTCGTCGTCACCGACCTCTCCGTCATCGACTCGCGCGACCAGTACGTCGTGAAAGACGTCTCGTTCACCGTGCGCGCGGGGGAGATCCTCGCCATCGCCGGCGTGCAGGGCAACGGCCAGACCGAACTCACGGAGGCCATCCTCGGCATCCAGCCCCGGGTCTCCGGCTCGATCACCCTCGACGGCACCGAACTGCTCGGACGCAGCGTTCGCCGCGTGCTCGACGCCGGCGTCGGCTTCGTGCCCGAGGACCGCAAGGAGGACGGCCTCGTCGCGGAGTTCACGATCGCCGAGAACCTCATGCTCGACCGTTCCGTCGGGGCGCCCTTCGTGAAGGCGGGCGCCCTGCAGCTCGGGGTGCTCGAGCAGTTCGCCGAGCAGAAGCTCGTGGAGTTCGACATCCGCGCGCAGGGCATCGACACCCGCGCCGGACGCCTCTCCGGCGGCAACCAGCAGAAGGTCGTGCTCGCGCGCGAGCTGAGCCGCGACCTTCGCCTCTTCGTGGCATCCCAGCCCACCCGCGGACTCGACGTCGGCTCGATCGAGTTCGTGCACACCCAGATCGTCGCCGCGCGCGACGCCGGAATCCCCGTCATCGTCGTCTCGACGGAGCTCGACGAGGTGACGGCCCTCGCCGACCGCATCGCGGTCATGTACCGCGGCGGGATCGTGGGCATCGTGCCGGGTGACACCCCCCGTGACGTGCTCGGCCTCATGATGGCCGGCGAGACGACAGGAGCGGCCGCGTGAGCGACGAGCAGATCCACGGCGAGGACGCCATCGTCGACACGAGCCTCGAACCCGATCAGGTGCCGCCCCCGCAGCGCGCGCCCGAGGTGGCCGACGAGGAGCCGCCCGTCGCCAACCGCGTGCTCAACGAGATCCTCACCTCGAGCTGGCTCATCTCGCTGCTCGCGATCGTCGTCGCGCTGCTCGTGGGGTCGATCCTCATCGCCGCGACGGATCCGAGCGTCCAGAAGGCCGCCGGCTACTTCTTCGCGCGACCCGGAGACACGTTCCGTTCGATCTGGGAGTCGGTCTCGGGTGCGTACATCTCGCTCTTCGAGGGAGCGATCTACAACCCGAAGCGCGGCGACTTCGTCAACGCCATCAAGCCCCTCACCGAGACCCTCACCTTCGCCACGCCGCTCATCGCGGCCGGCCTCGGCGTCGCCCTCACCTTCCGCGTCGGCATGTTCAACATCGGCGGTCGCGGCCAGATCCTCATCGCCGCCGCGGCCGCGGGCTGGGTGAGCTGGTCGTTCGAGCTCCCCGCGCCCGTGCACATCCTGCTGGCGACGGTCGCCGCCCTCGTGGGCGGCGCGCTGTGGGCCGGCATCGCGGGCGTGCTCAAGGCGCGCACGGGCGCCCACGAGGTGATCGTCACGATCATGCTCAACTACGTGGCGTTCTACCTCATCTCGTTCCTGCTGAAGACGCAGGGGGCGCTCCAGGCTCCGGGGTCGAACACGCCCAAGTCTCCGGCCGCGCTCGAGAGCGCCGTGTTCCCGACCCTCTCGGACCTGCTCGGCGTCGGCACCTACCGGCTCCACCTCGGGTTCGTGCTCGCGATCCTCGCGACCGTCTGGGTCTGGTACCTCCTCAACCGCTCGAGCATGGGCTTCCGCTTCCGCGCCGTCGGCGAGAACCCGAACGCCGCCCGCACGGCGGGCATCAGCGTCAAGGGCACCTACGTGCTCGCGATGCTGTTCTCGGGTGCGCTCATCGGCCTCGCGGGCGCCTCGCAGGTGCTCGGCACGACGACGACCGGCTTCGCCGCGGGTGTCGACGCCGGCATCGGCTTCGACGCCATCACCGTCGCGCTGCTCGGACGGTCGCGCCCGTTCGGCGTCTTCTTCGCGGGCATCCTGTTCGGCGCCCTCAAGGCGGGCGGCTACACGATGCAGGCCGCCGAGGGCATCCCGATCGACATCGTGCTCGTCGTGCAGTCCGTCATCGTGCTGCTCATCGCGGCGCCGCCGCTCGTGCGCACGATCTTCCGGCTTCCCGCGCCCGCCGGGGCGGCATCCGTCGCCCGTCGAACCCGGAAGCCCGCGGCCCAGAAGGCGGTGACCAAGTGACCACGACCGCTCCCGCCCCCGCGGCCGCCATCGTGCACGAGAAGGCTCTCGTGCGCAGTTGGAAGACGCCCATCGTGCTCGCCGTGTTCGCGATCGTCGGGCTGGTGATGGCCTTCGTCGTGCCGCACGAGGGCGCGACGACCTTCACGCTCTCCACGCCGCGCGAAGCCATCCAGCTCGCGCCGCTCGTCGTGCCCACGCAGCTCACCGTGACGATCTCGGCGCTGCTGCTCGTGGTGGCCGCGATCGCGGCGGCGGCCTACGTCGTGCTCGGATCGGGACGCGCGCCGCTGTGGCTCGCGATCGTGTTCGCCGTGCTGTTCCTCTTCACGTTCCTCACGTGGGTCGCGGCGGACAAGAACATACCCGTGCCCGGCATGCTCGTCGGCACCGTCGCGCTGAGCGTCCCGCTCATCTTCGGCGCGCTCGGCGGTGTCATCTCCGAGCGCGCGGGCGTCGTCAACATCGCGATCGAGGGCCAGCTGCTGTTCGGCGCCTTCTCGGCCGCCATCGTCGGATCGGTGACGGGCAACCCGGTGGCGGGCCTGCTCGCCGCCATGGTGGGCGCGGTGCTCGTCTCGTTCGTGCTCGCGGCGTTCTCGATCAAGTACATCGTCGACCAGGTGATCGTCGGCGTCGTGCTCAATGTGCTCGTCACGGGCCTCACGAGCTTCTTCTACTCGAAGGTGCTCACGGCCGACCCGGCGCTCAACAAGCCCGTGAAGTTCCCCGTGCTGCCGATCCCGGGACTCTCCGACATCCCGATCCTCGGGCCCGTGCTGTTCCGCCAGACGGTCATCGTCTACATCCTGTACATCGCGGTGTTCCTCGTGTGGTTCGGCCTGTTCAAGACGCGCTGGGGCCTGCGGGTGCGTGCCGTCGGCGAGCACCCGACCGCCGCCGACACCGTCGGCATCAACGTCAACAGCACGCGGTTCTGGAACGTGTCGCTCGCCGGTGCGGTGGTCGGCATCGGCGGCGCGTACTACACGCTCGACGTCGTCGGCCAGTTCGGAAAGGAGATGACCAACGGGGCCGGCTTCATCGCCCTCGCCGCCGTCATCTTCGGGCGATGGGATCCCATCCGGGCGACCCTCGCGGGCTTGCTGTTCGGATTCGCGACCAACCTGCAGAGCGTGCTCGGCATCATCGGATCGCCCGTGCCCTCCGACTTCATGCTCATGCTGCCGTACCTCGTGACGATCTTCGCCGTCGCCGGTCTCGTGGGCGCCTCGCGCGCCCCCGCGGCAGACGGCAAGCCGTACATCAAGTCATGACCGAGATCACGCAGGAGACCTGGGACGCGCTGCGGGCCGCCGCGAACGCGGCGATCCCGCACGCGTACGTGCCGTACTCGAAGTTCCCCGTGGGGGTCGCGGCGCTCGTCGACGACGGCCGCATCATCTGGGGCTGCAACGTCGAGAACGCCTCCTACGGGCTCACGCTGTGCGCGGAATGCGCCCTCGTCTCGACGCTGCACATGACGGGCGGCGGCAAGCTCGTCGCCTTCACGTGCGTCGACGGCAAGGGCCAGACGCTCATGCCGTGCGGCCGCTGTCGGCAGCTGCTGTTCGAGCACTCCGCCGAGGGGATGCTGCTCGAGACGGTCTCCGGCATCAAGACGATCGACGAGGTCATCCCCGACGCCTTCGGGCCCCGGACCCTCGAGGCGTACTCGGCGGGGGAGTGAGGCGCGGTGCGACCGCGCCCCCTCACCGCCTCTCCGGAAAGGAACCATCCATGGTCGAGCCCTTCGACACCGTCGACCTCATCCACCGCAAGCGCGACCGGGGTGAGCTGAGCCCCGACGAGATCCGCTGGCTCGTCGCCGCCTACACGCGCGGTTACGTGGCCGACGAGCAGATGTCGGCCTTCGCGATGGCGGTCTTCCTCAACGGGATGACGTCGGACGAGATCCGCGAGCTCACCCTCGCGATGGTCGCGAGCGGCGAGCGGCTCGACTTCTCGGGCCTCGGCAAGACCACGACCGACAAGCACTCCACGGGAGGCGTCGGCGACAAGATCACGCTGCCGCTCGCCCCCCTCGTGGCCTCCTTCGGCGTCGCCGTGCCGCAGCTCTCGGGCCGGGGTCTCGGCCACACGGGCGGCACGCTCGACAAGCTCGAGTCGATCCCCGGATGGCGCGCACGGCTCACCAACGAGGAGTTCCTCGCCCAGCTCGGCTCGGTCGGCGCGGTCGTGTGCGCCGCGGGCGCCGACCTCGCGCCCGCCGACGGCAAGCTCTACGCGCTCCGCGACATCACGGGCACCGTCGAGGCGATCCCGCTCATCGCCTCGTCGATCATGTCGAAGAAGATCGCCGAGGGCACCGCGTCTCTCGTGCTCGACGTCAAGTTCGGCGGCGGCGCCTTCATGAAGGACTACGACCGCGCGTACGAGCTCGCAGAGACCATGGTGCGGCTCGGCAACGAGGCAGGCGTCGCCACGCGCGCGCTGCTCACCGACATGGACGTGCCGCTCGGCCTCGCGATCGGCAACGCCAACGAGGTGCGCGAGTCGGTCGAGGTGCTCGCGGGCGGCGGCCCCGCCGACGTCGTCGAGCTCACGCTCGCCCTCGCCCGGGAGATGCTCGACATGGCCGGTGTCCCGGACGCCGACGTCGAGGCCGCGCTCGCCGACGGCCGGGCCATGGACACCTGGCGGGCCATGATCGCCGCTCAGGGCGGCGACCCCGACGCGCCGCTCCCGACGCCCCGCGAGTCGCACGTCGTCACGGCATCCGAGGACGGCGTGCTCGCGACCCAGGAGGCGCTGCCGTTCGGCGTCGCCGCGTGGCGTCTCGGCGCCGGCCGGGCCCGCAAGGAGGATCCCGTCGTGCACGCGGCGGGCATCGACCTGCACAAGAAGCCGGGCGACGCCGTGCGCGCGGGAGAGCCGCTCTTCACGCTGCACGCCGACGACCCGGCGCGCTTCCCGCGCGCCCTCGAGGCGCTCGAGGGGGCGTACTCGATCGCTCCCGCGGGCACCGAGCTGCCCGAGCGCCCGCTCATCCGGTCGCGCATCGCCTGACGCGCGACCGGCCGCGGGCGGTCAGGCCTCGGGGTCTCCGATGCGCTCGAGCGCGTCGACCACGAGGTCCCAGAACCGCTGCTCGTCGAGGCGGAGCGACACCTGGGTCGTGCAGTCCGCGGGTGCCGGAGCGCGCAGGTCGGCGACCGTCATGCCGAGCGTCAGCGTTCCCGCGAGCTCGACGTCGAGCGGCGCCCGGACGACCTCGAGCACCGAGGGGTCGATGACGTAGGCGACTGCGACGGGGTCGTGCACGGGAGGCGAGGTGAAGCCCTGCGACGTGAGATAGGTCGCGCCGAAGAAGTCGAGCAGCTCGCCCACGAAGACGGCGGGTCGCGTGCCGACGGCGGCGATCCGCTCCCTCACCTCGGGCGTCGCGAGGGCCTGGTGCGTCACGTCGAGTCCGACCATCGTGAGCGGCCACGACTCGTTGAAGACGATGTGCGCGGCCTCGGGGTCGATGACGATGTTGAACTCGCTCGTCGCGTTCCAGTTGCCGACGTGGACGCCGCCGCCCATGAGCACGACCTCCCGCACGCGCGGGACGATGCGCGGCTCGATGCGTGCGGCGAGCGCGATGTTGGTGAGGGCCCCCGTCGGCACGAGGGTGATCTCGCCGGGCTCGGACGCCATGACCGTGTCGATGATGAGCTGCACGGCGCCCCGCGGGTCGAGGTCGAAGGCGGGCTCCGGGAGCACGGGCCCGTCGAGTCCCGACTCGCCGTGGATGTCGGGTGCGAACTCGACACCGCGCACGAGCGGGCGTCCCGCGCCCTGCGCGAAGGGCACGCCCGTGATGCCCGCGATCCGTGCGACGGACAGGGCGTTGCGGGTGACGTTCTCGATCCCGGCGTTGCCCGCGACCGTCGTCACCGCCGCGAGCTCGATGTCGGGGCTCCCGTGTGCGAGCAGCATCGCGATCGCGTCGTCGTGGCCGGGGTCGCAGTCGAGGATGATCCGTCGGGGCATGGATTCCAGCCTAAGTTCATTCGGCGTCGGCTCAGGATCGCGGGGCGTCGCCCGACTACGCTGGAGGCATGAGCGACGCCGCGCCCGCAGACCACCACGTCGTCGAGGGGGTCGACCTGCGGAGCCTGCCCAAGGTGTCGCTCCACGATCACCTCGACGGGGGCCTGCGCCCGCAGACGATCATCGAGCTCGCCGAGCCGCTCGGTCTCGAACTCCCCGCGACGGATGCCGACGCGCTCGCCGCGTGGTTCGCCGAGAAGTCGGACTCCGGCTCGCTCGTCGAGTATCTGAAGACCTTCGATCTCACGACCGCCGTCATGCAGACCGCCGACGGCCTCACGAGGGTCGCCCGCGAGTTCGTCGAGGACCTCGCCGCCGACGGCGTCGTGTGGGGCGAGATCCGCTGGGCGCCCGAGCAGCACCTCGGCCGCGGGCTGACCCTCGACGAGGCCGTCGAAGCCGTGCAGCGCGGACTCGACGAGGGCGTCGACCTCGTCGCGGAGGCGGGCGGCAGCATCCGCGTCGGACAGCTCGTGAGCGCCATGCGCCACCTCGACCGCGGCACCGAGATCGCGCAGCTCGCGTTGCGCCACCGCGACAGCGGGGCGGTCGGCTTCGACATCGCGGGCCCCGAGGCGGGGTTCCCGCCGAGCCGCTTCTCGGAGGCGTTCGACCTGCTCGCGCGCGAGTGCTTCCCCGTGACCGTCCACGCGGGTGAGGCCGACGGGCTCGAGTCGATCCGCAGCGCCCTCGTCGACGGCCACGCGCTCCGCCTCGGGCACGGCGTGCGCATCGCCGAGGACATCACCATCGAGTCGCAGGACGAGGAGGCCAGCTACGTGAGCCTCGGCCGGCTCGCGCAGTGGGTCAAGGATCGCGGCATCGCGCTCGAGACGAGCCCGAGCTCGAACCTGCAGACGGGCGCGATCGCGGCGTGGGGCGACGACCTCACGGCGCACCCGTTCGATCTGCTCTATCAGCTCGGATTCCGGGTCACCGTCAACACCGACAACCGCCTCATGAGCGGCACGAGCCTCACGCGTGAGCTCGGGCTGCTCGTCGACGCCTTCGGCTACGACCTGGACGACCTCCTCGTGTTCCAGCTCAACGCCGCGGAGGCCGCGTTCCTCCCGCTCGAGGAGCGCGCGGAGCTCATCGCGCTGATCGAAGAGGGGTTCGGCGCCGCCTGATGGACCATCTCCCGGCCCTCCCCGCGCTGCCCGACGAGGGCGTCGTGCTCGGCGCCCGCGCGAAGGACTGGCGCGAGGCGGTGGAGCTCGCGGGTCGCGCCCTCACCGCGTGCGGGGCGACCGACGCGGGCTACGCCACCGACATGGTGCGCATGATCGAGGAGCACGGGCCGTACGTCGTCGTCGCCCCCGGTCTCGCCCTCGCCCACGCGCGCCCGGGCCCCGCGGTGCGCCGCGACGGTCTCGCGATCGTGACGCTCGCCGATCCGGTGCCGTTCGGGCACCCCTACAACGATCCGGTGCGCGTCGTGCTCGCCCTCGCGGGCGCGTCGAGCGCACGCCACCTCCAGCTCGTGGCCGAGATCGCGAACATCTTCAACGACTCGGATGCCGTCGACCGCATCGCCGACGCGACCTCCGCCGACGAGGTGCGCGGCATCCTCGAGGCGTCGTCCTCGTGAAGATCCTCACGCTGTGCGGTGCCGGCATCGGCACGAGCGGCATCCTGAAGATCAACACCGAGCGCGTGCTGCAGCGGCTCGGGATCGACGCCCGCGTCGTGGCGATCGACGTCTCGATGCTCCAGTCAGAGCTCGACGATGCGCAGGTCATCCTCACGAGCCCCGAGTTCGTCGAGACGATCGGCCGCACCTTCGCCGACGTCGTGGTCGTCGAGAACTACTTCGACACCGCGGAGCTGCAGCGCAAGCTCGAGCTCGCGCTCGGCTGAACCGGTCAGGCGAGCAGCTCCCGCATCCCCGCGTCGAGCGCCGCGAGCGCGGCGGCGGCCGTCGCCTGGCGCTCGGAGGCGGTCCCCTCGTCGCACCGCGTGTCGAGGTAGCACTTGAGCTTCGGTTCGGTGCCGCTCGGCCGCACGATGACGCGCGAGCCCCCCGCGAGGTGGAAGCGCAGGATGTCGCTCGGCGGGAAGGTGCCGAAGCCGCCCGCGAAGTCGTCGATCCGCTCCACGCGGATGCCGCCCACCTCGCGCGGCGGTTCGGCCCGTAGGCGGGCCATGAGCTCGGGGATCCGGGCGAGGTCGGCCACCCGCACGGAGATCTGGCCGGAGGCGAAGGCGCCGAAGCGCTCGGCGAACGCGGCACGGTGGTCGGCGAAGTTCTCGCCGGCCGCGCGCAGCTCGGAGAACAGGGCGAGCACCGCGAGCGCGGCGGAGATGCCGTCCTTGTCGCGCACCTTCTCGGGGTCGACGAGGTAGCCGAGTGCCTCCTCGTAGCCGTAGATGAGGCCGCCGGCGCGCGAGATCCACTTGAACCCGGTGAGGGTCTCGGCGAAGTCGAGTCCCTCCGTGCGGGCGACGACGCCGAGGGCGGGGGAGCTCACGAGCGAGCAGGCGAGCGTCCCTTCCTCGAGGCCGAGCTCCGCAGCACGCCGGGCCGCCCGCCATCCGAGCAGCCAGCCCACCTCGTTGCCGGAGAGCCGCTCCCAGCCGCCCGCGCCGTCGGGCACCCCGACGGCGACCCGGTCGGCGTCGGGGTCGTTCGCGATCACGAGATCGGCGCCGAGCTCGGCCGCGGCCGCGAACGCGAGGTCCATCGCGCCCGCCTCCTCGGGGTTCGGGAAGTCGACGGTCGGGAACGAGGCGTCGGGCTCCTGCTGCGCGGCGACCGACACGACACCTTGGAACCCGGCGGCGTCGAACACGCGCCGCGCCGTCTCCCATCCCACCCCGTGCATCGCCGTGTACACGACGGAGAGCGGTTGCGGGTGCTCGACGAGCGCCGCCGTGCGGCGCACGTACTCGTCGACGACCTCCTCGCCCGCGATCTCGTAGGCGTCCGAGCGCGGTAGCGCGGTGATCGAGCACTCCGCGACGCGCACGATCTCCGCCTGGATCTCGGCGTCGGCCGGTGCGACGATCTGCGAGCCGTGGTCGAGGCCGCCGAGGTAGACCTTGTAGCCGTTGTCGGATGCCGGATTGTGGCTCGCGGTCACCATGACGCCCGCGCTCGTGTCGAGGTGGCGCACCGCGAACGCGAGCACGGGGGTGGGCAGGAGCCGCGGGAGCAGGATGGCGCGGACGCCCGCGCCCGCCATGATCTCCGCCGTGTCGCGCGCGAAGACATCGGAGTTGCGGCGGCCGTCGTAGCCGATGACGACGCTCGGGTGCTCTCCCCGCGCGAGCAGGTAGGCCGCGAGCCCCGCCGCCGCCTGCGCCACGAGCACGCGGTTCATGCGCAGGGGGCCGGCGCCGAGCTCGCCCCGGAGGCCGGCCGTGCCGAAGGTGAGGCGCCCCGAGAACCGGGTGGCGAGCTCCGCGCGCGCATCCGGATCGCCCGCGTCGGTGCGCGCGAGCAGCGCCTCGAGCTGGGCGCGGGTGACCTCGTCGGGGTCCTGCTCCGCCCACGCGCGCGCGGCCTCGACGGGATCGGCGGCCGCGGCCATCAGATCGCCGCCACGACGCGCGCGAGCAGCTCGGAGATCACCGGCTCGGCGTCCTTGCCGGCCTGGAGCACCTCGGCGTGGCTGAGGGGCACGGGCGAGATGCCGGCCGCGAGATTGGTGATGAGCGAGAAGCCGAGGATCTCCATGCCCGCCTGGCGTGCGGCGATGGCCTCGAGCGCCGTCGACATGCCCACGATGTGGCCGCCGATCGTCCGCGCCATCCGCACCTCGGCGGGTGTCTCGTACTGGGGGCCCCGGAACTGCACGTAGACGCCCTCGTCGAGGTCGGGCTGGATGCTCCGCGCGAGTTCGCGCAGCCGCGGCGAGTAGAGGTCGGTGAGGTCGACGAAGGTCGCACCCTCGAGGGGCGACGCCGCCGTGAGGTTGATGTGGTCGCTGATGAGCACGGGCGTGCCGGGCGTCCAGTGCTCCTTGATGCCGCCCGCGCCGTTCGTGAGGATCATCGTCGTGGCGCCCGCGGCGGCGGCCGTGCGCACCGAGTGCACGACGCGGCGCACGCCGTGGCCCTCGTAGAAATGGGTGCGCGCGCCGATCACGAGGGCGCGCTTGCCGTTCGGCAGGAGGATGCTGCGCAGCGTGCCGACGTGCCCGGCGAGGGCGGGGGCGCTGAAGCCGTAGATGTCGGTCGCCGGCACCGTCGCGACGGTCTCGCCGATCAGGTCGGCCGCCTTCGCCCATCCGGAGCCCAGCGTGAGGGCGATGTCGTGCTTCTCGACGCCCGTGGCCTCCGCGAGTTGCTCGGCCGCGATGCGTGCGACGGCGAACGGATCCACGTCCTCGCCGTCGAGGGGATGCTCGATGTGCATCCCCTCACTCTACGAGCCCCGACGCGGCCGTGGCGGGCGCGGGAATCCGGCCCGCGGATGCGCGAGAATCGAGGTATGCCCTACGAGTTCGAGCGGACCCAACGCATCGCCGTCCTCGGAGGGGGGCCGGGCGGGTACGAGGCCGCCCTCACGGGAGCGCAGCTCGGCGCCGAGGTCACCCTCGTCGAGCGCGCGGGCGTCGGGGGCGCCGCGGTGCTCACCGACGTCGTGCCGTCGAAGTCGCTCATCGCGACGGCGGGTGCCGCGACCGACGTCGGTCAGGCGGCCGACCTGGGGGTGCAGTTCTTCACGCGCACCGAGTCCGGCCGCGCCGTGCGTCCCGAGGTCACCGTCAACCTCGCCGCCGTCAACCAGCGGCTCATGCTGCTCGCGCGCCAGCAGTCGGAGGACATGAAGTCGCAGCTGCTCAAGGCGGGCGTGCGGATCGTCGCGGGCGACGGTCGCCTCGACGGCCCCGACCGGCTCGTCGTCTCGACCGGCAAGGGCAAGAAGCGCGTCGACTTCGACGAGATCGTCGCCGACACCCTCGTCGTCGCGGTCGGCTCGAGCCCCCGCGTGCTGCCGAGCGCGAAGCCCGACGGCAAGCGCATCCTCACCTGGACCCAGCTCTACAACCTCGACGAGGTGCCCGAGCACCTCGTCGTCGTCGGCTCCGGCGTCACGGGTGCGGAGTTCGCATCCGCCTATCTCGCGCTCGGCGCGCAGGTCACCCTCGTCTCGAGCCGCGAGCAGGTGCTCCCGGGCGAGGACGCGGATGCCGCCCGCGTCATCGAGAACGTCTTCGTGCGCGGCGGCATGACGGTGCTCTCGAAGTCGCGCATGCAGTCGGTCGAACGCTCCGGCGACGGCGTCGTCGTGACGCTCGCCGACGGCCGCACGGTCGAGGGTTCGCACTGCCTGCTCGCCGTCGGCTCGGTTCCCAACACCGCGGGCCTCGGGCTCGAGGAGGCGGGCGTGCAGCTCACCGAGTCGGGTCACATCCGCGTCAACCGCGTCGCGCGCACCTCGATGCCCATGATCTACGGCGTCGGCGACTGCAGCGACTTCCTGCCCCTCGCCTCCGTCGCCTCGATGCAGGGGCGCACGGCCGTCTTCCACGCGATGGGCGACGCCGTGAACCCCACCGAGCTGCGCAACGTGACGAGCAACATCTTCACGCACCCCGAGGTCGCGACGGTCGGCTGGTCGCAGAAGCAGATCGAGGACGGCCTCGCGCAGGGCGAGATCTACAAGCTGCCGCTCGCCTCGAACCCGCGCGCGAAGATGGAGGGCATCAAGGACGGCTTCGTCAAGCTCTTCGCGCGCACGGGCTCGGGCACCGTCATCGGCGGCGTCGTCGTCGCGCCCAAGGCCTCCGACCTCATCCTGCCGATCGCGCTCGCGGTCGAGCACCGCCTCACGGTCGACCAGCTCGCGCGTGCCTTCTCGGTGTACCCGTCCCTCTCCGGCGCCGTCACGGATGCCGCCCGCGCCATGCACATCGTGGGCTGAGACGCGTGCGCCGCTCCCTCGCCCCCGTCCGTCATCGGCGGCGCCTGCCGATGCCGGAGGTGCCGGCCGCGGCGCCCGATCGCCCCGCGGTGTCGATCGTCATGGCGACCTTCAACCGCTCGAACGTCATCCCGCACGCGATCGCGAGCGTGCGCGCCCAGACGCTCGTCGACTGGGAGCTCCTCGTGGTCGGCGACGCGTGCACCGACGACACGGAGCGCGCGGTCGCCGCGTTCGAGGACCCGCGCATCCGCTTCGTGAATCTCGAGCGCAACCTGGGCGACCAGTCGGGGCCGAACTCGATCGGCATGCGTCTCGCGCGCGCTCCCCGCATCGCGTGGCTCAATCACGACGACCTCTGGTTCCCCGACCACCTCGAGCGCCTGTCGCGGCTCATGGACGAGAGCGGGGCGGATGTGGCGATCGCGCCCGCCTACCGCGTGCGGGAGCTCGCGTCCGACCCGTCGGGCTGGTCGGGCGTCGTCGAGGCGACTCCCCTCGCGGAGGGGTTCGATCTCGTCGGCGGGAGCGACTTCCAGGCGTCGAGATGGCTCATGGACGCGGGGCTCGTGCGGCGACTCGGCGACTGGAGGTCGGCGCGGCGGTTGCGCTACGTCGCCTCGCAGGAGTACCTCTACCGCGCGTGGTCCGCGGGTGCTCGGTTCGCCCTCTCACCCGTGAGGTCGGTCGTGCTCGTGCCGTCCATCGTGGGGGGTGGCTCCTACCTCACGCGTCGCGACGACGAGCAGCGGCTCCTGCGCGAGAGGGTGCTCGCGGGGGATCGCGCCCCGCTCGAGGCGCTCGCGGTGCCCATCGTGCCGCGTGTGCCGCCGCTCGCCATCAGCGTGCCGGATGCGACGCCGTCGCGCGCCCGCGCGTGGTTGCGCCGCAACGCCGCCGAGCTCTATCACCGCACGCACCTGTTCGCGGTGCGGCTCGGCGCCGCCCCGTGGGAGTACGCGGCGTTCCTGCTCGGCGTGCCGAGGGGTGGCACCAATGGGCTGCTGCGGCAGCGGCGCGGCCTGGTCTGATCAGCTCGCCCAGCTGAAGCCGAAGGATCCGTCGATCGGAAGCTTCGCCTTGTCGACCTTCCCGGCGTCGTACGACGGTGTCTTGGCGTTGACGAGCACGGCGTCGTCGGTGATCGCCCGGAAGGTGTGCCAGACCCCCGGGGGGATGAGGAGACCTTCCCCCTCGCCTGCTCGCAGCCGCACGAGGGCGAGCTCGCCCTCCGTCGGACTCCCTTCGCGCCCGTCGACGAGGGCGACCTCGACCTCGCCGTAGGCGACGGAGTAGCGGTCCGTCGTGTACTCGTGGCGGCCCCAGTCCCGCAGGACGCCGCGATGGGTGACGATCCAGTAGAGGTGATCGACCGGCTGCTCGTAGAGGCCCGTCCACCCGTCGCGCTTCGCCTCGACGAGGATCGAGCTGTTGTACTGCACGACGCGGTGGCGGACGAGCTGAGCGCCGTCGATGGGGAGGGCGGAGAACTCGGGTTCGGGTAGCGGAGACATGCTCACTCGGTCACTATACGGTCGATTTCGGGCTCGAAGGTTCCTCACGTGGGGTGCGTGTCCCGGGGCCGCTCGAGTCCCTCCGGCCACGTCGGCCTGAGCGCCCGGGGCAGACGCGCGGACGCGCCGAGCAGAGCGCGCAGCAGACGCGGCCGTCGCATGAGCGCGCCCATCCGCCCCGGAGGGTCTCCCGCCGCGGCGAGGAGCGCCGCGTAGGTCTCGGTCAGCAGACGCAGGCGCTCCTCGTCGTGCGCCACGAGGGCGTCGCCGTAGTCGACGAGGGTCGACGTGCGGAAGCGCCGGAGCACGATCTCGCGCTGATGAGGGTCGCCGTCGCGATCGGCCTGATCGAGCAGCGTCGTGGCGTAGACGACGCGACTGCGCAGGAACGCGGGTGAATGGGAGGTGTTCTGCCCGTGCAGCCGATGCGTCGTCGTGACCTCCGGGACGAAACGGTGAGTCCGGCCCGCGCGCAGCAGCCGCACGAGGAGGTCGTCGTCCTCGTAGCCCCGAAGGCGCACGTCGAAGCCGCCCACGTCGAGCACGTGATCGCGCCGGTAGAGGGTCGCGGAGGGGAGCGTGTTGACGCTCGTCGACAGTGCGGACCCGAGCGTGTGGGGGAAGCGGGTGCCCCGCGTCGCGATGTAGGAGGCGATCCGGATCCCCGTCTCGTCCGCCTCGTCGAAATCGCTCGTGACCAACGCGAGCCGATCGTCATGCGGTTCGAGGGCGTCGGCGAGCGCGGCGAGATGCCCCGGGTGCCAGAGATCGTCCTGGTCGAGCAGGGCGACATACGGGGTGCGGGCGGCCGCTATGCCGGTGTTGCGGGCAGCGCCCTGTCCTGCGTTCCCCTGGCGGATGACGCGCACGGGGAAGGGCGTCGGGGGGATGAGGTCGGCGCCTCCGTCGGTCGATCCGTCGTCGACGACGATGAGCTCGGCGGGCGGCGACGTCTGCCCGCTCACGGAGTCGACAGCCTCGCGGATCCAGGCGGCACCCTGGTAGAGCGGGATGACGCCGGTGACGGTGGACCCGGACGGCGTCATGCTCGGACTCTAGTCGGCGATGGTCAGGAGCAGGTGGCCCGACGACACCGTGGCGCCGACGGTTGCGTCGATGCCGCCGACCGTGCCGTCCTTGTGGGCGGTGAGCGGCTGCTCCATCTTCATCGCCTCGAGCACGACGACGAGGTCGCCCTTGACGACCTTGTCGCCCTCGGCGACGGCGAGTTTCACGACGGTCGCCTGCATGGGCGCCTTGACCGCATCGCCCGTCGCGGTCGTGACGGCGCGCGAGCCGCCCCGGCGCCGCGGCGGCGGGGGAGCGGCGACCGTGGCCGACGGCAGGAGGGTCGTCGGAAGCGACACCGCGACGCGCTTGCCCTCCACCTCCACGACGACGGCGTGGCGCTTCTCGGGCGTCGAGGGCTCGGCGAGCACGCCGCCCCACGGCTCGAGCTCGCCCGCGAACTCGGTCTCGATCCACCGCGTGAAGACTCCGAAGCGGCCGTCGGGCGCGGTGAACGCGGGGTCGCGCACGATCGCCCGGTGGAACGGGATGACGGTCGGCAGGCCGGCCACCTCGAACTCGTCGAGGGCCCGGCGCGCGCGCTCGAGCGCATCCTCGCGAGAGGAGCCCGTCACGATGAGCTTCGCGAGGAGCGAGTCGAAGGCACCCGAGATCTCGTCGCCCGTCGTGACGCCCGAGTCGATGCGCACCCCGGGACCGCCGGGGTAGCGGATGGCCTGGATGGGGCCGGGCGTCGGCAGGAAGCCGCGGCCCGGGTCCTCGCCGTTGATGCGGAACTCGATCGAGTGGCCGTGCGTCTCGGGGTCGGGGTAGTCGAGGATGCCGCCCTCGGCGATGCGGAACTGCTCGCGCACGAGGTCGATGCCCGTGACCTCCTCCGACACCGGGTGCTCGACCTGGAGGCGCGTGTTGACCTCGAGGAAGGACACGGTGCCGTCGAGCCCGATGAGGAACTCGCACGTGCCGGCGCCGACGTAGCCGACCTCCTTGAGGATCGCCTTCGACGAGCGGTAAAGCAGTTCGCGCTGCTCGTCGGTGAGGAAGGGCGCGGGCGCCTCCTCGACGAGCTTCTGGTGGCGACGCTGCAGCGAGCAGTCGCGCGTCGACACGACGACGACGTTGCCCTCGGCATCCGCGAGGCACTGGGTCTCGACGTGACGGGGCTTGTCGAGGTACTTCTCGACGAAGCACTCGCCGCGACCGAAGGCGGCGACCGCCTCGCGCGTCGCGGAGTCGAAGAGCTCGGGCACCTCCTCGCGCGTGCGGGCGACCTTGAGGCCGCGTCCGCCGCCGCCGAAGGCCGCCTTGATGGCGACCGGGAGGCCGTGCTCGTCGACGAAGGCGAGCACCTCGTCCGCTCCCGCGACGGGGTTGAGCGTTCCGGGGGCGAGCGGGGCGCCGACCTTCTCGGCCACGTGGCGCGCCGAGACCTTGTCGCCGAGGCGCTCGATGGCCTCCGGAGACGGGCCGATCCAGATGAGTCCCGCGTCGATGACGGCGCGCGCGAAGTCCGCGTTCTCGGCGAGGAACCCGTAGCCAGGGTGCACGGCGTCGGCGCCCGAGCGCCGCGCGATCGAGAGGAGCTTGTCGATGACGAGGTAGGTGGTGGCGCTCGTCGTGCCCTCGAGGGCGTAGGCCTCGTCGGCGAGGACCACGTGCCGCGCACCGCGGTCCTGGTCGGCGTAGACGGCGACGGATGCGATGCCGGCGTCGCGGGCGGCGCGGATGACGCGCACCGCGATCTCCCCCCGATTCGCGATGAGGACCTTCGTGATGCGAGGCATAGTGTCCCCAGCCTAGGGGGCGTCGCGCGCGCTCCCGTTGTCGGCCGTGCACAAACCCGCGAGCGCGGCTTGCGCCCGCTCTACAAGCAGCGCGGCGCGCTCACCGGTTCCAGAGCGATGTCCACTCGACCCCGAGCGAACGCACGAGGGTGCGCAGGTAGGGCACGCTGAGGCCGACGACGGTGTGGGGGTCGCCTTCGATGCGGTCGATGAAGCCCGCCCCCTTCGAGTCGATCGTGAAGGCGCCTGCGACCTCGAGCGGCTCGCCCGTCGCGATGTAGGCGTCGATCTCCTCGTCGCTGATGTCGGAGGCGAAGTGCACGCGCGCCGAGGTGGCTCCGCCGACCGAACGGCCGAGCAGCCCGCCGCGCGCGTCGATGAGCCAGTGGCCGGAGTGCAGCACCCCGGAGCCGCCGCGCTGGGCGTGCCAGCGCTCGCGGGCGGTCTCCGGCAGATGCGGCTTGCCGTGCACGACGCCGTCGACCTCGAACGCGGAGTCGCCGCCGAGCACGAGCCCGTCGAGGTCGCCCGCGCCCGCGAGTCGCTCGGCGACGGCCTCGGCCTTGGCGCGCGCCAGGAGGGTCACGAAGGCTGCGGGGTCCTGCGGTCCCGCGGCGGCGGCCACGGCATCCTCGTCGACGTGCGAGGGGACCGGCACCGGCTCGATGCCGACGGCGCGGAGGGTCGCGAGGCGAGCCGGAGAGGTGGATGCGAGGTACAGCCGCACGGGGCTCCTATGCTCGTATGAATGGGTGACATGCAGGGCCGCGAGGTCGACGTCGAGGTTACCAACATCGCCCACGGCGGTTACGGGGTCGCCCGTCTCGACGGGCGCGTGATCTTCGTCGCGGACGCGATCCCGGGCGAGCGCGTGCGGGCACGCATCTCGGACGACAGGAAGCCCCGCTTCTGGTGGGCCGACACGGTCGAGGTGCTCGAGGCGAGCCCGCACCGGCGCCCCCACCTGTGGGCGGAGGCGGACGTCGCGCGTGACCCCGCCGAGCGGCCGGGCGGCGCGGACTTCGGACACATCGAGCCTGCGCACCAGCGCGCCCTCAAGGCGCATGTGCTCTCCGACTCCCTCGCACGCATGGCGCGCCTCGAGCGCGAGGTCGAGGTCGAGGCGGTCGACGGGCCCGCCGACGGCGGCGGATGGCGCACGCGCGAACGGCTGCACGTCGCCTCCGACGGCACGGTCGGCCCCTTCGCCGCACGCTCGCATCGCGTCGTGCCGGTCGCCGACCTCCCGCTCGGCACCGCCGCGCTGCGCGAGGCGGCCCCGCTCGGGGAGCGGATGCCGGAGCACGCGGGCGGCGCCGTCGAGGTGCTCGCGCCGAGCGTGGGAGGCGCGCGCCTCATCCTCGGTCGCCAGGCCCCCACCGTCATCCGCGAGCGCGTCGGCGAGCGCGAGTTCCGCGTCGACGACGCGGGATTCTGGCAGGTGCACGCCGCCGCGCCGTCGACCCTCACGCGCGCCGTGCAGGACGCGATCGACGAGGCGCTCTTCGACCCGCGCGCCGCGAACGTCGACCTCTACGGCGGCGTGGGGCTGCTCGCGGCGGCCGTGGGCGATCGGTTCGGCTCGACCGTGCGCATCACCTCGGTCGAGTCGGATGCGCGTGCGACCGAGCACGCGCAGGAGAACCTGGCCGACTGGCTCGGCGCGACCGCCGTCACCGCGAAGGTCGAGAGGTGGGTGCGCACGCTCGCCGACGCATCCGTCACGGAGCGCGCGCGCCTCGCGGCGGCGACCGTCGTGCTCGACCCTCCGCGCTCGGGTGCGGGCCGTGAGGTGCTCACCGCGATCGCGGCCGTGCGGCCGGCGCAGCTCGTGTACGTCGCGTGCGATCCCGTCGCGTTCGCCCGGGATGCGGGCGTGCTCGGCGAGCTCGGCTACGAGCTCACGGGCCTGCGCGCGTTCGACCTCTTCCCGAGCACGCACCACGTCGAGGCGGTCGGCGCCTTCGTGCGAGCATGACGGTGGACAGCCCGTTCCACCCCGTGGCGTCGTCCGCGCGCTACGATGAGCCGCGGCGGCCCGCCGCACCCGACCTGGAGAGAGCATGAGCACCGTGGTGGATCGACCGGACAGCCGCGATCAGGGCCGCGCCGCGCGCGTCGCGGTCGTCGACGACCACGAATCCGTGCGCGTGGGGCTCAAGGCCGCGTTCGTCGAAGCGGGGCACGACTTCACGATCGCCGCCCCCAGCGTGCCCGAGCTCATCGAGGGGCTCGCCGGCCGCGAGGTCGACGTCGTCGTGCTCGACCTCTCGCTCGGCGACGGCTCGAGCGTCACCCAGAACGTCAAGAGCGTCCAGGCGATCGGCGCGCCCGTGCTCGTGCATTCGATCGCCGACCGCGTCGACCTCGTGCGCGAGGCCCTCGCGGCGGGTGCCGCGGGCGTCATCCCGAAGTCGGCCTCGATGCGGACGGTCGTGACCGCCGCCGCGACGGTCGCGCGCGGCGAGGTGCTCAACAACCTCGAGTGGGCGAGCGCGATCGACGCCGATCGCGACTTCGCCAAGGCCGAGCTCGGTCGACGCGAGCGCGAGATCCTGCACCTGTACGCCTCGGGCCTCCCGCTCAAGCTCGCGGCCGAGCAGCTCGGCATCGGCTATTCGACCGCGCGCGAGTACCTCGACCGCATCCGCGCGAAGTACGTCGAGGTCGGCCGCCCCGCCCCGACGAAGGTGGATCTGCTGCGTCGGGCGGTCGAAGACGGCATCCTGCCGGGGCTCGACTCCGACGGCGATGGCTGAGGCGGCACCCGCCCCCACCGCGACGGTGCCCCGCGGGCAGGCGGTGCGCAATCCGCTCAGTCTCGTCCGCGTCACCACGGCGATCGCCCGCACGGCCGCGGGCTTCGGCATCGCCTTCATGCTGCAGTCGGTGCCGGCCATGGTCGAGCAGCTGCCGAATATGGACCCCGCGTGGTCGATCGTCATGGTCGGCTCGCTCGTCGGCAGTCTCGTCCTCACGGCGGTGACGTCGGCCCTCGACCGCGGGCTGCGGGTCGGGCACGTGAGCTTCGCGATCGTCTATCTCGTCGCGCTCGTGAGCTGGCCGTTCGCGGTGATCGACCCCGCCGCGGCGCCCGACCCGGAGAGCTACTGGCTCTACTACACGCTCACGATCGCGACCGCCATGGCCACCGTGGGCTTCGGTATCCGCGTCGCGACCGTCTACGTCGTGCTCGCGCCCCTCATCTACGGCGTGATCCGCATCACGCCCCCCGGCGGCGGGGTGACGATCACCCAGGCCGTGCTCGACTCGGTCCACGCGATCATCCTCGGCGGCGCGATCACGATCATCACGGCGATCCTCCGCAACGCCGCGTCGTCGGTCGACCGCGCGCAGGCGACCGCCCTCGAGCGCTACGGGCACGCCGTGCGCCAGCACGCGATCGAGGCGGAGCGCGTGCAGGTCGACGCGATCGTGCACGACAGCGTGCTCACGACCCTCCTGTCGGCGGCGCGCGCCGAGACGGTCGAGGCGAAGGAGCTCGCCGCCCTCATGGCGGGGAACGCGATCGGCCACCTGCGCGACGCGCTCTCGGAGGCGCCGCAGAGCGACGCCGAGGTGTCGGTCGCGGCGCTCGCGAACCGCATCGTCGACGCGGCGGCGACCCTCTCGGAGCCCGTGCGGGTCGACACGGATGCCGCGCGCTACGGGCGCATCCCGGTCGCCGTCGCCGACGCGCTCTACTCCGCCGCCGTGCAGGCAATGGTCAACAGCCTCCAGCACGCGGGCGAGGGGGTCGAGCGCTGGGCGGTCGTGCGGGGCGGCGTCGACGGCCTCGTGATCGAGGTGGGCGACCGCGGGTCGGGCTTCGACCCGGAGGCCGTGCCCACCGGTCGCCTCGGCGTGCGCGTCTCGATCCTCGAGCGCGTCGCGAGCGTCGGCGGGGCCGCCGCGATCGACACGTCGTTGGGTCACGGCACCGTCGTCTCGCTCCACTGGCCCGCGCCGCAGGAGGGGCCCCGATGACGATCGGCGTGCCCCGATATCTCATCATCGCCCTCGCGGCGGTGTTCTCCGGCTATCACCTCGTGCTCGCGGGCTACTCGCTCACGCGCGACTACGCGAGCGAGCCGGGCGCCGTCATCGTGGGAATGGTCATGTACGCGGTCGTCACGGCCGCCGTGCTGTGGCCGACCCGCGAGGGACGGATGCCGATCTGGCTCGCGTCGTTCTCGCTCGGCGTCGCCGTCGCCCTGCCCCCGCTCATCACGGTCGTGCTCGACCCCACTCGACCTGGCGGCAACGGCTACGCCACGTGGTATGTCGCGGCGATCGGCACGCTCATGACGATCACGACGGTGCGGCTGCGTCCGGGCTTCGCGTGGGCGGGCATCATCTTCCTCGTCGTGCAGACGGTCTTCTGGGCCGGGCCGGGGGCGCTCGGCACGATCGGCGTCATCGGCTCGGCGTCGTGGGTGGGCGTCGCGCACATCATCACCAACACGCTCGCGAAGGCGTCGCGCGACTCGGAGCAGTTCGCGCGCGCGGAGCGGGAGGCCACGGAGTGGCAGGCCGCCCAGGAAGCCCACCTTCACGAGCGTCAGTTCCGGCTCGGGCAGACGAGCGTCATGGCGCTCCCGATGCTGCGCACGATCCGCGCAGCCGAGGGCGATCTGACACCCTCTCAGCGCGCCGAGTGCCTGCACCTCGAGGCGGCCATCCGCGACGAGATCCGCGGCCGACGCCTCCTCAACGACGCGGTCCGCGAGCAGGTCATGCTCGCCCGGCGCCGCGGCACGATCGTGACGCTGCTCGACGAGGGCGGCATCGACGACCTCACGGAGCCGGAGCTCGACCGCGTGCTCGGGCGGCTCGCCCTCGCGCTGCGTGAGACCTCCGCCGACCGCGTGATCGCCCGCACGGTGCCCGAGGGCTCGGATGTGGCCGTGACGGTCGTGGGGCTGCGCACCGTCGACGACGAGGCCGTGACCCTGCTCGGGGGAGAGCCCGACGACGAGGTCGAGCTCTGGCTCGAGATCCCGCGCGCGGGCTCCTGAGCCCGGACGTGGAACGAGGGGCCGGACAGAGCGTCCGGCCCCTCGCAAGAATCGAGTCAGGGCGACAACCCGAATATCGCCCTGACTCGCCCCCACATCATCGGTCTGCTTACCCTAGACGACCGGTGATGCTGTGTAACTCGATGAGATACACCTGCTAGTAGATAAGTATGGAGAGGTCCCGGCAAGACAGAAAGTCGTCATTTCGGGGGACTTTCGGGGTACATTTTCGGGTGACAGAGCCCGAGGAATGAGCCGATTGTCACTTTTTCGGGGTACATCGGGCTTTTCGACGGGGTAAACGGGAAGCGGTTTCCGAGACGACGACGGATTCCGTCGCCGAATCGGGTTTTCGCAACGGGGGTCAGCGCGCCCAGCGCGTCCAGCCGCCGCGCTCGAGCGGCGTGCGCAGCCCCCGGCGCTCGCGCTCCCACCGCGGCGGCGTGCGCTGCGCGCGGCGGTGCATGCCCGACATCTCGTCGAGCGCGGCCCGCAGCACGGCCGTGGCGGCCGCGAGCTCCTCGGGCGTCGGGTCGCCGCCGACGACACGGATCTCGACGGTCGGCTCGGGCGTCTCGCTCACAGCGGGATGTTCCCGTGCTTCTTCGCGGGGAGCGCCGCGCGCTTCGTGCGCAGCGCTCGCAGCGCCTTGATGACGACGAGGCGCGTGGCCGCCGGCTCGATGATGCCGTCGATCTCGCCGCGCTCCGCCGCGAGGAACGGCGACGCGACGTTGTAGGTGTACTCGTTCGCGAGATGCGTGCGCACCGCCGCGACGTCCTCGCCGGCGGCCTCGGCCGCCTTGAGCTCGTTGCGGTAGAGGATGTTGACGGCGCCCTGACCGCCCATGACGGCGATCTCGGCCGTCGGCCAGGCGTAGTTGAGGTCGGCGCCGAGCTGCTTGGAGCCCATGACGACGTACGCGCCGCCGTAGGCCTTGCGGGTGATGACCGTCACGAGCGGCACCGTCGCCTCCGCGTAGGCGTACAGCAGCTTCGCGCCGCGGCGGATGACGCCCGTCCACTCCTGGTCGGTGCCGGGGAGGTAGCCGGGGACGTCGACGATCGTGAGGATCGGGATCGAGAAGGCGTCGCAGAAGCGCACGAAGCGCGCGGCCTTCTCGCCCGCGTCGATGTTGAGGGTGCCCGCCATCTGGCTCGGCTGGTTGGCGATGATGCCGACCGATCGCCCCTCGACCCGCGCGAAGCCGATTACGATGTTCGGCGCGAAGAGCGGCTGCACCTCGAGGAAGTCGCCCCCGTCGACGATGCGCTCGATGACCTCGAGCATGTCGTAGGGCTGGTTGGGGGAGTCCGGGATGATCGTGTTGAGTCGGCGGTCCGAGTCGTTGATCTCGAGCTCGGTCTCTGCCTCGTAGACCGGGAGCTCGGCCTGGTTGTTGTCGGGCAGGAAGCTCACGAGCGCGCGCGCGTAGTCGAGCGCATCCTCCTCGTCCGACGCGAGGTAGTGCGAGACGCCCGTGCGCTGGCTGTGGGTGAGCGCCCCGCCGAGCTCCTCCATGCCCACGTCCTCGCCCGTGACGGTGCGGATGACATCGGGCCCCGTCACGAACATCTGGCTCGTCTTGTCGACCATGATGACGAAGTCGGTGAGCGCGGGCCCGTAGACGGCGCCTCCCGCGGCGGGCCCGAGGATGATCGAGATCTGCGGGATGACGCCCGAGCTCGCCGTGTTGAGGCGGAAGATCTCGCCGTACTTGCCGAGAGCGACGACCCCCTCCTGGATGCGCGCGCCGCCCGAGTCGAGCATGCCGATGATGGGTACGCCCGTCTTGAGCGCGAGCTCCATGACCTTGATGATCTTCTCGCCGGCGACCTCGCCGAGCGAGCCGCCGAAGATCGTGAAGTCCTGTGCGTAGACCGCGACCTGGCGCCCGTGGATCGTGCCGGTGCCCGTGACGACGGCGTCGCCGTAGGGCCGGTTGTTCTCCATGCCGAAGGCGTGCGTGCGGTGGCGGACGAACTCGTCGAGCTCGACGAACGAGCCCTGGTCGAGGAGCTGCTCGATGCGCTCGCGGGCGGTCTTCTTGCCCTTCGCGTGCTGCTTGGCGATGGCCGCCTCGCCGCTCGCGGTCACGGCCTCGTGGTAGCGAACCTTGAGATCGGCGAGCTTTCCGGCGGTGGTGAAGAGGTCGGGTGCGGCGGTTTCGTCGGTCACGGCGCCCAGCCTATCCGTCGCCCTCCCCCGGGACGGGGCTGTGCGAATCGACAAAACCCCCGCCCTGTCGTTGGCTGCGTGCGCTCGTCGCGCGTGGGCGCACGAGACGGGCGACGCCCCACGCCGTGACGCGCCACATCGCCTCCACGACGACCCCGCCGCTCATCTTCGACACACCCGAGCGGCGCTCGCGGAAGGTGATCGGCACCTCGCGGATGCGCCATCCGGCGTCGTGGGTGCGGATCGTCAGGTCGATCTGGAAGCAATAGCCCCGGGAGTCGACCACCTCGTCGGCGATGCGGGCGAGCACGGGGGAGCGATAGGCGCGGTAGCCGGCCGTGATGTCGCGCACCGGAAGCCGGAGGATCGCGCGCGCGTACGCGTTCGCGGCGCGGCTCAGCAGCCGGCGCGAGGCCGGCCAGTCCACGAGCCGTCCGCCGGGCACCCAGCGCGAGCCGATCACGAGCCCCGTGGCCGGGTCGTCGAGCGCCTCGAGCATGGCGGGCAGGGCGTCCGCGGGGTGCGAGCCGTCGGCGTCGAACTCCACGATGACGTCGTAGCCGTTCTCGAGGGCCCACGCGAAACCCGCGAGGTAGGCGCGGCCGAGGCCGTCCTTCGACGTGCGGTGCAGCACGTGCACGCGGGGCTCGGATGCCGCGATCCGGTCGGCGAGCTCGCCCGTCCCGTCGGGGCTCGCGTCGTCGACCACGAGCACCTCGCATCCCGTCCCCGAGGCGAGGAGGGCGTCGATCGTCGAGGCGATGTTCTCGACCTCGTCGTAGGTCGGGGTGATCACGAGGACGCGCCCGGAGCGGGAGGCTCGCGCGGACGGCATGGTGGACATCCTAGGCTGACCGCCATGAGCTTCGATCGGAGCCGGGGGGTCGCGGCGGCGCTGTACGAGGTGGCGTCGTCGAGCTCGACGAACACCGAGCTGGCGGCGCGCGCCGACCGCGAGGGCATGGGCGACCTCACGGTCATGCTCACGCGTTACCAGAGCGCGGGACGTGGGCGCCTGGGCCGTTCGTGGACGGCTCCGCCTGGAGCGTCGCTCGCGGCATCCGTGCTCCTGCGCCCCGTGCTGCGCGACGGCCTCCCGCCGACCCCCGACCGCCTCGGCTGGCTGCCGGTCATCGCCGGCACCGCCATGGCGGCGGCGGTGCGCGCGGTGCTCCCCGCGCGCGAGGTCGGATTCAAGTGGCCCAACGACGTGCTCGTCGACGGGCGCAAGATCAGCGGCATCCTCGCGGAACTGCTGCCCGCGGGCACGGGCGTCGTCATCGGAGCCGGCCTCAACACGCGCATGACCGCCGAGGAGCTGCCCGTGCCGACGGCGACCTCGCTCGCGGTCGAGGGCGTCGAGGTCGACGACGCCCTCGAGGACGCCGTGCTCGCCGCCTACCTCGAGGGGCTCGCGGCGCGCGTCGCGAGGTACCTCGCCGCGGGCGCCGACGCCGACGCCGCGGGCGTCCGCGCGGACGCGCGCGCGAACTGCCTGACGGTCGGCCGTTCCGTCTCGGTGGAGCTGCCCGAGGGGCAGGTGCTGCGCGGCACGGCCATGGACCTCGACGTCGACGGCCGCCTCGTGATCGCGGACGAGGACGGCGCGATGCGGTCTGTCGCGGCGGGGGATGTCACGCACGTCCGCTAGAACTGGAGCATGACGCACGCGACATCCGGCGGCGTCTCCGGGACCGTGCAGACGGTGCAGCCGGAGGTCGTCGTGGCGCGGCTGCGATCCCACGGGCGCGCGCTCGTCCTGCCTTCCCTCGTGCTCGTCGCGGATGCCGCCGCGCTCGGGTACTTCGGCGGCACGCTCGCGGAGCCGTGGCAGAACTGGCTCGTGCTCGGGGGCGCCGTGCTCGTCGCCGTGCTGTTCTTCCTGCTCCCGCTCATCGCGTGGCTCGGTCGCAACTACACGATCACGACGCGGCGCATCGTGCTGCGCAGCGGCGTGCTCGTGCGCACCCGCCAGGAGCTCCTCCACAGCCGCGGCTACGACGTGACGGTGCGCAAGTCCGGTCTGCAGGGCGCGTTCGGCTCCGGCGACGTGCTCATCAACACGGGTCTCGAGCATCCCGTGGTGCTGCGCGACGTGCCCGGGGCGAATCTCGTGCAGGCGACCCTGCACGACCTCATGGAGCTCGCGGTCAACCCCGTCGCGACGCGGCGTCAGCGCGAGCAGTCTCGTCCCGCCGACGAGACGACCGCCTTCGGCCGTCGCTGACCGGGCGCGGCGGAACGTCGTCCGACTCGGCGCGCTCGGAGGCCGACGCCTCGTCCTCGAAGATCGCGAGGGCGGCCGCCTCCGCCTTGTGCTGACGGGCCTGGAGGCCGTCCTTGCGGTGGTGTCCGTAGACCCAGAACCGGTAGAGCAGGAAGCGGAAGGCCGTGGCCAGGAAGAGGCCGATGACGTTGGTCGAGATGTTGTCGGCGAGCAGCGAGGTGAAACCGAGCACGTAGTGCGAGACCCACAGGCACAGGAGCGAGATCAGCAGTCCGCCCACCGACACGACGCTGAACTCCGCGAGCTCGAGCAGGAAGTTGCGTCGCCGATGCTCACGGAAGGTCCAGTAGCGGTTGCCGAACCACGTGACGAGGGTCGAGAGCGTGACCGAGATGATCTTCGCGCCGAGCGGTCCCTGCCAGAAGTGGCCGTCGCCGAGGGCGCCGAGACGCAGCGCGTTGAAGACGAACACGTCGGTGAAGTAGCCGACGAGACCGACCACGCCGAACTTGAGCGCGTAGCGGACGAGCTTCTCCCACGCCACGAGCGCGAGACGCTTCATCCGCTCCAGCACACGAACCTCCGCTTCGGGCAGCGGGTTCATGTTAGCGGGCGGGGGCGCCCCCTCCGTCACGCAGCCGGAGCGGCGCCCCTCGAGGGCGCGGGTCGCTCGACAGACGGCGCGACCTCAGAGGGTACCGGGGACGCGTCCCGGCCGGGCGCGAACACCCACAGCTTGTAGAAGGTGAACCGGAAGGCGGTGCCGAGCGCGAGCCCCACGACGTTGCCCGCGATGTTGTCGGCGAGGATGCTCGTGAAGCCGAGCACGTAGTGCGAGACCCAGAGACACCCGAGGCCGATGAGCATCCCGCCGAGGCTCACGACGACGAACGCGACGAACTCGTGCATGAGGCGTCGCCCGCGGTGCCGGCGGAAGGTCCAGTAGCGGTTGCCGAGCCAGTTGGCGATGATCGCGAGCGCCGTCGAGATGAGCTTCGCGAGCACGGGACCCTCGTGCAGGTTCTCGGGCGCGAGGACGGTCGCGCGCAGCAGGTTGAAGACGCCGAAGTCGACCACGAGACCGACGAGCCCCACGGCGCCGAATCGCGCGAACTGCGCCAGGAGCTTCCGCACGCGTCGTGCCTTCCCGGTCGGGGGCCGTAGGGTCGTAGAGGCGGCAGTCTAACCGCCCTCTGCGACGCGAAGCTGGGGAGGCACCTGTGAGAGTCGGCGTCATCGGCGGCGGGCAGCTGGCCCGCATGATGATCCCTCCCGCCGTCGCGCTCGGCGTCGAGCTCCGGGTGCTCGCGGAGGCCGAGGACAGCTCCGCGGCCCTCGCCGCGACCGCCGTCGGCGACTACCGCGACGCCGCGACGGTGCTCGCGTTCGCCGCCGACGTCGACGTCGTCACCTTCGATCACGAGCACGTGCCGCAGGACGTGCTCGACGCCCTCGTGGCATCCGGCGTCGCCGTGCATCCCGGCCCGCGCGCGCTCGCCGTCGCGCAGGACAAGACCCTCATGCGCGAGCGACTCACGGCCATCGGCGCCCCCGTGCCCGAGTGGGCCCGCGTCGCGGATGCCGACGGCCTCGGCGCGTTCCTCGCCGATCACGGCGGGGTCGCGGTCGTCAAGACGCCGCGCGGGGGCTACGACGGCAAGGGCGTGCGCGTCGTGCGCGACGCCTCGGGTGCCGACGATTGGTTCGCGGACGCGACCGACGGCCTCCTCGTCGAGGAGTTCGTGCCCTTCCGCCGCGAGCTCGCTCAGCTCGTCGCGCGCCGCCCATCGGGCGAGGTGCGCGCGTGGGCGCTCGTCGAGACGGTGCAGCGCGACGGCGTGTGCGCGGAGGTCTTCGCGCCCGCGCCGCGCGCCGCCGAGCTGCCGGAGCTGGCGCGCGCGCTCGCCGAGCACATCGCATCAGAACTCGGGGTCACGGGCGTGCTCGCCGTCGAGCTGTTCGAGACCGAGGACGGGCGCCTGCTCGTGAACGAGCTCGCCATGCGCCCGCACAACACGGGCCACTGGACGATCGACGGCGCCGTGACGAGCCAGTTCGAGCAGCACCTCCGCGCCGTGCTCGACCTGCCGCTCGGCGACCCCTCGCCGCTCGTGCCCGTGAGCGTCATGGTCAACATCCTCGGCGGCCCCTCGGGCGAGCGGATGCCCGACCGGTACGAGCGCGCGATGGCCGACCGGCCCGAGGTCAAGCTGCATTCCTACGGCAAGGCGTCGCGCCCGGGCCGCAAGGTGGGTCACGTGACGGCGACGGGGACCGAGCTCGACGACGTGGTGGCGCGCGCGCGCGCCGCGGCGGCCTTCTTCCAGGACTGACCCGTACCATGGCCAGGTGCCTGAGCTGAAGCCCGTCGTGGGCGTCGTCATGGGGTCCGACTCGGACTGGTCGGTCATGCAGGATGCCGCCGCCGCTCTCGGCGAGTTCGGCATCCCCTACGAGGTCGAGGTTGTCTCGGCCCACCGCACCCCCCGCAAGCTCATGAGCTACGGCGCGGACGCCGTGGGCCGCGGGCTCCGCGTCGTGATCGCGGGCGCGGGCGGGGCGGCCCACCTCCCCGGCATGCTCGCCTCGGTGACGACGCTCCCCGTCATCGGCGTGCCCGTGCCGCTCGCGCGACTCGACGGCCTCGACTCGCTCCTCTCGATCGTGCAGATGCCCGCCGGCATCCCCGTCGCCACGGTGTCGATCGGAGGTGCCCGCAACGCGGGTCTCCTCGCGGCGCGCATCCTCGCGAGCGGGGACGCGGAGCTGACCACTCGCCTCGCCGACTACGCCGCATCGCTCGAGGCGCTCGTGGAGGAGAAGAACGCGGCGCTCCAGCAGAAGCTCTGACCCCATGACGAGCGTGCTGCGCGATCCGGATCGCACCGACACCGCGTTCATGACGAAGCGGGCCTGGTGGCTCGTCGGCCTCAACCTGCTCGTCACCGGCTCGGCGCAGGTGCTCGCGGGCAACCGACGCCTCGGGCGCTTCGGGCTCGGCGCGACCCTCGTGCTGTGGGCGCTCGTCGTCGTCGTGATCGCGCTCGCCCTCTTCGCGCGCGGCTTCCTGCTGGCGATCGCGACCAACACCTGGGTGCTGCTCGCGGCGCTCCTGCTGCTCGGCTTCTACGCCGTGCTGTGGATCGTGCTCACGCTCGACACCCTGCGACTCGTGCGACTCGTGCGCGTGGCACCCGCCGCCCGCGCGTTCGTCGCGGGCCTCTCCGTCGCGGCGCTCGCCGTCGTGTCGGGCACGGCGGCGTACGGCGCCGTGTCGGCGGGGGCGGGCATCGACCTGCTCGAGAGCGTGTTCGCCGAGGGGCCGTCGCAGCCGCCCATCGACGGCCGCTACAACATCCTGCTGCTCGGCGGCGACGCCGGCCCCGATCGGCAGGGGCTGCGACCCGACAGCATCTCGGTCGCGAGCGTCGACGCCGAGACGGGCCAGGTGACGATCATCGGCATCCCCCGCAACCTCGAGCAGGTGCCCTTCTCGGAGGGGTCGCCCATGTGGGAGGTGCTGCCCAACGGCTACGACTGCGGCAGCAAGTGCCTCATCGACTACCTCTACACCTACGGCGAACTCGACTGGGCGTACCTGTATCCCGACGCGGAGGCCCAGAACTCGAGCCCCGGCATCGAGGCGATACGTGACGCGGCGGAGGGCGTGCTCGGCATCCCGATCCCGTACTACGTGCTCATCGACATGCAGGGCTTCGCCGACCTCATCGACGCGATGGGCGGCATCGACATCACGATCGACGAGCGCGTCGCGTGGGGGGCGAACGAGGACCTCGACGGCAACCCCCTGCCGCCCGCGGGCTACTTCGAGGCGGGCGACCACCACATGGACGGACGCACGGCCCTCGAGTACGCCCGCACGCGCTACGGCACCTCCGATTACGAGCGGATGGGGCGCCAGCGCCAGGTGCAGCAGGCGATGCTCGACCAGTTCACACCCGCGACCGTGCTGACCCACTTCGTCGACATCGCGGCCGCCGGGAAGCAGGTCGTGCGCACCGACATCCCGCAGCAGATGCTGTCGTATTTCGTGCAGCTCGCCGAGAAGGCGAAGGCGCAACCGCTCGTCACCCACGATCTCGTGCCGCCGGAGGTGAACCCCGCGTCGCCCGACTTCGCGGCGATCCACGCGACCGTGCACGAGCTGCTGTGGCCGCCGAGCGCCCCTCCGGCCCCCTAGGCTGAGCCGGTGGAACCTCTCGAGACCCGATCGACGTCCGCCTACCGTTCGGCCGCATCCTTCTGGCTTCCCTCGCACTACCTCGAGTCGGCCTGGTTCGGACATGCGCCGTTCGCGGCCTGGCTGCTCGAGGCGATGCGCCCGCGCACGCTCGCCGAGCTCGGCACCCACCGCGGCTTCTCGCTCTTCGCCTTCGCCGAGTTCGCCGAGCGGCTCGGCCTCGACACCCGCATCTGGGCGCTCGACAGCTGGGAGGGCGACGACCAGGCGGGCTTCTACGACGAGAACGTGTACGCCACGGTGCGGACGATCGCCCAGAACCATTACGCCGACCGGGTCGAGCTCGTGCGCGGCTATTTCAGCGACTCGGTGAGCCGGTTCGAGGACGGCAGCATCGACCTCCTGCACATCGACGGTCGGCACGGGTACGAGGACGTGCGGGAGGACTACGAGACCTACCTGCCGAAGCTCTCCTCGCGCGGCGTCGTGCTCTTCCACGATTGCTACGAGTTCCGCGAGGGCTTCGGAGTGCACCGCTTCTGGGACGAGCTCGCGACCCGGCATCCGTCGTTCCGATTCCATCACTCGCATGGCCTCGGCGTGCTCGCGGTGGGTGACGACGTCGCACCCGCGGTGCTCGAGTTCCTCGCGGCGGCCGAGCGCGACGCCGAGGAGGTGCGCGCCTTCTACGCGGAGCGCGGCGACGTCGTCATCCAGGAGTACGGCCTCCGCGTCCACGCCTCCCGGGCGGCATCGCTCGAGCGCGAGATCGCGGACCTGCGGGCGAGCCGGAGCTGGCGCATCACGGCACCCATCCGCGCCGTCACCGGCGCACGGGCACGTTCCTGACGGCCGCTCGGGCCGTCAGAGGTCCGCGTGCAGTTGCCACACCTTCTCGGCGGAGTCGCGCCAGCTGAAGGCGCGTGCGCGGTCACGGCCGAGCGTGCCGAGCCGACGCGCCAGCTCGGGGTCCTCGAGCACCGAGCGGAGCGCCTCCGCGAGCCGCGCGGGGTAGCCCTCCGCGTCGTCGCGCGGCACGGCGATGCCCGCCCCGCCCGCGACCTCGACGAGAGCGGGCGCATCGGAATGGACGACGGGGGTCTCGACGGAGAACGCCTCGAGCACGGGGAGCCCGAACCCTTCGGCGATGCTCGGCACCGCGACGACCTCGGCCGCCGCGAGTGCGACGGCGAGATCCGCGTCGGAGAGCCTGCCCGCGAGCTGCACGCGGTCGCCGATGCCCAGCTCGGCCGCGAGATCCTCGACGCGCAGCTCACCCCATCCGGCGGGGCCGACGAGCACGAGATGCACGTCGTCCGGGAGGAGCGTCATGGCGCGCAGGAGCGCGGGAATGCCCTTGCGCGGTTCGAGGGTTCCGACGCTCAGCACGTACCGCTTCGGCAGGCGCAGGGCGTCGGCGCGCTCCGGCGCGTCGGGCGGCAGGTGGAGGGCCTCTCCGACGGCGCCGCCGATGACGCGGATGCGGTCGCCGAGCTTGAGGTGCCGCGCGAGCTCCTCCGCGACGGCGTGGGTCGGCACGACGATGGCGTCGGCGTAGCGCTCGGCGCGGGCGCCCATGGCGCGGTGCCAGGCGGCGCCCCGCCGCGTGAGCGTCTCGGGGTGGGTCCACGGGATCGCGTCGTGGATGGTGACGGCCACCTGCCGACCGGGTGTCAGCACCCGGTCGTGAGGGGCGAGGGGAGCCATGAGGCTCATCGCGTGCACCATCCCGCGCGCGGGCTGCTCGATGAGGCCGCGCCGCCACGCGAGGGCGAGCATCCGGCGGTCGAGCACGGATGGTTCGAGGCCCGCGAGGCCGGGGATGCGCTCGCGGATCTCGGCGTAGCGGTCGGGGTGGGCCGACGAGACGAAGCCCACGACCGACGCCCCGGGCGGCGCCGTCTGCACGAGCGCGCGGGCGAGCTCCTCCGCATAGCGGCCGATCCCCCCGGGGACCGGCGCCACGAGCTGGTCGAGCACCGCGACGAGCTCCGTCACCGTCGCAGCTCCGGGAGTGCCTCGCGGAGTGCCTCGCGCCAGTCGCGGATGGGCTCGAGACCCGCGCGCTCCCAGGCCGCGTGACCGAGCACGGAGTAGGAGGGGCGCGGCGCGGGACGCGGGAAGGCCGCGGCCGTCGTCGGGAGCACCCGCTCGGGGTCGAGGCCCGCGTCGGCGAAGACGGCGCGCGCCAGACCGAACCAGCTCGTCTCCCCCGACGAGGTGCCGTGATAGATCCCCGCGGGCGCGTCGGCGTCGAGCAGGCGCACCATCGCGCGGGCGAGATCCCGTGCCCACGTGGGCTGGCCGCGCTGGTCATCGACGACGCTCACGGTCTCGCGCTCGGCCGCGAGCCGCAGCATCGTCGAGACGAAATTACCGCCGTGGGCTCCGTAGAGCCAGGCCGTGCGCACGATGTACGGAGACGGATGGGCGGCGGCGACGAGGCGCTCGCCCTCCGCCTTCGTGCGTCCGTAGGCGCTGATGGGTGCGAGCGGCGCGTCCTCGGGGTACGGCGAGCTCGCGTCCCCCGCGAAGACGTAGTCCGTCGAGACGTGCACGAGGCGCGCGCCCGCATCGGCCGCGGCACGGGCGAGGTTGCCTGCGCCCGTCGCGTTGATGGCGAACGCCTCCCGCTCGTGCGTCTCGGCGTCGTCGACCGCCGTGTAGGCGGCGGCGTTGATGACGACGTCGACGCCGGATGCCGCCTCCGCGACCGCCACCGCATCCGTCACGTCGAGCTCGGCACGCGTGAGCGCGCGCACGTCGCGGCCGGAGAGCACCGTCCGGAGCTCTCTGCCGAGCATGCCCCCGGCTCCCGCGATGAGGTAGCGCGTCATGCCTGGCCGGACGCCCGGTACTTCGCCTCGGTGGCCTCCTTCTGCGGAGCCCACCAGGCCTCGTTCTCGCGATACCAGTCGATCGTCGCCGCGAGCCCCGCGGCGAAGTCGCCGTAGCGGGGGAGCCAGCCGAGCTCGGTGCGCAGCTTCGTCGAGTCGATCGCGTAGCGCAGATCGTGTCCCGGCCGGTCGGTCACGAGGTCGTAGGCGTCGGCGGGCTGCCCGAGCTCGGTGAGGATGAGCTCGACGACCTCCTTGTTGTTCTTCTCGCCGTCGGCCCCGATGAGGTAGGTCTCGCCGATGCGGCCCTTCTCGAGGATCGTGAGCACGGCGGAGGAGTGGTCGTCGGCGTGGATCCAGTCGCGCACGTTCTCGCCCGTGCCGTAGAGCTTCGGCCGCTCGCCGCGCAGCACGTTGGTGATCTGGCGGGGGATGAACTTCTCGACGTGCTGGTACGGACCGTAGTTGTTGGAGCAGTTCGAGATCGTCGCCTGCACGCCGAACGAGCGCACCCACGCGCGCACGAGCAGGTCGCTCCCCGCCTTCGTCGACGAGTACGGGCTCGACGGGTTGTAGGGGGTGTTCTCGGTGAAGCGCTCGGGATCGTCGAGCTCGAGGTCGCCGTAGACCTCGTCGGTCGAGATGTGGTGGAAGCGGATGCCGTGCTTCCGCGCCGCCTCGAGGAGCGTGTAGGTGCCGACGATGTTGGTGTCGAGGAAGGGCCGTGGGTCGTCGAGGGAGTTGTCGTTGTGGCTCTCGGCCGCGTAGTGCACGACGGCGTCGTGGCGACCGAAGAGCTCGTCGACGAGCGCCGCATCCGCGATGTCGCCCTTCACGAACGCGACGCGCTCGGCGGGCAGCCCCTCGATCGAGGCGAGGTTGCCCGCGTAGGTGAGCTTGTCGAGCACCGTGACGGTGTGGTCGGTGTGCTCGACGAGGTGGTGCACGAAGTTCGAGCCGATGAAACCGGCTCCGCCGGTGACGAGGATGCGCATAGGGTTCCGTTCTCCCGGTACTCCGGAATCCTATCGGGCCGCTCTGGGCGCTCCGGATGCCGTTGATAGACTTCCCCGGTGCGAATCCGAGAGCTGACCGTCGCGGACGCCTACGAGTTCACTCCCGTGATCCACTCCGACTCGCGCGGCGCGTTCCTCGAGTACTACCGCTACGAGGCACTGGAGGAGTCCGTCGGGCGTCGCCTCGACCTCCGCCAGGGCAACATCTCGGTGTCGCATCGCGGCGTCGTCCGCGGCGTGCACTACGCGCTCGTCCCGCCCGGGCAGGCGAAGTTCGTGCACGCGCCGGCGGGGGCGTTCCTCGACTACGTCGTCGACCTGCGCGTGGGCTCGCCGACCTTCGGCGCGTGGGACCGCGTGCTCATCGACGACGTCGACCGACGCGCGGTCTACCTCGCCGAGGGGCTCGGCCACATCCTCGTCGCGCTCGCCGACGACTCTGTCGCGAGCTACCTCACCTCGACGGTGTACACGCCCGAGCGCGAGCTCACCGTCAACCCGCTCGACCCCGCGCTCGAGCTCGACCTGCCGTTCCCGGCCGCCGAGCTCATCGTCTCGCCGCGCGACCACGAGGCGCCCGGGCTCGCCGAGGCGCTTGAGGGCGGCCTGCTGCCCAACTACGAGGACTGCCGCGCGTGGTACCTCGAGGCGGGCGGCCGCTGATGCGCGGGATCATCCTCGCGGGCGGATCGGGAACCCGGCTGTACCCGATCACCAAGGGCATCTCGAAGCAGCTCATGCCCATCTACGACAAGCCGATGATCTACTACCCGCTGTCGACGCTGCTCATGGCGGGCATCCGCGAGATCCTCGTCATCTCGACGCCGGAGGATCAGGCGCAGTTCCAGCGGCTCCTCGGCGACGGCTCGGCGCTCGGCATCTCGCTCGAGTACGCCGTGCAGCCGTCGCCCGATGGCCTCGCACAGGCCTTCATCATCGGCGAGGAGTTCATCGAGGACGAGAGCGTCGCGCTCGTGCTCGGCGACAACATCTTCCACGGCGCCAACCTCGGCAGCTCGCTGCAGGGCAACACCGACCTCGACGGCGCGCTCATCTTCGCGTACCACGTCGCCAACCCGCGCGCCTACGGCGTCGTCGAGTTCGACGCGGACAACCGGGCGATCTCGATCGAGGAGAAGCCCGAGGTGCCGAAGTCGAACTTCGCCGTGCCCGGCCTCTACTTCTATGACAACGAGGTCGTGCGGATCGCCCACGGCATCACCCCGAGCGCGCGCGGCGAACTCGAGATCACGGCCGTCAAC
Source organism: Actinomycetes bacterium (assembly GCA_023428065.1). Classification (GTDB taxonomy): domain Bacteria; phylum Actinomycetota; class Actinomycetes; order Actinomycetales; family Microbacteriaceae; genus Homoserinibacter. The sequence goes on along the minus strand of JAEYZI010000095.1, from coordinate 58,050 downwards.
GACCACTACCTGCGAGAGGGACGTCTGCGCGTGCAGGTGCTCGACCGCGGCACGGCCTGGCTCGACACGGGCACGTTCGAGTCGATGATGCAGGCGTCCGAGTACGTGCGCGTCATCGAGGCGCGCCAGGGGCAGAAGATCGGCTGCATCGAGGAGATCGCCTGGCGCAACGGCTGGATCGACGACGCCCGACTGCTCGAGCTCGCCGAGCCGCTCGTCAAGAGCGGCTACGGACGTTACCTCGCCGAGCTGCCCGCCGTCGGCTGATCGCGCGCGAGCAGCTGCCGCTCGACGTCGCGGATGGTCTGAGCGATGCCGTCCGGGAGCGTCGTCGCGTCCACTCGATCGAGTTCGGGCCACACCTCCGACCGCAGGCGCAGATCCTTCGCCTGATGACGGGCCGTCGGTGAGCTCCCGAGGATCACGCGCGGTCGCGCCTTCGAGATGAGCCGGAGCTGCCCGAGCAGTTCCGCGATCGTCGTGCCCTTGCCGCTCGCGAGCACCTTCGTCACCTGGCCGCCTTCGCGCGCGAGGCGGTCGAGTCCATCGAGCACGAGCCGTGCCGCGTCGTCGACGTAGAGGTAGTCGCGGAGGGTGTCGAGCGGCACGTAGACGGAGGCGGGCGTGGGGGTCAGACGCGCGAGGGCGAGGTGGGAGACGATGCCCTGCATCTTCGAGAGCCGTTGCCCGGGTCCGTACAGGTTCGCGATACGGCCGATGTAGAGGGGGATGCCGAGCTTGCCGAGAACCGAGCGCGCGTGCTCCTCCGAGCGCAGCTTGAGGCGTCCGTAGGGCGAGATGGGCGCGGGCGCTGTGGACTCCGTGAAGGGGGGCTCGCCACTGCCGGCGTAGACACCCCCGGCGGACGAGGCGAGGAACACGAGGGTGCGGTGCTCCCGACCGCGCCATCCGTCGCTCATGCCCTCGAATGCGGCGACGAGCAGCTCGAACTCGGCGTCGACCTGCGCGTCGCTGCTCGAGGTCACGGCGGCGCCGCCGACCCAGATGACGGCGCTCGGTCCGTCGCCGGAGGCCGCGATGAGCCGCTCGACTCCCTCGCGCGCCGCGGCCCGCACCGCGTCGGCGCCGTCGAGCCACGGCAGCGGGTCGGTCACGTTCTCCGACCACCCCGGAGTGCGGGCGATGCGTCGGGCGATCGCGCCGCCCAGCATGCCGCTGCGCCCGACGATCCAGGCGGTCGTCATCGCGTCGGGCGGCGGCGTCCGAGCGGACCGTCGGCGGGGTCGCCCGTGACGAGGTAGGGGGGCTTGCCGAGCGACATGTTGACGCTCACGCCGATGTACTCCGCGATGATGCCGAGCGCGACCAGGATGGCCCCGGCCGACAGCAGCACGACGACGATCGACGAGGCCCAGCCCTCCGGCACGTCGTCGCCGCCCGTGAGCCGCGCGACGAGGATGTAGATGGAGACGGCGACGCCGACGGCGGCGAAGACGGCGCCGAGCGCCGACACGAAGCGCAGGCCGCGCGTGCCGCTCGTGATGACCATGCGCCAGAAGTGCGAGAAGAGGCGACGCGTCGAGTAGCCCGACCGCCGCTCGCCCTCGTCGCGCAGCAGGATCGGCGCGGTCGCGGGGGGCGGGGCGACCCATCCGAGCGCCACGTCGAGGTAGACGCCCGAGCCCGCGTAGGCCGCGACGCCGCGGCCGATCGAGCCGAGCACGAGGCGGTAGCTCTGGTAGTCGCGGGCGTTGGTGCCCGCGAAGACGCGCGTGAGGAGCCACTTGGCGCCGCGCGAGGCCGAGTTGCGCAGGAAGCCGTGCGAGGGCTTGTTCGTGGGCCGGGCGTACACGAGGGGCGCCTGCTCGCGCAGGGCGGTGTCGAGCAGCACGGGGATGTCGGCCGGGTCGTGCTGCCCGTCCTCGTCGAGGGTGACGATCCACTCGCCGCCGCTCGAGGCCATGCCCGCGAGGGTCGCCGCATGCTGACCGTAGTTGCGGCTCAACCACACCGCCTGCACGATGTCGTGCGACTCGGCGAGCTCGCGGATGACGCGCGCGGAGTCGTCGCGGCCGTTGTCGTAGACGAGCACGATCTCGGTGACACGGAACGGGTAGCCATCGGGCGTACGCGATTCGGTCGCGAGCGGGAGGATCTCCTCGACGACGCCCGCGAGGGTGCGCTCGCCGCCGTAGACGGGGATGACGACCGAGATGAGATGCGGAACCTCCCAGGGCTCCACACGGTCGGTCACGGCATTCGACACTAGCACGCGGCCTCCGCCCGACTCAGTCGAAGCGGGCGGCGAAGGCCGCCACCTGGTCGTCGCGCACCGCGCGGTCGGTGAGCACGAGCGGCACGGCTCCGGGGCGGGTCAGATCGGCCCCGCGGATCGTGACGACCCCCGCTCCGGGCGGGAGCACGACGGGCGTGCTGAGCCGCCCCGTGCCGTCGTCGATCGCGACCGTGTGCACCGATCCGTCCGGAAGCGTCACCTCGATCGAGGCGGGCGAGGTGCCCCCCGCGCTCGTGTCGAACTCGAAGGCGAGCTCGAGGGTGGCCGACACCGAGCGGTCGCTGTCGTTGATGAGACGGATGGTGGGCTCCGGCACCCGCTGCGTCGAGCGCACGGCACCCGTCGTCGCGTCGAAGCCGCGCCGGAACCCGGGGCGGTCGTCGACCGTGACGGGGTTCGTGATGCGCTGCGCGAGGTCGTCGAGCTCGGCCGCCGGCGTCGCGCGCACCGCGGCGGCGAGGGGGGAGAGGTCGTAGTAGGCGTAGCGCTCGTCGGCGCTCTCGAGCGGCGCGCCGAGGGCCGCGCGCAGGCCCGACTCGAGGTCACGGCGGGCCTCGTCGGTGAGCGACGCACGGTCGACGTGGATGCCCGTCATACCCGCCGCGACCGCGAGCGCGGCGATCTGCTCTGGCGTGTACTGGCTGCCGACGACGTCGGTCCACTCGGCGCGGGGGCGGCCCTTGATGCCGCCGCCCGTCCAGGCGATGCCCTCCGTCTGGAGGTAGGGGATGAGTACCTCGGAGCCGAGCACGCCCGTCGGCCCTGTGTCCTCGGGGAAGGACTGGTAGGGCAGCTGCATGATCGTGGCGCCTTCGCCCGCCGCCGTCTGAACCTCGCGGAACCATGCCCGGTCGGCGTGGAAGCGCTCCGCGGTGGGGCCGTAGTCGCGCCCCGCATCTGCGGGCGTCTGGTCGACGAACCCTACCCCGAGCAGCACGACCGCGATCCCGCCGGCCAGGACCGTGCGGCCGAGCCCTGCGAGACGCCCCCTGCGCACGACCGCGCGGATCGCGAGGTCGAGGAGCACGCCGACCGTGATGAGCGCGAGCGCCGCCATGTAGATCGACATCCGGTTCCAGCCGCGCAGGCTCGTCGTGACGAAGGACAGGATCGTCGAGAGGCCGCCGACGGTCGAGAAGATGAACGCCACGAAGAGCAGCGCTGCGACCGATCCGATGATCGCCGCCGCGCGCCGCAGGTGCGGATCGCGGATGCGGAAACGACCCGCGCGCGCCGCGGCGTACGCGAGGAAGAGGAACGACGCCACGAGCCCCGCGGCGGCGATCGCCCCGAGCGCCGGGAACTCCGACTGCAGCGGGTAGGACGCGTCGTACTGCTCGCGGATGCTGCGCAGGAAGCCGATGCGGTGCCCGGGCCACGGGAGCAGGAGCTGCGAGAGCTTGAGCGCGTAGATCTCCGCCTCCGCATGCCCGCGCTCGAGTCCCGTCGGGTTGGCGCCGTTGACCCACGCGTAGATCATGTCCGGCAGCATGTTGACGGTGACGAGCACGAACGTCACGCCGCCCGCGATCGCGGCGCCCCAGAACCGCCGCCAGTCGCGGCGCGCGATGAGGGAGACGATCCCCGCGAACGCGAGCAGGAGCAGGAAGAAGACGGCGTAGTAGGTCTGGGCGGTCGCCGTGAGGGCGAGGATCGCGAGGGTGCCCGCACCGCGCCCGAACGGTCGCGCCCAGCGGTTCGGCGTCTCGCGCCAGCCCCAGATGCGCCGACCCAGGATGACGCGCATGACGATCACGAGGGAGAGCGGGATGACGAAGTACGACGCGAGGAAGAGGTGGCCGACACCGCGGATGAAGTGGTACGGCGCGAGGGCGAACACGGGCGCGAGCGCGAGCGTCATCGCTCGGGAGATCCCGAGCGTGCGGAACATCCACGTCGCCGTGATCGCCGCGAGCGGGAAGCCGATGACGAAGTAGACGTTGACGGCGACCGTCCAGTCGGAGATGAACCATCCGAGGATCTTCGCCGCGATGAAGTTGAGGTTGTCGGCGGTCGGGAAGTCGTTGTAGGTCTGGCCGTACGGTGCACCGAGCAGGGGGTTGTACTCGTACCAGCCGGTCTCGATGACGGTCTTGAAGTGCGCGCCGACGGGGATCGCGTCGCCCCAGTAGGCGAGCGGCACGCCGAAATCGGCGCGCCACAGCTCGAGCGCCGTGGTGGCGAGCACGGTCGTGATGAGGGCGACGAGAGCGTAGAGCGCCGCGTCGGATCGCACCCACCAGCCCCGCGCGGCGGTCAGCGCGGCCCTCATCCGCGCGCCCGCATCCGCCGCGCCATCACGAGGTAGGCGCCGCGGCGCATGATGCTCATGGCCCGAGCCGCGAGGTCGCCGCGGCGTACGTCCGCCGCCGACACGACGTCGGGGTGCTCCTCGAGGAGCCAGTGGTGGTAGGCGATGGCCTGCTCGGCCTGCGAGCGCGCGAGTCGCACGCTCCACTGGCTGTCGCTCACGCGGAACGCCGCGAGCGAGCGGTCGACGGCGACGGCGTCGCCCTCGAGGAGCACGCGCGTGTAGGTCGCCTGGTCGATGAGATACGGGAAGCGGGCGTCCCATCCGCCCACGCGTTCGAGCACCTCGCGGCGGAACAGCACACAGCCCGGCTCGCCGAAGATGTTGGTGCCGGCGACGACCGTGCGCCGGATCGCCTCGCGCCCCGGGACCACGCCGCTCAGACCCGGCATCCCGCGGCCCTCGACGAACGGACGGTCGTGGGCGTCGACGATGTCGCGTCGCGCGGCGGCGAGCACCGCGCCGGGTGCCGCGTCGAGTGCCGCCACCTGCTCCGCGAGGATCTCGGGGTGGAGCAGGTCGTCGCCGCAGACGAGCTTGACGAGCTCGCCACGGGCCTCCGCCGTCACGCGGCTCCAGTTACGGGGTGCGCCGCCGCCGGCCTCGGTCGTGAGGAGCCGCACGCGGGGGTCGCCCGTGTAGCGCTGCAAGACCTCCCACGTGTCGTCGGTCGACGAATGGTCGGCGACGACGAGCTCGAAGTCGCCGAAGGTCTGGGCGAGGATCGAGTCCATCGTGCGGGCGATGTACGCGCCGTTGTTGTACGCGGGGACCACGATCGAGACACGGGGGGTCATGCGTCGTCCTTCTCGTGTGCGGAGCGTCGGAAGCTGAACCCGCGATGGCCGAACCAGCTGACGAGCGTCGTCACGAAGACGATGAGCGCCTGGGCGGGGATGGGCGGGATGTGCGCGAACTGCACGAGCACGGGCAGCAGCACGAAGTTGATACCGAGCGAGACGAGGTACACGAGCTCGAAGCGGAGCAGGTCGCGGATGACGTGGCCGCGCACCCGGAAGACGAACCGTCGGTAGAGCACGAACGCGCACAGCACGCTCGCGACGTGGGCGCACGCGAGCGTCGCGAGGTAGCCGAACTGCCCGAGCAGTCGCCCGATCGTGAGCTCGAAGAGCACGAACCAGCCGAAACCCACTGCGGTGTTGACGGCGCCGACGATGAGGAAGGCGACGCGCTGGTCGCGGATGAGCCGCAGCAGCGGGCCCGGGGGGCCGCTCATGCCGGCGGGGGGCGCCGGGACGGCGCCGGTCGACATCAGTTCGGGCGCATCGGACGGACGCTCCTCGCCCTCGGGCGGGAGGGGGTCGGGAAGCACCCTGACACTGTAGTCGACCCTATCCACGAGCAACCCGAGCGCGGAACGCGAGCCCGACGCGGAGGGCGGCGCGCAGCGGCCACAGGTACCACCCGCGGTACTTCGAGGCGAGGAAGCGGTAGGCGGAGCGGTGGTGGGCGACGATCATCGCGCGCGGCGCGTGCCGCGTCGAGGCGGCTCCCGAGTGCACGACCTCCGCCGAGGGGACGTAGTAGTTGACGTGACCGCTCTCGGAGATGCGGCGACCGAGGTCGACGTCCTCGAAGTACATGAAGTAGGACTCGTCGAAGCCGCCGATGGCCTCGAAGACGGCGCGGTCGACGACGAGGAACGCACCCGACAGCCAGCCGGCCGCCCGCTCGCGCACCTCGCGGTCGTTGCGGTAGCGCCGGGTCCACGGGTTGCCCGGCCATACGCGCACGAAGGCGGCATGGCCGACGCCCGTGCGCAGGGAGGGGAGGTCGCGCGCCGAGGGGTACACCTCTCCGTCGTCTTCGCGGATGAGGGGACCGAGCGCGCCCGCGCGGGGCAGTCGGGTGGACGCGTCGACGAGCTCGTCGACGGCGCCCGGTGCGATGCGGATGTCGGGGTTGGCGATGACGACCCACCGGATGCCGGGTGCGAGCAGGGCGACGCCGCGATTGACGGCGGTGCCGTAGCCGGGGTTGTCGCGCGCCTCGAGCAGTCGCGCTCCGGGCACGCCCGCGACGATCGCCGCCGTCCCGTCGTCCGTAGGCGAGTTGTCGACGACGACGACATCCACGGGTCGCGAGCTCGAGGCCCCGACGGTCGCGAGGAAGGTGGGGAGCACGTCCGCCGACCGGTAGGCGACCGTGACGAGACCGATCCGCTCGCTCATGCCGCCGCCTCGAAGGCTCGTCGGTGCAGCTCGGCGGAGCGTGTCCAGGTGAAGAGGCTCGCGCGCTCGCGCGCCCGGGCGCCGAGCCGCTCGCGCTCGCCCGGGGTGTCGAGCAGGGCGCGCATCGCGGCGGCGAGCTCGGCGGGTGTCGTGCCCGAGTAGCGGACGGCGTCGCCCCCGACCTCGGGGAGGGCGAGCTCGGCGGTCGTGAGCACGGCGGCCCCCGTCGCCATCGCCTCGAGCACGGGCAGACCGAACCCCTCGCCGGCGCTTGGATAGACGACGAGCTCGGCGCCACCGAGGAAGGCGGAGAGCTGTTCGAGCGGCAGGTAGCCGAGCTGGCGCACGTCGTGCCCCACGGCGCGCGATGCCTCGATCGCGGGCGCGGCCTCCGGGTCCCAGCCGCTGCCGCCCGCGAGGAGGAGGGCGGGGGCGTCGTCGAGCAGGCGGTGCGCGGCGACGAGCGCCGGCACGTTCTTGCGCGGCTCGATCGTGCCGAGGAAGGCGATCCACCGCTCGAGGGGCGGCTGCTGGGCCGCGCCGAAGGCCTCGATCTCTCGTGCTGCGGGCGGGGCGAAGACCTCGGGATCGAACCCGTGGGGCGCGACGACGACCCGCGACGGGTCGGCGCCCGTGATGCGCGAGAACTCGTCCGCGGTCGCCTGGCTGACCGCGACCACGGGGAAGGACGCGCGGGCCGCGCGGCGAAGCCAGAAACGGAAGAACGCGCGCTTGGCCGGCGAGTGCCGCTCGGGCAGCGTGAAGAAGGTCAGGTCGTGCACCGTGACGACGCGTCCGAAGCGGCCGACGAGGGGGAAGGTGTAGTGCGGCGAGTGCAGCACGTCGAAGCCTCCGCGCCGCACGAGGCGCGGCAGCGCCGTCTGCTCCCACAGGATGCGGAACGGTGCCGAGCGCACGGCGCGCGGCGCGACGATGACGGGAAGTCCCGCCGCACGATAGCGCTCGGCGTCGTCCGCGCGTGCGACGACGGTCGGGGGGTCGTCTGTCGCGAGCGCGCCGAGGAGGCCGTCGAGATAGCGCCCGACCCCGCCGCGATCGGGCGGGATGGCCGTCGCGTCGACGAGCACGCGCGGGCGCGTCACTCCTCGGATCCCGCCACCCGGGCGAGCTCGAGGTCGTGTTCCACCATGCGGGCGACGAGCTCGTCGAAGCCGACCGTCGGGCGCCATCCGAGTTCCTCCCGGGCGCGCGTGGCATCGCCACGCATCTCGGAGATCTCGGCGGGGCGGATGAACTCCGGATTCACGCGCACCCGGTCGGCCGGGTCGACGCCCGCCGCACGGAAGGCGGCGTCGACGAAGTCCTGCACGGTGTGGCTCTCGCCCGTCGCGATCACGTAGTCGGCGGGGGTGTCATGGCGCATGGCGCGGAGCACCGCGTCGACGTAGTCGGGGGCCCATCCCCAGTCGCGCTCGACGCTCAGGTCGCCGAGCTCGAGCACGTCCTGCAGCCCGAGCGAGATACGGGCGGCAGCCGCCGTGATCTTGCGCGTCACGAACGCCTCGGGGCGTCGCGGCGACTCGTGGTTGTAGAGGATGCCGGTCGTGACGAAGAGGCCCCGCGCGCGGTACATCCCCGCCATGCGGTGCGCGTATGCCTTCGCCGCGCCGTACGGGGAGTTCGGCGCGATGGGTGTCGACTCGTCCTGCGGGCTCGTGGGCGGGTTGCCGAAGATCTCCGAGCTCGACGCCTGGAAGAACCGCACCCCCTCCGGGAGTTCCTGTGCGGCCTCGAGCAGCGCTGCGACCGCGACCCCCGTCACCTGACCCGTGAGCACGGGGTCGCGCCAGGACTGGGCGACGGAGCTGATGCCCGCGAAGTTGTAGATCTCCCGCGGCGAGAGCTCGGCGACGAGAGCGCGCAGGCGATCGGCGTCGCCGAGATCTCCCTCGTGCAGGATGATCGCCGGGTGGCGCTCCTGCAGGGCGCGCGCGTCGTCGTCCCACGACCGGATGAGGCCGTGGATCTCGGCACCTTCCTCGGCGAGTCGGTCGGCGAGGTAGCTGCCGTCTTGACCGCTGATGCCGGTGATGAATGCGCGCGTCATCGGTCGAGCGTCAGAGGCGAGCGAGTTGCTTCTGCTCGTCCACGTCGTTGCGCACCATCATCCGCACGAGGTCCTCGAAGCCCACCTTGGGGGCCCAGCCGAGCTTCTCGCGCGCCTTGGCCGGATCGCCGATGAGCAGGTCGACCTCGGCGGGGCGCATGAAGCGGGGGTCCTGCTTCACGAGGTGCTCCCAGTCCGAGATGCCGACCTCGTCGAACGCGACGTCGAGCAGTTCGCGGATGGAGTGCGTCTCACCCGTCGCGACGACGTAGTCGTCGGCCTCGTCCTGCTGCAGCATGAGCCACATGGCCTCGACGTAGTCGCCCGCGAAGCCCCAGTCGCGCTTCGAGTCGAGGTTGCCGAGGGTCACGTCCTCCTGCAGGCCGAGCGCGATGCGCGCGACGGCCTGCGAGACCTTGCGCGTCACGAACTCGGGGCCGCGGCGCGGCGACTCGTGGTTGAAGAGGATGCCCGAGGAGGCATGCATGCCGTACGACTCGCGGTAGTTGATGGTCATGTAGTGGCCGAAGACCTTCGCGACGCCGTAGGGCGAACGCGGCCACAGGAGCGTCGACTCGCGCTGAGGCACCTCCTGCACCTTGCCGAACATCTCGGAGCTCGACGCCTGGTAGAAGCGCACCTTGTCGAGGTCGTCTCCCGCCCACAGGCGCGTCGCCTCGAGGATGTTGAGGACGCCCTTGCCGGTGACGTCGGTCGTGAGCTGCGCGTTCTCCCACGAGTAGGCGACGAAGGAGATCGCGCCGAGGTTGTAGACCTCGTCGGGCTGTGCGACGTCGAGCGCGCGCAGGATGCTGGAGAAGTCCGTGAGGTCGCCGGTCAGGAGCTTGACGCCCGGGACCGTCTTCTGGACGAGCTCGTACTTCGGGTTGTTCTGTCCGCGGATGAGACCGTAGACCTCGTATCCCTTGCTGAGCAGGAGCTCGGAGAGATAGAGCCCGTCCTGTCCAGTGACGCCGGTGATCAGGGCGCGCATGTCGTCATTCCTCGTTGTCGTGGGGAAAGGGCAAGGCTTCAGTCTACATCCGGGGAGCGCCGTTCCGATCGCGCACCGGGCTCCGCGCCCGCCCGGGTGTCGTCGCGGTCACGGCGCTTTGCCCGGTTAGTCTCGGCGGGGGAGTGGCACGGCTCGCTCGAGCTGCGCTCCGACGATCGGGGTGGAACGCCGGAGAGGATCGAGGTGACGACGTGACGTCGACGGCAAGAAGGCGGGGGCTCGTGGGCCTCCTGTGCGCAGCGCTCGCCGCGGGGCTGCTGACCGTCATGCCGACCGTGAGCGCGGATGCCGCGAACGGCAGCGACTTCGATCCCGGCTTCATCATCAGCGACGAGGTCTTCTACAACCGTTCCGCGATGAACCCCAGCCAGGTGCAGAGCTTCCTCAACGAGAAGGGCCAGGACTGCCGCGCCGCCGGCGTGCCGTGCCTCAAGGACTTCAGCCTCGGGTGGGCGGCGCGGGGAGGCGACCAGTACTGCGGCGCGCTCCCCGCCGGATCGGGCTCCGCGGCGACCTACTTCACCGTCGTCGCCTCCGCGTGCGGCATCAACCCGCAGGTGCTCCTCGTGCTCGTCGAGAAGGAGCAGTCGCTCGTCACGCGGCGCACCCCGACCGAGGCCGCCTACCGCTATGCGACGGGCTTCAACTGCCCCGACACCTCGCCGTGCGACAGTGCGTCGTCCGGATTCGCGACACAGCTGTATCTCGCCGCGAAGCAGTTCCAGCGCTACCGCGCCAACCCCGGCGGGTGGAACTACCAGGCGGGGCGCGAGAACAACATCCTGTACAACCCCAACCGCGCCTGCGGTCAGTCGGCGGTCTTCATCCGCAACCAGGCGACCGCGGGTCTGTACAACTACACCCCGTACCAGCCGAACGCGGCCGCGCTCGCCAACCTCTACAGCACGGGCGACTCCTGCTCGAGCTACGGCAACCGCAACTTCTGGCGGATGTTCACCGACTGGTTCGGCAGCCCCGCCAACTTCCTCCGCGCGGCGTCCTTCGAGGCGAGCGTCGAGGGCTGGGGGTTCGCGAACGGCGCGCTCGACCGCCAGATCGTCGGCCCCGCGAGCGACGCGAAGGCCGGTCGCTACTACCTCGCGATGTACACGGCGACCCGCGGCCGCTCCCTCTCGCAGGACGTCGTCACCCAGATCGCGCCGCGGCAGAGCTTCACGGGGTCGATCTGGGTGCGCTCGGCGACCGCCGGCAAGTCGTTCAGCGGCTCGCTCGCGATCTGGGCGCTCGGCGGATCGACCGAGGTCGCGTCGCGCAAGTTCACGGTCGGCGCCGAGTGGACCGAGATCACGCTGACGCTTCCGATCGCCCGCAGCGGGCATTCGATGGTGCGTCTCGAGGTCTACCTCGACAGCACGGATGCGATGCTCAACATGGACTCCACGTCGCTGATCCGGGACGTGCAATCCGTACCGCGCGAACCCGTCGCGATGTCGGCGCCCTCGTTCGAGGCGTCCGTCGCGAACTGGGAGTTCAAGAACGGCTTCATGAACCGCGCCATCTACCAGTTCGGCGCCGAGGCCCACGACGGTACGTGGATCCTCGCGTCGAACACGGCCGTGCCGGGGCGGTCGGTCGGGCAGGACGTGCCCGCGGCCGTGCTGCCGGGCGATTCGTACACGGCGACCGTCTGGCTCAGATCGAGTTCGGGCACGGTCCCGTTCACGGGGTCGTTCGCGCTGTGGTCGATGGGCGCGCGCCCGGAGGCCGGCTCGACGAACTTCTCGGTGGGGCCCGCGTGGACGCCCGTGACGACGACGCTCACGACGACGCAGGCCTCCTCGTCGCTCAGATTCGAGATCTACCTCAACTCGGTGGACTTCGACCTGTGGATCGACGACGCCTCGATCACGCCCAACCTGCTCGGCAACCCCTCGTTCGAGGCGTCGGCGTCCGGCTGGGACACGGGCGTCACGAGCGGAGCGCTCGAACGGACCCCCGGCGGCGCGGTGCGCCCGGCCGACGGGCGTGCGTTCGCCACGACGACCGCCGCCTACTCGACCGGCTCCCTCGCGACCGACGTCAAGCGGGCGGTCAACGTGGGCGACACCTACACGGCGACCATCTGGTTGCGCGCGGTCGCTCCGGGCAACACGTGGAAGGGCACCCTCGCCCTCTGGGGTCTCGGCGGCACGGCCGAGGTCGCGACCGCGGCCGTCGAGGTGCCGGACACCTGGACGCGCGTGACGGTGTCGCTCACGGCAGCCCAGAGCGCCCACGACACGCTCCGCCTGGAGCTCTACTCGAGCTCGCCGGGCGAACAGCTTCAGCTCGACGGCGCGCAGCTGCGGTAGCCGCCGCGGCCGCGGCGACCACCCGGCTCAGTCGCGGAGGATCCGGAAGAAGCCGGAGCTGTCGGTCGGCTCGGTCGTGACGCCCGCGGGCAGGTAGTCGGCGGGGTCGATGACGCCCTCCTGGCAGTTCACGAGGTAGTCGTAGTCGCGGATGTCTTTCCGGCTCCACGCGTCGCCCGCATCGGCATCCCGGAGCATGAGCCCCGCACGCTCGCCGTAGTAGAGGAAGGTCGGGTCCCAATCGCAGCCCACCATGACCACGAGGTCGCCCGGTCGCGTCTGGTCGAGCAGGAGGCTCGAGAGAGCGGGTCGCGGGTTGCCCGAGAGCCACTGGCCGACATCCGCGTGGCCCGCGTCGCTCAGCACGGTGCCGCCGAAGAGCAGGAGGGTGGCAAGACCCGCGAGCACGTTCTTGCGCCACGTGGCTACCGGCAGCAGGCGGTAGAGCCATACGGCCCCGACGGCCATCGCGGCGACGATCGCCGGGTACACGGCGATGAGGTAGTAACTGTGCACGACGTAGAGGTTGAAGAAGACGAGCGGCCCCGACACCGCGACCGCGATCCAGCCGGCGGTGCGCAGGCGGTCGTCGAACCGGGACTGGAACACGGCGGCGGCGAGCGCCACGAGCAGCCCGACGAGGAACGGCCCCGCGATCTCGCCCGCGATCCTCTCGAGGATCGTGAGGTAGCCGTCGGCGTCGAGACGCTGGGAGAGCGTCCCGAAGTTCCAGCCGCGCAGCGCCGAGCTCGTGAGGAAGCCCGTGAGGGGCTCGGCGCGCTTGACGCCGTCCGCGTAGACCGTCCATGCGAGCGCCGCCGCGAAGCCCACGAGGGGGCCGACGGCGCCGATCGCGAGTCGCCGCCAGCTGCCCGACCACCCGCGCGCACGCACCATGAGCACGAGCGAGACGACGAGCAGCAGGCCCCAGCTGGGCACGGTCGTGACCTTCACGAGGAAGGCCGCCACCGCGGCGATGGACCCCGCGACGAGCCACGCGACGCGGCCGGCGCGGAACCACGCGTCGATCCCGACCACCATGAGAAGCGCGAGGGCGACCGAGAAGAAGTCGATGAGCGAGGCGGCCCCCCACAGCAGCCCGAAGGGCAGGAACTGCAGGAGCGCGACCGCGACGACCGCCGCCGCTCGACCGTGCCAGCGGTGCACGAGGACGGCGAGCAGCAGCGCGCACGCCTGGAACGACACGAGCGCGAGCAGGCGCACAGCGGCGTCGGAGGGCAGCCCCGCGCCCATAAGGAGCGCCGCGATCGCCTGCCAGAGCGGGAACTCCATCGGCACGTCGGCGCCCGGCCCGAAGACGGGGAGGGGCGTGTGCAGCAGATCGATGCCGTTCTGCGCGTACTCGCGCGCGACGAACGCGGTCTGCGTCTGGCGGAACGCGTACGCCTCCGCGAGGGTGTGGCCGAGCTGGGGGATGCGGATGAGCGTCCCCAGGGTGATCAGGCCGCCCACGAGCCACCACGTCGCGCGCGGCGACGTCACGGCGCCCCAGGCACGCGCGACGAGGTCCACGTCAGATGGTCCCGTCGGCGACGGCGTTCTCGATCCACGGGATGACCTCGTCGAGCATCTCCTCGAGCGAGGTGGTCGCCTCGAAGCCGAGCACCTCCTTGGCCTTCGTGACATCCGGCACGCGCTTCTGCACGTCGTACTCGAATGCCTCGTCGTGCACGAGTCGCAGCGGCACGTCGGGTCCCTTGATCTTCCGCCAGATGACCTCGGCGAGCTCGGTGACCGTGTGCCCGGCGGCGGTCGAGATGTTGAAGTCCTCGTTGAGCGCCGCGGGGTGGTCGAGGGTCAGCACGATGCCGCGCGCGAGGTCGCCGCCGTAGGTGTAGTGGCGAACCTGCTCGCCCGTGCCGAGGATGTGCAGCGGGTCCTGGCCCTTGAGCACCTTCTGCACGAGATCGGGCACGACGTGGCTCATCGCGAGCTTGACGTTGCCCGAGTCGATCTCCACATCGCCGAGCGCGCGGCTCTCGCCGATGCCGACGCAGTTGAAGGGCCGCACGATCGTGTAGGGGAGCTCGTACTGGTCCCACGCGGCCCGCGCGAAGTACTCCACGGCGAGCTTCTGGAAGCCGTAGCTCGACAGCGGCGGCGGCACGATGCGCTCGTCGCCCTCCTTGCTCGGCCAGCGGTCGGTCGACTCGAACACCATCGAGCTCGACATGTAGGTGACCTTCTCGAGCGGAGCGCCCCCTCGCTTGGCCGCGATGGCCGCGTCCACGCTCGACGCGATGATGCGCTCGTTCTGCGCGAGCAGGTCGTAGGCGTAGGTGTGGAAGTAGGAGATGCCGCCGATGAGCGCCGCGCCCGCGATGAAGTGGTCGGCGTCGGAGAGCACGCGCGTCATGAGCTCGACGTCCTGGACGTCGCCCACGATGAGCTCGTAGTCGGGGTGGTCGTCGTAGGACTTCTTGACCTTGCCGTACTTGGAGTAGTTGTCGACGCCGACGACGCGGTAGCCCTGCCGCAGCAGCTCCTCGACGATGTATCCGCCGATGAAACCGGCCGAGCCGGTGACGACGACCTTCTTCGCGTTCATGATGTGATCCTCTGTGCCTTCCTGGTGAGCTGTTCTGCGGTCAATCGCGGTCCGAAGGCGAAGCGGTACCACCGCAGGTACTTCGGAATCCATTTCCGCAGCTTGAAGTTCGATTCCCCGTAGGCGCGGTCGAGCCAGATCGTGGGGATCTCGGCGACCGGGAGTCGCAGGCGGCGCGCCTTGGCCGTGAGCTCGAGGCCGATCTCGAAGCCGTCCCGGCTGTCGATGCCGACCGTGCGTACGAAGTCGGCATCGTAGGCCTTGAAGGAGTTCGTCGCATCCCGCGTGCCCGCGTTGGTGAACAGCTGCAGCGAGACGCCCGCGGCCCGCGACAGGAAGGACTTGAAGCGGGGCCCGCCCACCTGCTGCCCTCCCGCCATGTATCGCGAGGCCGCCGCGATGACGACGCCGCGCTCGACGAGGAGCACGAGGTCGTCGATCTGGCGGGGGTCGTCGCAGCCGTCCGCCATGGTCACGACGACGGTGCGCGCCCGCGCGGCGTCGATGCCGTAGCGGATGGCGTGGGCGGGGCCGCGGCCGTAGTCGTTGACGACGATGCGGAACCACGGGTGGCGCTCGGCGAAGCGCTCGACCGAGGGAACGGTCGTGTCGTCGGGGGAGTCGACGACGACGAGCACCTCCGCATCGGTCTCGACCGCCTCGACGATGCGTTCGAGCCCGGGGAGGATCCCGTCGCCCTCGTTGTAGGCGGGGATGATGATGGAGACGCGCGGGTGCGCGCTCACACGACCACCCCGTTCCCGAGCAGGTTCCAGACGTCGGCGACGGGCTTCGTCGTGGCGATGTCGCGGTACTCCACGTGCGGTGTCGCGATCACGAGGATGTCGGCCTTCTCGAGCACGTCCTCGAGCGGCAGGAGGGTGTCGTCGATGTGCTCGGGCACGTAGGGGTCGGTGCCGATGACCGCCTTGGCCTTGAACTTGAGCACGCGCCGCAGCTTGTAGCTGAGGCTCGAGCGGATGTCGTCCGAGCCGGCCTTGAACGACATCCCGAGGATGCCGACGGTCTTGTCGGAGAGGTCGAAGCGGTTCTCGAGGCGGCTCACGATGTAGAGCGGCAGTCCCTCGTTCACGAGCATCGCCGAGTGGCCGAGGCTGAACGTGTTGTCGCTGAAGGCGGCGAGCTGCATCGTGTCCTTGAAGAGGCACGGACCGGCCGCGAAGCCGGCGCCCGGCATGTCCTTCGCGCGGGGGTAGTCGAACGAGAGGCCCGCACGGATGCGCTCGAAGTCGAGACCGCGGTCGTTCGCCATCATGTAGAACTGGTTGGCCGCCGCGAACTTGATGTAGCGCCAGGTGTTCGTGAACAGCTTCGCGAGCTCGGCCTCCTCGGGGTCGAGGTGCACGATCTTGTCCGTGAGGAGACGGAACAGCGCCTCCGCGCGAGCGCGTCCGTCGTCACGCCGGGCGGAGACGATCTGCGGCAGGGAGTACAGCTCCTCCATCGCCTTGTGCTCGGCGATGCGCTCGGGGCAGAACGCCACGGGGATGTCGAGCCCGCGCCGCGCGAGCATGCCCTCGACGAGCGAGGTGACGCCCGGGTAGACGGTGCTGCGCAGCACGAGCAGCTGGCCGTCGCGGAAGTAGGGGGCGCACGCCTCGAGCGCTGTGGGGATCGCGTTGGGGTCGGGATTCAGGTGCTCGTCGACGGGCGTGCCGATGACGACGATGAGGTTCTCGGCCGTACCGACGACGGCGGGGTCGGTCGAGGCCTCGATACGGCCCGCGGCGAGCGCCGCCTGCAGGAGCGGTTCCGCCCCGGGCTCCGTGAACGGCACGACGCCGCTGTTGACGGTCGCGACCGCGCGTTCGCTCACGTCGTAGATCACGACGCGCGCGCCGCGGTCGGCGAGCGCGATCGCGAGGGGCAGGCCGACGTGCCCCGCGCCCCCGACCACGACGACATCTCGGGTGAATTCCGACACTCCGCGTTGCTCCTTCGCTCGACCACGGCAGAGTGGCGCCGGGTTCGTCGCCCATCCTAGGGGCGCTGTCGAGCCATGCTCGCCACTCGGCGCCCTGCATCCTCTCAGGTGCCGGCGCAGCCCCCGGTCCTACAATGAGCCGGTGCTGAGCCAAACCCCCGACAGCCCGCCGCCCTCCGGCGACGACATTGCACAGCTCCGATCGGAGTTGGACGCCTATCGCAACGGCGCCGTCGACCGCTGGCTCGAGCTCGCGGTGTCCGAAGGGCGCATCGTCCGCGACTACGAGAACTCCCTCTCCTGGCGCATCACGCGCCCCCTCCGTCTCGCACGTCGAGGATTCACGGCGGTGCGGACGATCGGGCCCGTGGCGGTCGCGAAGATCGTCATCGAGCGTCGGCGGACGCCGCGCGCATGACGCTCGTCGCACCGGAACTCGCTCTCCCGCGGGCGCGCGCATCCCTCGTGCAGCGGCTCGACGCCGTGGCGGCGCACATCGTCGACGACGCCGCGACGATCGACGCGCACCGCGAGCGCGGCGCGGGCGTCCTGCTCGACCTCCTCGCGCGGACCGTGCGGGAGCGCGAGGACGTGCGCCTCGTGTGGCTCCTGCTCGCGGCCGTGCTGAGCGGGTTCCCCGACGAGGAGACGGTGACGTGGGTTCGCCGCCGCCTGTGGATCGAACCGGCGGTCGAGGCGCTCGGGGTGTTCCTCCAGGCGGGCATGCGCGATCCCATCGGCCTGGGGGACCCGTCGGCTGAGATCGAGGTCGTCGACGCGCCCGTCGTCGACGTCAACTTCTGCGCGCGCTACGCGCACAACACCGGGATCCAGCGCGTCGTGCGCGAGACGGTGTCGCGCTGGGTGCGGGATCAGCCCGACATCGTGCTCGTGGCCTGGAACGACGCGGGCACCGCGATGCGGCGGCTCTCGGAGCTCGAGACGGGCCGCGTGATCTCCTGGAACGCCCAATCCGAGGATGCGGACGACACCGTGCCGTCGCGCATCGTCATCCCCTTCGGCACCGACGTCGTGCTGCCGGAGGTGCCGCAGGCGTTCCAGAGCGCCGCGCTCACCGCGCTCGCGGCGTTCTCCGGGAACGAGGTCGCCATGATCGGCTACGACATGATCCCGGTCGTGAGCCCCAACACGGTCGCCGAGCTCGAGATCGAGAAGTTCTCCCACTACCTGGGGATCGTCAAGCGCGCCTCGACGGTCGTCGCGATCAGCGAGACCGCGGCGCGGGAGTTCGGCGGGTTCGCCTCGGCGCTCGCGGCGCAGGGACTCCCCGGTCCGCGCACGAGCGCCGTGAGCCTCCCGATCGACGTCCCCACGGCGGACGAGGAGGAGACGCCGCTCTCGTCCCGCCCCCTCGTGCTGTGCGTCGGCAGCCAAGAGCCGCGCAAGAACCACGAGGCCATCCTCTTCGCGGCCGAGATGCTCTGGCGCGAGGGGCTCGACTTCTCGCTCGAGTTCATCGGGGGCGGGTCGGCCGACAACATCCGACGGTTCGACCGACAGGTCCGCGAGCTGCGTGGGCGCGGACGCCCGATCCTCGTGCGCCGCGGGGTGGGGGATGCCGAGCTGCTGTCGGCGTACGCCGCTGCGCGCTTCACCGTCTTCCCCTCGATCCACGAGGGCTACGGGCTTCCGGTCGCGGAGTCGATCGCGACGGGCACGCCCGCCATCACGAGCGACTACGGCTCGACGGGCGAGATCGGTGCGGACGGCGGATGCCTCCTCATCAACCCCCGCGACGACGGGGAGCTCGTGTCGGCCATGCGGAGGCTGCTCGTCGACGACGAGCTGCTGCGCGAGCTGCGTGCGCAGATCCGCGCGCGACCGAGGCGCACGTGGGACGACTACGCGGCGGAGGTCTGGGCGGCGCTCGTGGAGGAGCCGGCATGAACGAGTCGTCGCGTCGCGCCCGCCTCACGCACCTGCTGGCGGCTCTCGAAGGCACCCAGGGGGTGGCCGGATCGCCCGGCACCGCCGAGCTGCTCGAGCGCACGGCCCGCGCCCTCGCCGCCAACGGCGACAGCGGCGTCTGGCTCGCGCTCGCCGTCATGAACGGGCGACTGCCGCTCCGCGCCGAGGTCATCGCGTTCCGACGCGAGCTCTCCGTCGCGGGACACGACGCAGGGGTCGCCGCCCTCGTACGCAGGGCGCCGCTGCGCGGGCCCGCCGTCACGATCGTGCGCGAGGCGGTCGTCGTCGACGTGCACCACACGGCGCAGACGGACCTCGCAACGGGCATCCAGCGGGTCGTCCGCAAGACCGTCGAGCAGTGGCGGCTGCGTCACTCGATCGTGCTCGTGGGGTGGGAACGCGGCTACACCGGACTGCGTGAGCTCGGTCCGGCAGAGGTCGAGCGGGCGCTGCACGGGGGTCCGCCCGTCGCGCAGCGCGGCCCCTCGGCCTTCATCGTGCCGTGGGACTCGACGTTCCTGCTGCCCGAGCTCGCGATCGAGAACGAACGCACCCAGCGCATCCAGGCGCTCGCCGAGTTCTCCGGGAACGCATCGGGGGTCATCGGCTACGACACCGTGCCGCTCACGAGCGGCGAGACGACGGGCGGGGGTATGCCCGCCGCATTCGCCCGCAACCTCCGTGCGGTCGCCGAGATGAGCCGCGTCGCGACGATCTCCGAGGCGGCCGCGACCGAGTACATGGGCTGGCGCCAGATGCTCGCAGGCATCGGCATGCTCGGTCCCGACGTGCGCGCGATCCCCCTCGCGACGGAGGCGGAGGACGTGAGTGACGAGGATCGCAGGCGCGTGCGCGAGGAGTTCGCGCCCGACGACCTGCCGTTCCTGCTGTGTGTCGGCAGCCACGAGCCGCGGAAGAACCACCTCGCCGTCCTGGCGGCGTGCGAATCGCTCTGGAACGCCGGGCGTCGGTTCCGCCTCGGCTTCGTCGGCGGCAACGGCTGGCGCGGCGAGTCGTTCGCGGCGGCGGTCTCGCGTCTCGTCGACGCGGGTCGACCCGTCGTGACGCGACGTGCGCTGTCCGACGGCCTCCTGTGGGCGGCCTACGAGCGCGCCGACGCGACGGTCTTCCCGTCCCTCAACGAGGGATACGGGCTGCCGGTGGCGGAGTCGCTCCTCGCGGGCACCCCCGTCGTGACGTCGGGCTTCGGCAGCATGCGCGAGATCGCGGCGGGCGGGGGCGCGCTGCTCGTCGACCCGCGGGACGACCGCGACATCGCGGACGCCATCGACCGCGTGCTCTTCGACGAGGAGACCGCCTCGCGGCTCCGGGCGGAGGCGCGGCGCCGCACCGGACGCAGCTGGTCGGACTACTCCAAGGAGCTCTGGAGCTACCTCGTGGAGAACTGAGCCGGGCGACGGGCCGACTACTATGACACGGGGCCGCCGGGCCCCCCGACAACTCCAGGAGCACCCATGAGCGAGGACGCGCAGCAGCGAGCCGCGCGGCTGGCCGCACTGCCCTTCCAGCCGGCCGCAGCGGCCGGCGGACGGGTCATCGGGTTCCTCTCCTCGGCACGCGACATCGTGCGCAACCGGGAGCTCATGGACCTTCTCGTGCGCCGCGAGCTCAAGGCGCGCTACAAGGACAGCAGTCTCGGGCTGCTGTGGAGCTTCCTGCGCCCGCTCACGATGCTGCTCATCTACTTCGTCGCGATCGGGCAGTTCCTCGGAGCCGCGCGTGCGATCCCCGACTTCGGGATCTTCGTGTTCACCGGCCTCACGCTGTGGGGGCTGTACAACGAGATCGTGACCGGAGGCACGCAGTCGATCCTCGGCAACGCGGGGCTCATCAAGAAGGTCTACCTGCCGCGCGAGATCTTCCCCCTCGCGGCGACCGGATCCGCGCTCTTCAACTTCCTCATCCAGTTCGCCGTCCTCATCGCCGCGACCATCGCGCTCGGGCAGTTCCCGCTCTCGTGGGATCTGCTCTACGCACCCGCCGCGATCTCGATCGTGCTCGTCTACGGCGTCGCGCTCGCGCTCCTGCTGTCGGCGTGGAACGTGTACCTGCGCGACATCCAGTACCTCGTCGAGGTCGGCATGCTCATCTTCTTCTGGGCCTCGCCGATCGTGTACTCGTGGTCGTTCGTCGAGCAGGCGGCCGAACGCTCGGATCTGCCGTGGCTGCCCGACGTCTACCTGCTCAACCCCGTCTCGATCGCGATCATCGGATTCCAGAAGGCGCTGTGGAAGGCCGGCTCGGAGCCGCGGTCGATGGGCACGGACGCCTCGGGCGCCGAGATCATCGTGGGGCCGCAGCCGTGGCCCGAACACCTCGAGCTCCGCATGCTCGTGGTGTTCGTCATCGGGCTCGTCCTCCTCTGGATCTGCCAGCGCATCTTCTCGCGGCTCCAGGGCAACTTCGCGCAGGAGATCTGATCGTGACCGCCACCGAGAACCCGACGGTCGTCCGCGTCCGCGACGTGTCCAAGCGGTTCGTCATCCGCAAGGACAAGTCGATTAAGGAGCGCATCGTCAACTTCGCGCGCTCCAATCGGCACAAGGACGACTTCTGGGCCCTCCGCGACGTGAGCGTCGACATCCAGTCGGGCTCGACCGTCGCGCTCGTCGGCGCGAACGGATCGGGCAAGAGCACGCTGCTCAAGACGATCGGCGGCATCCTGCAGCCCACGACGGGCATCGTCGAGCGGCGCGGCCGCCTCGCCGCGCTGCTCGAGCTCGGGGCGGGCTTCCACCCCGACCTCACGGGGCGCGAGAACGTCTACCTCAACGCCGCGATCCTCGGTCTCTCCCGCAAGCAGACCGACAACTACTTCGACTCGATCGTCGATTTCTCCGAGATCGGCGAGTTCATCGACACCCAGGTGAAGTTCTACTCGTCGGGCATGTACGTGCGCCTCGCGTTCGCGATCGCCGTGCACGTCGACCCCGACCTGCTCCTCGTCGACGAGGTGCTCGCGGTCGGCGACGAACCCTTCCAGCGCAAGTGCATGGACAAGATCGCGGAGTTCCAGGCGGAGGGGCGCACGATCGTTCTCGTGACCCACAGCGCCAAGCAGGTGCTCGACCTGTGCGACCGCGCGATCGTGCTCTCGCACGGCCGGCTCATCTTCGACGGCGACGCGCCCTCGGGGATCGACGCCCTGCGCCGCTCGTTCGACTCATGACATGAAGATCCTCGTCGTCACGAACCTCTACCCCCCTCGCGTGCTCGGGGGCTACGAGCTCGCGGCGGAGAAGATCGTCGCCGGGCTGCGCGGCCGCGGTCACGACGTCCGGGTGCTGACGTCGCCCGCGTGGCAGCCGGTCCGGGAGGAGGGCGTCGAGCGCACGCTCGCGCTCCGCGCCTACCAGCGCGTGGCTCCCACGAGCTCCTCGGTCAACACGCTCTTCCAGTACGAGTCGAAGGCGAGCCAGCTCGACAACACTCTGGTGCTGCTCGCGGCGCTGCGGCGGCATCGCCCCGACCGCGTGCTCGTCTTCAACGTCATCGGCCTCGGCGGCATCGCCCTGCTCGACCTCGTGCGCCGCAGCGGGGTGCCGTGGGTCTGGAACCTCGGCGACCGCGTGCCGGGTGTGCTCCTCGAGGACCTCGATCCCGAGCTGCTCGCACCGCTCGAGCCGGGTGCCGCGTTCGCGAGCGGCTCGGCGAGCGTCGTGAGCCGCACGCTCGCCTCGGAGATCGCCGACGAGGGCGTCGCACTCGGGCCCGTCGAGGTCATCCCGCGCGGGGTCCGACCGCACGGGATCGTGCGGGGACGCGACTACCGTGCGGGAGGCGTCACGCGCTTCACCGCCGCGAGCGTGCTCACCGAGTTCAAAGGCGTCGGCCTCATCGTGGACGCCGCGGCGCGGCTGCGGCGGGAGGGCCGGACCTTCGAGGTCACGGTCTTCGGCTCGGGCGACGTCGAGGCCTGGCGTCGGCGCGCCGAGGAGGCGGGGGTCGGCGACGTCGTGCGCTTCCCCGGCTTCGTCGGTCAGCGGGAGCTCGTCGAGGCCCACGCGGAGGCCGACGCGTTCCTCTTCCCCACCTGGGGTCGCGAGCCCGGCGCGTCGGCGCCGTTCGAGGCCGCATCCGTGGGAGCCGTGCCGATCGTGACGCGCGACTGCGGTCCCGCCGAATCCCTTCACGACGGCGTCGACTCCCTCCTCATCGATCGCGACGTCGACGCCCTCGCCTCGGCGATGCGCGCCGTCGTCGACGGCGATGTCGATCTCGCATCGCTCGGCGCGGCCGGGATCGCCCTCACCTCCGGTCCGCTCGCGGCCGACACCTCGCTCGAACGGCTCGAGAAGTTCCTGCGCGAGACGGGCGCCGACCGTCCGGATCGCGTCGACGATCCCGCGCTCGACGAGCACGTGCTCGACGCCCACGATCGCGTCGTGGAGGGCGTGGCCGCGCGCATCCGCGCCGACGAGGACGCCTGGGCGCGATCGCTCGCGCCGGCGCCCGCCTCGCGCGCCCTCCTGCGGCGCGGAATACGACGCCCTCCGGCGAACTGATAGTTTCGAACGACGCAATGGCGGCGTCGCGCGCGGCCCGCCTCACCCGATTGCCTGCCGAGGACCGTATGATCAAGCGCATGCTCCGCCCTGGGATGGCCTGGCTCGTGGGCAGGCTCGATCACATCGCCGCCGGTGTCGATCAGATCAACCGCGACGGGTCGAAGACGAGCGATCCCGCTCGCGACCAGGTTCTCCTCTCGCTCCGCGACTCCGTCTCGCTCGTCGGCTCCTCGGTGTCGCGCCTCGAGGCCGCCGTTTCCGAGGCCTGGCTCGCCGGCGAGCCCGTCTGGCGCTACCGCGACGCACTCGCGGTCGCCGCGCTCGCCGACGTGGAGCCGGGGTCGACGGTCGTCGTGGTCGGCGAATCGTCGGCCGTCGACGTCGTCGCCGTCGTGCGCGCGATGGGGCTGCGTCCGGTCGTCGTCGACGTCTCGGCCGTCGAGGCCATCACCTCGCTCGCGGCGCGCGCGAGCGCCGTCGTCATCGTCGGGGGAGAGGAGCTCGTCGCGGCCCTCGACCGCACGGATCGCGTCGTCGCTCCCGTGCCCGCCCGCACGATCGTCGGCCTCGCGGTCGCCGACCGCGACCCCGTCGAGGCGCTCGGGCTCGTCGCCGACACGCTCGGCTGGCCCGAGGAGCACCGTGACCGGCTTCGCGACGCGCTCGTGGTCCATCCGATGGTGGGGAGTCATCCGAGCGGCGCGACGACGGTCGCGTTCGCCGACGTGACGGGATAGCCGTGCGGATCTACGCGAACATCGACGCGATCCAAGACCGCTACAGCGCGGAGCGCGGGGTGCCGCGCTACAGCCTCGAGTATGCGATGGCGATGGAGCACGCGGCCCCGGGTCTCGTCGGCCGATGGCTCTTGCGCTCAGGTGACCCCGTTCCTCCGACCGCGCTCGACCTGCTGCCGACCGGACGGCTCGCCTTCGCCGACGACCCGAGCCTCGCGAGGCCCGACGTCATCCACTCCGTCGCCCCGTTCCAGCACGTCGCGTCGGGGCTGCGCACCGACATGGTGTTCGCCAACCGCATGCGCGGTCCGCACACGAAGTACGTCAGCACCCTCTACGACCTCATCCCGCTCATCTACGCGGACCACTATCTGCGCGATCCGAGCTACCGCTCGGACTACCTCTTCGCCCTCGACATCGTGCGCGCCTCGGATCTCGTGCTCGCGATCTCCGAGTCCACCGCGCGCGATGCGGTCTCGCTTCTGCACCTGCCCCCGTCGCGGATCCAGGTGATCGGCACGGGCGTGCCGGAGTCGTTCTCCGTGCGGCGCCCGGGCGACGAGGACGAACGCGCGGTGCGCGCCGCGTTCCCACGACTCACGGGGGGTTACGTGCTCTCCGTCGGGGGCATCGACTTCCGCAAGAACATGGAGCGGCTGCTGCGCGGGTACGCCCTGCTGCCGGAGGCGCTGCGCGCCGAACGGCCGCTCGTGCTCGTGTGCCGCCTCACGGCAGCGGGCCGGGCGGACCTCGAGCGGCTCGAGGCCGAGCTCGGGATCACGGGTTCCGTCGTCTTGACCGACGCCGTGAGCGACGAGCTGCTCAAGAGCCTCTACGCGCGCGCCGAGCTCTTCGTCTTCCCGTCGCTCTACGAGGGATTCGGCATCCCCGTCGTCGAGGCGATCCGCTCGGGGGTCCCCGCGATCGTCGGCGACAACTCGTCGCTGCGCGACATCATCCCGATCCCCGAGGCGCGCTTCGACGCCGAGGATCCGGCCTCGATCGCGGACGCCATGCGCCGCGGCCTCGAGGACGCCGAACTGCGTGCACGGCTCGTCGCGGTCGACACCTCCGCCCACACCTGGGACGAGGTCGCCGCGGCGGCCATCGACGCCTACGGTCGGCTGCGTCGCTCGCGCGGCCCGCGTCGCATCGTGCGTCCGCGGATCGCGTTCGTCACCCCGCTGCCGCCCGCACCGAGCGGGATCTCCGACTACAGCCTGCGCCTGCTCGACGAGCTCCGCGCGCGCGTCGACGTCGACGTCTACGCCCAGGCGGGCGCCGAGCTTCCGGACTGGGAGGGCGTCGAGCTGCACGCCTACGGCGAGTTCTTCCAGCTCGCCGAGTTCCGCGACTACGTCGACGTCGTGGTCGCGATCGGCAACAGCGAGTTCCATGTCGACGGCTTCGAGATCCTCAAGGCGCGCGGGGGCACCGTCATGCTGCACGACGTCCGGCTCACGGGCCTCATGTCGATCCTCGCCGACAGCCGACCCGACCTGCTCGACGACGCCGCGCGTGCGGCCGTCTCGCGCACGCGCTGGGGGCACCTGCCCGACGCCCTCGGGCACTACTCGTCGTTCCCCGCGCACGAAGCCGTCCAGACGAACGGGCTGCTCACCGGTCCTGTGCTCGAGGTCGCCGACCGCGTGCTCGTGCACTCCCAATCGGCGCGCACGATCGCGATGCTCGAGTCGCGCAGCGCCGACCGGCGCAAGGTCGCCGTGCTGCCGTTCGGCTTCCCCCGCCCCGGTCGGCCGGATGCGGTGCGCGACGCGGTCACGTCGTTCGGCTTCGTGAGCGGCGCGAAGGAGGCCTCGGCGCTGTGCGACGCCTTCATCTCGGCCGCTCAGCGCGTCGATGACGTGCTCTTCGTCTTCGTCGGCAAGGTCGACCAGCCGGCACTCGAGGTGGAGCTGCGGGAGCGCATCGCCGCGGCGGGGCTCTCGGACCGCGTGCTCCTCACGGGACGCGTGAGCGCCGAGGAGTACGCGGACTGGCTCGCGCGTTCGATCCTCACCGTGCAGCCGCGCACGCTCTTCAACGGCGAGAGCTCGGCCGCCGTGGCCGAGAGCATCGCGGCGGGCGTGCCCACGTTCGTGACGCGACTCGGCTGGATGGCGGAACTGCCCGACGCGGTCGTCGGCAAGATCGAGCGCCCGCTGCGCGCGGCCGAGCTCGCCGACCGCATCGTCGAGGCGCTCGGAGACGACGCACTGCTCGAGCGGATGTCGCGAGCCGGCATCGCCTACGCGGCGCAGAACGGTTTCGATGTCGTCGCGGACGCCCTGCTCGCCGCGAGCGGCCTCCACCAGCCCGGGCCGCGTCCCGCGGCGGCCGCGTCAGCGTGAGAGGGCGCGGCGGAGCTCCGCGACGATGCGATCGGGCGTGACACGCTGCGCGATGCCGCGCATGGTGTCGAGCGCGGCATCCCACCGCGCCGTTCCGTAGTCGCTCCGCGCCCGGTCGAGCACCTCGAGGGCGGCGTCCTGGGTCGTGCGGGGCACGAGGTAGGGGTAGTCGTCTCCGAGCCAGGCGCGCGCCTCGGGATCCTTGGCGCTCGCGACGATGTTCGCGCCGCAGACGGCCGCCGTGAAGCCCTTGAGGAAGGGCTTGACGTCGTCCTGGGCCATGCGGGTGCGGAGGGCGTAGTGCAGGGGGAACTCCCCCACGAGGGGCACCCACGAGGGGTCCTGCTCCGCCGTCGACACCGGGAGCACCTCGACCCGCTCGGCGACCGTGGGCGGCAGGAACGCATTGAACGGTTCGCCCACATACGCGACTCGGAACCGCTCGAAGGGCCCCGTGCGCTCCGGGATGCGGGGATCGGTGTGGTGGTTCACGAGAACGACCTCGCGCTCGGGCAGCTCGCGTGCCGCCACGAGCTGGGAGGTGTACGACGAGCTCACGATCGTGCACGGCACCTCGCGCACCCACTCGGGGGCTGCGGAGTCGACGATGTCGACGAAGAGCCGGTTGCGGCGCGCGACGAGGCGCGCAGCCCCCTCCGCGTCCAGGCGGCGCGCGGCGTTCTTGGTGAGGAACACGTCGCTGCCTGCGATATCGGTGCCGAGCGGGACGTAGCGCACGCGCCAGCCCCGTCCGAGCCGCTCGCTCGCGAGCTCCGAGAGCTGCTGCCCCCGCATGACCGTGGATCCGACCTCCGGCCAGTCGGGATCGAAGACGAAGACGACGCGCCGCACCCTTCGATCCTAGGCGGACGGGTCTGTGCCCACCGGCCCGGTGGCGCGCAGGGCCGAGCGCCAGCTGAGCTCCTGCGACGCCTTCACACAGCACACGACGAAGGTGAGCCATCCGAACTCCGCGAGGATCGAGCTCTCGGCGAGGGAGACGAGCAGGAGCGCGACGAGCACGAGCGCGGGCCACGCGTAGATGACGCTGCGGCGACGGCCCGCGAGCAGCCAGGACCGTATGAAGGCGAGCCCCAGCATTCCGACGAACACGACGAGCCCGATGATCCCGAGCTGGAACAGCACGTCGAGGTAGGCGTTGAGGGCCGACGACGCGGGCCGGTCGCCCGAGGTCGTCAGGGCGCTGAACGGGAACACGTCCGGATGCCAGCGCCCGATCCAGCCCCATCCCTCGATCGTGCTGCCGGGCAGCAGGGCCGCGATCTTCTGCCACAACCGCAGTCGGTAGTCGAGCGCGCCCTGGGCGTTGAACACGGCGACGAGCGGCCCGCGCAACAGCCAGCCCGCGACGATGACGGCGACGGCGCCCCCGAGGATCGCGAACTGCCACGTCTGACGGCGCTCGCTGCGCACGCGACGCACGCCGTACAGCACGGCGGCCGCCACCGCGACGACGCCCGCGGTGCCGATGATGATGGCCGACTGGGTGAGGACGATGCACAGCCCCGCCCCGATGAGCGAGAGCACGCCCGTGAGCCTGCGGACGGATCGCGTGCGCAGCTCCGTCGCGAACGTGATGGCGCCGATGAGCCCGAGCAGGCCCAGCTGGTTGCGGGTCTGCAGCACTCCGGAGATCGGTCCGAGCTCGGCGAGCTTCCCCTGCACGTTGAGGAAGGGGATGGGCGCGTCGATGAGGATGCCTGACAGCAGCTCGATCGCGAGCGAGGCGCCGAGCACGACGCGCAGCACATCGCCCCACGTGCGCACGATCTGGATCGTGTCGCGCGTGTAGGCGATGAAGATGCCGACGACGGCGTACGTCACGAGATACGCGATGCCGCCGAGCGTGCCCCACTGGTAGTCGCTCCACGCGATCGAGATGGTCGCCCAGCCGATGAACACGAGCATCGACACGGGCGGCACCTCGTAGCCGTCGAGCTCTCGACGGCGCAGCGCGAGCACGAGGCACATGAGCGCGGTCAGGAGAGAGAGAGCGGCGAGATAGCCCGCCCAGCCCGTCAGACGCACGAGAGGGTAGCTGAGCGCCGCGATGCCGACGCCCGTCGTCGCGAGCACCGACGAGAAGCGGGGCGTGCGCAGCAGCCCGAGGAAGGCCTCGCCCGCGTCTCGCATGTCGGGGCGTTCGCTCACGCCTCGACCCCCTCCGCGCGTTCGGGATCGCGCCATCCGGTCTTGACGGCGATGACGACGAGCAGGGCGAAGCCGATCTCGATGATGAGCCGGCTCTCGGCGAGGCTCTGCACGAGGAGCGCCACGAGCAGCAGAAGCGGCGCCGCCGTCTCGGGCCACCGGAGCTCGGCGGCCGAGTAGCGGATGCGGGTGATCTCCGCCGCCATGCCCCAGCTGCGTACGAGCGCGCCGATGACGAAGAGCCCGAAGAGCGCGAGCCCCACGGCCCCGAGTTGGAGGAACACGTCGAGCCACGCGTTGTGCGCCTGCAGGTAGGTGACGCCGCGGATCACGATGAGGTCGTCGAAGGGGTGCACCCAGGGTGCCCAATAGCTCACCCAGCCCCACCCGACGACGGGACGCTCGGCGGCGAGCGCACCCACGGTCTCCCAGATCTCGAAGCGGTAGGTGAGGTCGGAGCTCTTCCCGAGGGCGGCGAGGATCGGCCCGCGTGCGACGACGGCCGCGACGACGACGCCGGCGACGACGATCGCCCCGCACACGAACGCCACGAGCCGTGCGACGCCCGCAGTCCGGCGCACGATGCCCAGGAAGGCCGCCGTGAGCGTCACCGCGATGGCCGCGACGATGACGGTCGAGGACCGCGTGAGGGCGATCGTCGCGAGTGCGGCGAGCAACCAGAACCAGCCCCACACGGGTGATCCCTTGCGTGCCGCGAGGCGCAGTGCGAACACGATGAGGCCGAGCAGGGCCAGCATCCCGAGGATGTTGGCGTTCCCGACGATGCCCTGGATGCGGCCGCCCTCGAAGAGCAGATCGCGCGACCAGTAGAAGGCGGCCGGGATCTTGTCGAGGTCGCTGTAATCCACCCAGAAGGGCAGCACGGGCCGGCGGATGAACGCCGCGACGACGAACTCGAAGACGAGCGAGAGGCCGATCACCCAGCGCATCGCGTCGCTGAAGGTCTCGAGCAGCTCCTCCCACGTGAGGCATGTCGCGAGGAAGACGGCGACGGCCGTCGTGGCGAGGGTGAGCGCGACGCCGAGAGCCGACGCGCCCGGATACGCCGACCAGGCGATCGACGCGGTCGCGAAGGCGAGGAAGAGCAGGAGGAACATCGGCAGCCGGCGCAGCTCGACACGTGTGCGCACGAGCTCGACGATCGAGAGCACCACGACGATGACGGCGAGGGCTCCCCAGCCCCACCAGCTCAGCAGGTAGCGCCAGAAGTCTCCCGCCGCGAGCACCCCGACGCACACCAGCGCGAGCGCGCGCTGGTAGCTCGACGCGGCCCTCATGCGTTCAGGCTAGCGGGGCCGACGCCCCCGATACGCTGTGGGGATGCACCAGGGGCTCGCTGTCACGACCGTCCTCATGGTCCGCGACGAGTTCCCGCTCATCCTCGACACCATCGGCCACCACCTCCGCAATCTCCGTGTCGATCGGCTCATCGTCGCCGACAACGGCTCGACCGACGGCACGCGCGAGGTCCTCGGCGCCATGGCCGATGCCGACGCCCGCGTGCGCGTCGTCGATCGGCCGGGCGGCTACCGCCAGGCCGAGATCATGAGCGAGCTGTACGAGATGGCCGTCGACGAGGGGGCCGATTGGGTGCTTCCCGCCGACGCGGACGAGTTCCTGTGGCTTCACGGGGTCGATCTCCCGACCGCCGTCGCGGATGCGGGCGACGCAGCCGCCATCCACATCGGGGTCACGAACATGGTGCAGCGCCGCGATGTGCTGCGGGAGGCGCCCGGCTCCATCGGGACGATGACGCGATCCGCGATCCCCGTCGGCAGCCCCGCGGAGGCGCGCCGCCTCGTCACCGACGGCGTGATCCCGTTCGTGCGCATGCAATACCACCCGAAGATCATGCTGAGGGCACGCGCGGGCGTGCGGCTGCGCCAGGGGCAGCACGCGGCCGACAACCTCGACGGACCCATCGTGCACACCAACCTCGCGGAGATCCTGCACGTGCCGATCCGCTCGTATCGCGACCTGTGGAGCCGCGTGGCGCACGCGCAGCGGCTCGACGACCACCCCGAACGCAGCTGGCACCTGCGCCGGATGCGCGAGTTCACGACCGCGGATCTCGCGCGCGAGTGGTGGCGCAACTCGTTCGTGCGCGGTGTGCCGTCGCGTGCGTGGCGCCCCGACGGTCGCCTGCGCGAGATCGCCGAGAGCCTCGCCCCCTATCGGGCGGAGGTCCTCGACGTCGTCGGGACGCCCGTCGCACTCAGACGAATGCAGCCTTCCCCGTGAGCGCCCGCCCCACGATGAGCGTGTTCATCTCGCGCGTGCCCTCGTACGAGTAGAGCGCCTCCGCGTCGTTGAAGAACCGCGCAGCGTCGTAGTCGAGCACGATGCCGTTGCCGCCCATGACCTCGCGTGCCCGCGCGACGGCCTCGCGCATCCGGCTCGTGGCGTAGGCCTTGGCGAGCGCCGCGTGCTCGTCCTTCTGGGTGCCCTCGTCGAGCATCTCCGAGACGCGCGTGCACATCGCGATCGAGGCCGTGATGCCGCCCATCATCTCCGCGAGGTGCTGTTGCACGAGCTGGTGGGATGCGATGGGCTTGCCGAACTGGATGCGCTCCTGGGCGTAGGCGAGGGCCGCCTCGTAGGCGCCGATCGCGACGCCGACCGCGGCCCACGCGACCTCGGCGCGCGTGAGGCGCAGCACGGCGGCGGTGTCGCGGAACGAGTTCGCGTTCTGCAGGCGCAGGCTCTCGGGAATGCGCACGTCGGTCAGCACGATGTCGGCGTTCTGCACGATGCGGAGCGCCTGCTTGCGCTCGATCTTGGTGGCCGAGTAGCCGGGGGTCGAGGTCGGCACGATGAACCCCTTGACCTGGCCGTCAGCGGTGTCCTTGGCCCAGATCACGACGATGTCGCTCCAGGTCGCGTTGCCGATCCAGCGCTTGGAGCCGTTGATGACCCACTCGTCGCCCTCGCGGGTCGCGGTCGTCGTGAGGCCCTGTGCGGAGTCCGAGCCGGAGAGCGGCTCGGTGAGGCCGAAGGCGCCGATGACGGAGCCGTCGGCGAGCTTCGGCAGCCACTCGGCGCGCTGCTCGGGCGAGCCGCACACGCCGATCG
Organism: Actinomycetes bacterium; assembly: GCA_023428065.1. GTDB lineage: Bacteria > Actinomycetota > Actinomycetes > Actinomycetales > Microbacteriaceae > Homoserinibacter. The sequence goes on along the minus strand of JAEYZI010000095.1, from coordinate 26,570 downwards.
CGCCGAGCGCGAGACCGTTCTGCACGCCGACGTAGGTGGCGACGGAGGCGTCGACGCGCGCGAGCTCGAGGGCGACCCATCCGCGGTACACGGCGGAGTTCTCGAAGCGCTTCGTCTCGTCCCACTGCATGCCGAAGATGGGCTGCGCGTGGAAGGCGGGGAGGATCTCCTTCGGGAACTCGGCGCGGTCCCAGTAGTCGTTGACGACCGGCTTGACGTCGGACTCGAGCCAGGCGCGGATGCCGCCGAGCGCCTCGCGCTCGGTCTCGGTGAGCTTCGTCTCGAAGCCGTAGAAGTCGCTGGCGAGTTGCGAGAAGGACATGCGGGTCACTCCCTTGTTCCGGATGCGGGCATCCGGAGCCTACGGGCGGCGGCCGAGCGGGCCAAAGCGGTTGGTAGTTTGATCCAATGCGACGGCCGAGGGGAGGGCGCATGTTCGTGCCGATCACCAACACGCCCCGTGACTACGCGTGGGGGTCGACGACCGCGATCGCGGGGTTGCTGGGCCGGACGCCGAGCGGGCGGCCCGAGGCCGAGCTGTGGTTGGGGGCGCATCCGGGCTCGCCCGCGCGGGTCGTGGACGAGGACCGCACCCTGCTCGACGTCGTCGACGGCGGGCTGCCGTTCCTGCTCAAGGTGCTCGCCGCGGGCGCTCCGCTCTCCCTCCAGGCGCATCCGACGATGGCGCAGGCGGTCGAGGGCTTCGCGCGCGAGAACGCCGCGGGCGTCCCCCTCGACGCCCCGCACCGCAACTACAAGGACGCCTTCCACAAGCCCGAGCTCATCTACGCACTCTCCGACCCGTTCCGCGCGCTCTCCGGTTTCCGTCCCGTGGCCGAGACCCGTGAGGTGCTCGCGCCCGTCGCGTCCGACCCGCGCATCGCCCCGCTCCTCGCCCGGCTCACTGGCGACGACGCGATCCGCGACGTCTTCTCGTGGCTCATCGGGGGTGGCGACGACGTCGACGACCTCGTCGAGGCCGTCGTGGAGGCGTCCGCGACGGTCGACGGCCCGAGCTGGCGCACCGTGCGCACGCTCGCCGACCACTATCCGGGCGACCCGGGAATCGCGATCTCGCTCCTCCTGCACACCGTCGAGCTCGACCCCGGCGAGGTGCTCTATCTTCCGGCGGGCAACATCCATGCCTACCTCGAGGGACTCGGCATCGAGCTCATGGCATCGAGCGACAACGTGCTGCGGGGCGGCCTGACCCCGAAGCACGTCGATGTTCCCGAGCTGCTCGAGGTGCTCGACTTCCGCCCGCTTCCCGCGCCCTACCTCGAGCCCGAGAGGCCGCGGCCCGGGGTGCGGGTCTTCCGCCCGGATGTGCCGGACTTCGTGCTCACGGTCCTCGACGATGATGCCCTCGCCGAGGGCGTCGACCTGCCGCTGTCCGGGCCCGCGATCGTGCTGTGCACACAGGGTCGCGTGGAGGTCGACGGGGGCCCCGCGCTCACGCAGGGCGACGCGCTCTACGTCGACGGCGTCGACCCGCTGCGCCTCGCGGGCGAGGGCGTCCTGTTCGTCGCCTCGACGGGCGGCTGATCACCCGGGGATGCGCCCCGCGAGCACGAACTCGTTGTAGATGAAGACGGCCCCGAAGCCGCGGGGGAACGGGAACGAGTAGGTCCGGTCGACGACGATCCCGAGATCGTCGGCGAGCGCGACGAGCGCCGCGTGGTCGCTGAACGCGACGTGGGTCGGGTCGGACGCGTGGCCTCGCTCCTGGGGGGTGATGAAGAGCACGCGCCCGCCGGGGCGGATGCACGGCAGGTAGGAGCCGAGGATGCGGCGCGCGTCGGCCGGGCTCAGGTGCTCGATGAGGTGCGAGGCGAGCAGCCCGTCGTAGGACGCGGGGCGGCAGAGCTCTGGTCGCGCGAAGAACTCCTCGTCGGTGTAGGCCTCGCAGCCTCGTCGCCGCGCCGCCGCGACGAGCGCGGGGTTGTGATCGACGCCCACCGACCCCGCGGGCAGCGAGATGAGGTTGCGGCCGTTGCCGCAGCCGACGTCGAGGGCGCGGCCGAGATCCCAGCGGCGGATGTTCCAGCGGTAGGGACGCTGGACGTCGAGCGCGCGCTTCCACCACTTGTTCTGGAGCCGTTCGAGGCGCGCGGCGTAGTCCTCCCCGCGGGTGCTCGCGGTCGCCGCGCGGTCGTCATCGGTCACCCTCCCATCCTGACAGAGCCCGTCGTGCGACGACGGCCCGCGGTGACGACGGAGGCGTCGCGCCCGTCGCGATCGATGCGGAATCGTTGCTGAGCGCGCCTCATTCCGGATGCGCGTCCCGCCTCGGTCGAGGGCGTGACCGTGGCCGTCACGCTGCCCCCGGAGCCGGGAGGCAGCGTGCTGTGCGTCGGAACGGAGTGGGGTTCGCTCCTCGTGCAGGGGTGGTACGACGCCGAGTCGGGCGCGCTGTTCGTCTGGGAAAAGCGGGAACTCGCGCTCGTGTCGGCGATCGTCGAGAACATCGGCGACCACCTGGCGGCGTGATCCGCCTCGGCCGGGCCGCCGGACGGCTCAGCCCGCCGCGCGCTCGCCGAAGGCGCGACGGTAGGCGGTCGGCGTCGTGCCGAGCACCTTGAGGAAGTGGTGCCGCATGACGGCGGCCGTGCCGAAGCCCGAGCGCTGCGCGATCTGCTCGAGCCCGTCATCCGTCTGCTCGAGCTCGGTCTGCGCCCGGAGGATGCGCTGACGGTTGAGCCACGCGGCGGGCGTCGTGCCCGTCTCGGCGCGGAAGCGGCGCGCGAAGGTGCGGCCCGACATGAGGGCGCGGCGCGCGAGTTGATCGACCGTGAGGTCCTGGTCGAGGTGCTCGAGCATCCACTCGATGACGAGCGCGAAGCTGTCGGTGCGGCACTCCGGCACGGGTGTCGGGATGTACTGCGACTGGCCGCCGTCCCGCTGCGGCGGCACGACCATGCGCCGGGCGATGACGTTGGTGGCGGCGGCGCCGTACTCCTCGCGCACGATGTGCAGCGCGGCGTCGATGCCCGCGGCGGTGCCGGCGCCCGTGACGACCTTGCCGTCCTGAACGAACAGCACGTCGGGGTCGACCTCGGTGGCCGGATAGTCGCGCGCGAGGCGGTCGGTGTGCATCCAGTGCGTCGTCGCGCGGCGCCCGTCGAGCACGCCCGCCTGCGCGAGCACGAACGCGCCCGAGCACACGCTCAGCACCCACGCGCCGCGTGCCTCCGCCTCGCGGATGACCTCGAGGTAGCGCTCGTCGACGGGGCCGATGGTGTGCGCCGGCACGGCGACCAGGTCGGCGTCGGCGGCGACGGAGAGGTCGTTCTCGATGATCATCGGGAACCCGAGGCTCGTCATGACCGGCCCGGGATCCGCGGTCGCGATCGCGAACTCGAAGCGCGGTCCGCCCATCTCGCTGCGGTCGATCCCGAACACCTCGCACACGACCCCGAACTCGAACGGGGCGGTGCCCGGCAGGGCGAGGCAGACGACCTTCGTGAGCATCCGGACTCCTTGGCAGCTTCTGTACGACGTGTGTCGATCATGCCACTCGTGGCGCTTTCCGCCAAGTCGTAGATTTCCTGCCATGATCCTTCTCATGCTCATCCTGGGCGGCCTCGCCGCGGCCGGCGTCGCCGGAAGCGTCGCCGCCGTCGTGCGCGAGGGCCGTCGCACAGCCCGCATCTGACGGCGCCCACTAGCCTGTCGTCATGACGTGGCTCGTGACCGGCGGCGCCGGCTACATCGGCGCGCACGTGGTGCGCGCGCTGCAGGAGGCCGGCCTCGGCGCGGTCGTCGTCGACGACCTCTCGAGCGGTCATCGGGAGTTCGTCCCCGTCGGCGTGCCCTTCTTCGAGGGCACGATCCTCGACGGGCGGCTCCTGCTCGAGGTGCTGCACGGCCACGGCGTCGAGGGCGTCGTGCACGTCGCGGGCTTCAAGTACGCGGGCGTCTCGGTGGAGCGTCCGCTGCACACCTACGAGCAGAACGTCGAGGGCACGCGCATCCTCCTCGCCGCCATGGCCGATGCCGGCGTCGACAAGATCGTGTTCTCGTCGTCGGCGGCGGTGTACGGCGACACCGACCAGGACCTCGTGACCGAGGGCACCCCCAAGAACCCCACCTCGCCGTACGGCGAGTCGAAGCTCATCGGCGAGTGGCTGCTGCGCGACCAGGGCGTCGCCGCGGGGCTGCGCCACACCTCCCTGCGGTACTTCAACGTCGTGGGATCCGGCTACCCCGAGGTGTACGACACGAGCCCGCACAACCTCTTCCCGCTCGTCTTCGACGCGCTCGTCGAGGGGCGCACGCCGCGCATCAACGGCGACGACTACCCGACTCCCGACGGCACGAACGTGCGCGACTACCTGCACGTGGCCGATCTCGCGCTCGCCCACGTCGCGGCCGCGCGCGCGCTCGCGGAGGGCCGCGCGCTCGAGCCCGCCTACAACCTCGGCAGCGGCGAGGGCGCATCCGTCCGCCAGATCATGGACGCCGTCGCGCGCGTCACGCGCATCGACTTCGCGCCCGAGATCGGCCCGCGCCGACCCGGGGATCCCGCGCGCATCGTCGCGTCGGGGGAGCTCGCCGCGCGCGATCTCGACTGGCGGATGCGGCACACGCTCGACGAGATGGTCGCGAGCGCGTGGGCCGCCCGCACCGCGAACGTCGAGACTTGATCGACATCTTCGAGCCCGGCGCGTCGCGACACGCCCGGGGGTGCGGCCGGTACGATTCCGCGACTTGACGCGGCGGAATGACACGAGTGTAATTAGCAGGAACGTGACGGCCGGTGTCGCGAGGGGAGGGCGAAATGACGAGGAATGAATATCGTCCCTCGGTCCCCGAAGACTGGTTCGTCGACCCCGTCCGCCTCGGCATGCCGGGCCTGCGTCCCGCGACGATCGAGGACGACGACAACCCCCTCGCGTGGCAGACCGACGCGCTGTGCGCCCAGACCGACCCCGAGGCGTTCTTCCCCGAGAAGGGCGGCTCGACTCGCGACGCCAAGCGCATCTGCACGGGGTGCTCGGTGCGCGCCCAGTGCCTCGAGTACGCGCTCGAGAACGACGAGCGCTTCGGCATCTGGGGCGGGCTCTCCGAGCGCGAGCGTCGCAAGCTCCGCCGCGGTCGTACGGCGTAGTCGCGCGACGCCTCCCGTGCGCGCGGAAGCGCGTGGCGTACCGCCGCATCCGCTGACCCGCGCATAGCGTGGGAGGGATGCCCAGAGTCACCGCGATCCTCGTCGTCCAGGACGGCGAACGCTGGCTCGACGGCACCCTCGCGGCGCTCGCCGCGCAGACCCGTCGACCCGATGCGCTCGTCGTCGTCGCCGAGCCCACGACCGCCTTCCGCACCGAGGCGCTCGAGGCGGCGGGGGTCACGCAGGTCGTCACCGCGACCGGGGGCACCTTCGGCGTGGGCGTCGCGCGCGCCCTGCGCGCCGCGCCGCCCGCGGAGAGCCCCGCCGAATGGCTCTGGCTCCTGCGCGCCGACTCGGCGCCCGAGCCGGATGCGCTGCGCGCCCTCCTCGCGGCGGTCGAGGTCGCGCCATCCGTCGCCGTCGCGGGCCCCAAGCTCGTCGACCCCGACGACCACGCGCGCCTGCGCTCCTACGGTGAGACGGTGTCGCGCCTCGGGGCGACCGTCGCCCTCGTCGACGACGAGCTCGACCAGGCGCAGTACGACGGCGTCACCGACGTGCTCGCGGTCGCCGTCGACGGGGCGCTCGTGCGTCGCCCCGTGTGGCAGGCGCTCGACGGACTCGATGCGGGCCTGCCCTCGAGGGACGCGGGACTCGACCTCGGCATCCGGGCGCGGCTCGCGGGGCACCGCGTCGTGCGCGTGCCGGACGCGCGCGTGGAGCGCGCCCGCCGACCCGAGGACGTCGGCCGCAAGCGACCCGCGAGCCCCCGCGTGCGCCACCGTGTCGCGCGCAGCGCGCAGCTGCACCGGCGCTTCGTGTACGCGCCCGTGGCCGCCCTCCCGATCCACTGGCTCGCCCTCCTGCCCCTCGCCCTCGTGCGCATCGTCGTCCAGTTGCTCGCGAAGCGGCCCGGTGCCGTGCCCGGCGAGCTCTCCGCCGCCCTGCGCGCTCTCGTCGACCCCACCGTGCCCGGCGCGCGGTCGCGCCTGCGCCGGGCGCGCACCGCCGGTTGGCGGGCGATCGCCCCCCTGCGCATGCGCGGGGCCGCGCTCCGCGAGCACCGCGCCCACGAACGGGACCGTGCCGACGACCGCGCGGGACGCGAACGCGACCTCGTGCGCGCCTCCTTCCTCGGGGGCGGCACGTGGGTCGTCGCGGCGACCGTCGCCGCGGGGGCCGTGGTGTTCTGGCCCCTCCTCGGCGCGACCACGCTCGAAGGGGGCGGCCTCGTCCCGTTCGCCTCGAACGTGAGCGAGCTGTGGTCGCGCGTCGGCTGGGGCTGGCGGGAGATCGGCGTCGGATTCCTCGGCGCCGCCGATCCCGCGACCGTGCTGTGGGCGCTCCTCGGCTCGGCCACCTGGTGGGACCCGTCCTTCTCGATCGTGCTGCTGTGGCTCACGGCGCTGCCCTTCGCGGCGCTCGGCGCCTGGTGGGCCGCCACGCGGCTCTCCGAGCGCGTCTGGCCGCCCGTCGCCGCCGCCATCCTGTGGGCGGCCGCGCCCCCCTTCCTCGACGCCCTCGGCGAGGGCCGCATCGGCGCCGTGCTCGTGCATCTGCTGCTCCCGTGGTTCGTGCTCGCGCTCATCGAGGGGGCGCGGTCGTGGAGCGCCGCATCCGCCGCCGCTCTCCTGTTCGCCGCGATCGCCGCGGCCGCCCCCGTCGTGGCGCCCGTGCTGCTCCTCGGCGTCGTGGCCTGGGCCTTCGCGCGCCCGCGCGGCTTCGTGCGCACGATCGGCGTGCCGCTCCCGGCGATCGCGCTCTTCGCGCCCCTCGTCGTCGACGCCATCCGCCGGGGCTCCCCGCTCGCCGCACTCGCCGACCCCGGCGTCGTGCTGCCGTACACGCCGTCGAGCGGCTGGGCGTTGCTCATCGGGATCCCCGACGCGGACTCGGCCGGATGGCACGGCCTGCTCGACGCGCTCGGCCTCGCATCCGAGGGCTGGGGGACCGTCGTGCCCGCCGTGCTCCTCGCGCCGCTCGCCGCGCTCGCGCTCGTCTCGCTCTTCCTCCCCGGTGCCGCACGGTCGATCCCCGCCCTCGTGATCGCGGCCGGTGGTCTCGTGACCGCATGGATCGCGGGGCACCTCCACGTCGTGAGCCTCGGCGCGGCCGTGACGGGACCGTGGCCCGGGAGCGCGCTGAGCGTCTACTGGCTCGGGCTCGTCGGCGCGGCCGTCGTGGGGCTCGACGCGATCCGCCGGGCCGCGGTCCCCGTGGGTGCGGCGGCCGTCGTCGCCGCGGTCCTCGCCGTCGCCCCCCTCCTCGGTGCGCCCCTCGCCGGCACGGCACCCGTCCACCCGGGCGACGGCCGCATCCTCCCGGCGCTCGCCTCCGCGGCGGCCGCCGCGGACCCCGGCATCGGGACCCTCGTGCTCACCCCCCAGCCCGACGGCTCGCTCGGCGCGCGGCTCGAGCGCGGGGAGGGGACGACCCTCGACGACCAGTCGGCGCTCTACGCGGGCCGGACGCACCTGACCCCCGAGGAGATCGACCTCGCGCAACTCGCGGGGAACCTCGCCTCCCGCGGCGGCTACGACCCCTCCGACGAGCTGCAGCGCTTCCAGGTCGCCTTCGTGCTCGTGTCGCCCGAATCGGCCGACGCGACGCCGGAGGCCCGCGCCGTGCGCGAGCGCGCGGTCTCCTCGCTCGACGCGGCGCCCACGATCACCGCGGCGAGCGACAGCGGCTATGGAACGCTGTGGAGCTACGACGGGCTCGAGCGCGTCGACCTCACCCACCCCGATCGAGGCGCCTACGGGGTCGGCGTGCTCGCGGTGCAGGTGTCGGTGCTCGTCGCCGCGCTCCTGCTCGCGATCCCCACCCGCCGCCGGCGCCGGGTCGTGCAGACCCGCTCCTCGCTCGACGAGCCCGCGGCGACGACCTTCGACGAGGACGGCGATGGCTGACGACGAGCTCACGACTCCGGGCACGGCATCCCCCGTGCCCGCCGGTGACCCGAGTACGGCGGAGCCCGTGCCGGCGGCCGCCGAGGCCGTCGGCGGCGACGAGACCGCCCCGCCGCCGGACGCTCCCCGCTCGCCCGGACTCGGTCGCCGGGTCACCGTCGTCTCGCTGCGCGTGGCACGCGGGCTCGGCGGACTCGCCGCAGCCGCGGCCGTCGTCGCGGCGGTCGGTCTCGTGCCGCTGCCCGAGGCGGGCATCGAACCGCTCGGAACCGTCGTCGAGCCGGAGGCCGCCGACCTGCTGTCGGTGTGCCCGGGCGCCCTCCTGCGCCTCGGCGACGAGACGGGGGGCAACGCGGGCCGGGTGTTCCCGGTCGGCGCGCCCGACGTCGTCGTCCCCTCCCAGCCCGCCGACACGCAGCGCATCCCACTGCTCGGCGGCGACGCGGCCGGTTCCTCGGCCGGGCAGGAGCCCGTCGCGGTGCGTCTCGTGCCGTCGGAGGATGCGGCGGTCGCCGCCGCGCAGGGCCAGTACGCCGACGGAGCGGGCGAGCTGAGCGGCCTCGCCGCAGCCGCCTGCGCCGAGCCCGTGAGCTCCGCGTGGATCGCCGCGGGTTCCACGACCCTCGGCCGCACGAGCATCCTGCAGCTCGTCAACCCGACCGCGGTGCGGGCGGATGTCACGCTCGAGCTGTGGGGCGAGGACGGTCGCGTGAGCGCCCCCGGGATGAGCGGCATCATGGTGCCCGCGGGCGGCCGGCTCGCGCTGCCGCTCAGCGGCTTCGCCCCCGACCTGGCGTCTCCCGTCGTGCATGTCGAGGCGCGCGGGGGCCAGGTCGTCGCGTGGCTGCAGACCTCGATCATCCGCGTCATCGAGCCGGGCGGGGTCGACCTCGTCGGACCGGGTGTCGCGCCCGCCGAGCAGCTCGTGATCCCGGGCGTGCGCATCCAGGACAGCAGGGCCGTCGCGGGGTCGCTCGGCATCGAGGGCTACGACGATCTCGAGGCCGTCATCCGCATCGGCAACCCCGGCGACACCGTGGCGCGCGTCGAGGTGAGCCTCACGCCCGCGAACCCCGAGGGGGTGCCGACGTCGTTCGAGGTGAGCGTCGCGGGCGGCGGGGTGAGCGACACCCCGCTCGCGTCGGCCCACGAGCTCGGCGAGGAACCGCTCCCCGACGGCGTCTACACGGTTTCCGTGCGCTCCGACGTGCCCGTCGTGGCGGCCGCGCGCGCCTCGACCATCACGCCGCCGACCGCGGGCGATGCGGGCCCCGTCCCCGGGTCCGCCGACATCGCGTGGTTCTCCTCGGCTGCGCCGCTCGCGGGGGACACGGCATTCGCGGTCGCCGCGGCCGGCTCGCCCGTGCTCGTCGCCGTCGCGCTGGACGGCGCGCCCCACACCCTCGTGCTGGAGTCGCTCGGCGGGGGCGGCGAGCTCGCGCTCGACGTACCCGCGACGGGCTCGGTCGCGATCCCGCTGTCCGCGGGCGCCGCGTACCGCATCCGCGATGCCGACGGGGTCGCCGCGGCGGTGAGCTTCGCGGGCCCGGGACGGCTCGCCGGGTACCCCGTCGTCTCGCCGCGCGCGAGCGACGGCCCACTCGTCGTGCGGCCCTGATCGGCAGCCCGCTCAGAAGTGGCGGAAGCGCTCCGGCGCGATGTCCCAGGGGTCCTTGCCGAGCAACTCGGCGACGGCGCGGAACACGCAGCTCTCGATGTAGGAGCGCCGGTGCCAGTCGTCGTCGCGGTGCAGCTGCGCGAGGCGCTGGATCGGCACCCGGTAGAGCACGACCCGGCGCGTGCGCGGGTCGACGCGCCAGCGGTCGACGCCGTCGGGTCCCGGCTCGCCGGGCGGGAAGCCGCCCACGTCGAAGCGCACGCCCGCGAGTTCCTCGGGCCACAGCGCCCGCAGGTACTCGATCGCGGATGCCACGCACGCGTCGAAGAAGTCGAGGCGCGTCCGCAGCATCGGCAGGTGCGGTCCGGTGATGGCCGAACGCGGTCCCCGGCCGTGCCGGTCGCGGTAGCCGGTCCTCGTCGTGACGCGACGCGCGGAACGGGGCATGTCCCCGAGTCTAGGTCGGTCGCGGGCGCTAGGCTCGCCTCGATGAGCGCGCGACCGTGCAGCAAGGTGGCCTGCGGCAGCGATGCCGTGGCGACGCTCACCTACGACTACGCCGACGCGATGGCCGTGCTCGGCCCCCTCGCCACTCGCCGCGAGCCGCACAGCTACGATCTGTGCGAACGCCACGCCGAGCGGCTCTCGGCACCGCAGGGCTGGCAGATCGTCCGGCACGTCACGGTAGGTGAACTACAGTCGTAGTCCGTGACCGGTGTAGATCTCTCCTCCTTCGTCAAGGCGTATGACGTCCGCGGGCTCGTCGGGAGCCAGCTGACCGCCGAGGTCGTCGAGGCGCTCGCGGCGGGCTTCGTCGACGAGCTCGACGCGGCCGGCACGACCGTCGTGGTCGGCCACGACATGCGCGACTCGAGTCCCGAGTTCGCCGCCGCCTTCGCGCGCGGCGCGTCGGCCCGTGGCGCCGACGTCGTCAACATCGGGCTGTGCTCGACCGACGAGACCTACTTCGCATCCGGCTGGCTCGACGCGCCCGCCGCGATGTTCACGGCGAGCCACAATCCGGCCCGCTACAACGGCATCAAGTTCAGCCGCGCGGGAGCGCAGGGCATCTCGCTCGCCACCGGGCTCGCCGCGATCCGCGATCGCGCGCAGGCCTACCTCGAGGCCGGCGCGGTGCCCGCGGTCGACGCGCCCGGCACGGTCTCGACGCGCGACGTGCTCGCCGACTACGCCGCGCACCTGCGCTCGCTCGTCGACCTCTCCGGCATCCGCCCGCTGCGCGTCGTCGTGGATGCCGGCAACGGCATGGGCGGGATGACGGTGCCCGCCGTGCTCGGCGAGGCCGCGGGTCTTCCTGCGCTTCCGATCGAGATCATCCCGCTCTACTTCGAGCTCGACGGCACCTTCCCCAACCACGAGGCCAACCCGCTCGAGCCCGAGAACCTGCGTGACCTGCAGGCCGCCGTCGTGGAGCACGGGGCCGACCTCGGCCTCGCGTTCGACGGCGACGCCGACCGCTGCTTCGTCGTCGACGAGAAGGGCGACCCGGTGACCCCGAGCGCCGTCGCGGCGATCGTCGCGCAGCGCGAGGTCGCGCGCGTGCGCGCCGCGGGGGAGACGGGCGACGTCTTCGTCATCCACAACCTCATCACCTCGCGCTACGTGCCCGAGGCGATCGAGGCTGCGGGCGCCATCCCCGTGCGTACCAACGTGGGCCACTCCCTCATCAAGGACCGCATGCGCGAGACGGGCGCGGTCTTCGGCGGCGAGCACTCGGCGCACTACTACTTCCGCGACTTCTGGGGCGCCGACAACGGCATGCTCGCGGCGATGCACCTGCTCGCGGAGTTCGGAGCGCAGGACGCGCCGCTCTCGCGGTTCGCGGCCTCCTACGACCCGTACGCCCTCTCGGGAGAGATCAACTCGACGGTCGAGGACGTGCCCGCCGCGTACGCGCGCATCGTCGACGCGTTCACGGGCCGCGGCGAGTTCGACGAGCTCGACGGCCTCACCGTCACGGGCGCCCCCGACGAGGGCTTCTGGTGGTTCAACGTGCGCCCCTCGAACACCGAGCCGCTCCTGCGGCTCAACGTCGAGGCCGCGACGCCCGAGCAGATGGCCGCCATCCGCGACGAGGTGCTCGCCCTCATCCGCTCCTCTTAGTGCCCGTTGCGCGTGTTTGTTGCCGAAGGAACGGGCACAAACACGCGGAACGGTAACAATCAGGCGGGGCTGCGACAATGGTCGGATGAGCATCGCCACCCCCGCCACCGCCGTCGCGCCCTACAAGGTCGCCGACCTGTCGCTCGCCGAGGCCGGCCGCCACCAGATCCGCCTCGCCGAGAACGAGATGCCCGGCCTCATGGCACTCCGTGCCGAGTACGGCCCGAGCCGGCCCCTCGCAGGCGCGCGCATCGCCGGCTCCCTCCACATGACGGTGCAGACGGCCGTGCTCATCGAGACGCTCGTCGCGCTCGGCGCGCAGGTGCGCTGGGCGAGCTGCAACATCTTCTCGACACAGGACGAGGCCGCCGCCGCCGTCGTCGTCGGTCCCGAGGGCACCGTCGATGCGCCCGCCGGCGTGCCCGTGTTCGCCTGGAAGGGCGAGACCCTCGAGGAGTACTGGTGGGCGACCACCCGCATCTTCGACTGGACCGCCGAAGCGGCCGAGGCCGGTGCCGACTGGACCGGCCCCAACCTCATCCTCGACGACGGCGGCGACGCCACCCTCCTCGTGCACACGGGCCGCGAGTACGAGCTCGCGGGCGCCGTGCCGGAGACCCCGGCGGATGCGAGCCACGAGTGGGCGGTCGTGCTCGACACCCTGCGCGCCTCGCTCGCCGAGGACCCGCAGCGCTGGACGCGCATCGCGGCCGACATCCAGGGCGTCACCGAGGAGACGACGACGGGCGTGCACCGCCTGTACGAGCTGCACCGCGACGGTCGCCTGCTGTTCCCCGCGATCAACGTCAACGACTCGGTCACGAAGTCCAAGTTCGACAACAAGTACGGCATCCGCCATTCCCTCCCCGACGGGCTCAACCGCGCGACCGACATGCTCATGGGCGGCAAGGTCGCCTTCGTCTGCGGCTACGGGGATGTCGGCAAGGGCTCCGCGGAGGCCCTGCGCGGCCAGGGGGCGCGCGTCATCGTCTCGGAGATCGACCCCATCAACGCCCTCCAGGCGGCGATGGACGGCTTCCAGGTGGCGAAGCTCGACTCCGTCATCGGCGAGGTCGACTTCGTCATCACGACGACGGGCAACAAGGACGTCGTGACGCTCGAGCACATCCTCGCGATGAAGCACCTCGCCGTCATCGCCAACGTCGGGCACTTCGACAACGAGATCGACATGGCCGGGCTCGAGTCGCTGCCGGGGGCCGAGAAGGTCGAGATCAAGCCGCAGGTGCACGAGTGGCGCCTGCCGAACGGGCGCAGCGTGCTCGTGCTCTCCGAGGGCCGCCTCATGAACCTCGGCAACGCGACGGGCCACCCGAGCTTCGTCATGAGCAACTCGTTCTCGAACCAGGTGCTCGCCCAGCTCGAGCTGTGGGTCAACCGCGACGCCTACGACACGCGCGTCTACGTGCTCCCGAAGGTGCTCGACGAGAAGGTCGCGCGCCTGCACCTCGACGCGCTCGGGGTCGAGCTCACCGAGCTCACCCCGGAGCAGGCCGCCTACATCGGCGTGCCCGTGGAGGGACCCTACAAGGTCGACCACTACCGCTACTGAGGACGCCCTCCGGGCGCGCGGTCAGCCGCGCAGCACGGGCGCGAGCCTCGCGAGGCGCTCGGCCTCGAGGGCGAGCGCTCGGGCTTCGCGGTCGCGCCGGGCGACGGTGACCCCCGCGAGGAAGAGCTCGGGGTCGACGTCGGGCAGGGGCGACACGTACTGCGATGCCTCGAACGCGAGCTGTTGCGCGAGGTAACCGCGGCGGGCGCCGTCGAGGGCGCGCGCGGATGCGAGGAAGGCGGCGATCCGGCGGGCGAGCGGATCGGGCATGCGCGCGACGTCGGCCACCTGCGCCCACCCGGCGAGCTCGAGCGGCATCCCGAAGATCGGCGTCGCGACGCGGGGCGCCCGCTCGTATTGCGCGTAGGTGCCCGCGAGGTGGTCGCCGAGGCGCTTGGAGCGGGGGGAGAGGATTCCGACGAGCGCCGCGAGACCACCGAAGGTGAGCAGGAACTCGAGCACGCCGACGAGGGCGCGGATCGCGGCGTGACGGAACCCGGCGGCGCCGCCGTCGTCGCGCACGATGCGGGCGCCGACCGCGAGACGTCCGAGCGACTTGCCGCGCGTGAGCGTCTCGACGAGACACGGCGCCACGACGAACGCTGTGACGAGGCTCCCGACGACGAACACGGTGGCCCACGCGGCCTCGAGCTGGAGCTGGCCAGCGGGGATGAAGAACGCCATGAGGAGCACGAAGAACGCGGTGAACGACGCGGCGAAGTCGATGACGGCCCCGCCGGCGCGGAGGGCGAACCCCGCAGGTCGGAGGTCGAGCGCGACCGCCTCGCCCGTGAGGAGCGCGTCGTCGTCGGAGAGGGTGTCGACCCAGTCCGCGTCGGGCTCCGCCGCCATGCGTATCATTCAAGCAGATGGACCTCGACGCCTACGCGGCCGCCCACGGTGCGGAGTGGGAGCGGCTCGCCCAATTGGCCCGGAATCGACGCCCCTCGGGGCCGGAGGCGGACGAGCTCATCGAGCGCTACCAGACCGGTGCGGCGCAGCTCGCGACCATCCGTACGACCGTCGGCGGCTCTCCGCAGGGTGAGCACCTCTCGCTCGCGCTGTGGCGCGCGCGGCTTCTCTTCACGGGCGTGCGACGCAATCCGCTGCACGCGCTCGCGATCTTCCTCACGGTGCAGCTGCCCGCGGCGCTGTATCGCGTCCGGTGGCTCACGCTCGCCGTCGCCGCCGTGACCGTCGCGATCGCGGCGGCCTACTTCGTGTGGCTCTCGACGGACGCGCGCGCGTTCGCCGCGCTCGGCCTGCCCGACTCGCTGCGGCAGTACGCGCAGGAGGACTTCGCCGGCTACTACTCCGAGTACTCGGAGGCGGGTTTCGCCGCGCAGGTGTGGGCGAACAACGCCTGGATCGCCGCGCAGTGCGTCATGTTCGGGATCCTCGGTCTGTGGGTGCCCTATGTCATCTTCCAGAACGCGCAGGGGCTCGGGATCTCGGCTGCGGTCATGAACCGCTACGACCGGCTCGACCAGTTCTTCCTCTACATCTCGCCGCACGGTCAGCTCGAGCTCTACGCGATCTTCCTGGCCGCGGCCGCGGGCCTCATGATCTTCTGGTCCTGGATCTCGCCGGGGGCGCGCACCCGCGCACAGGCGCTCGCGCAGGACGGCCGCGCGTTCTTCACGGTCGTCGTCGGGCTCGTCGCCGCGCTCTTCGTCTCGGGCGTCATCGAGGGTTTCGTGACGCGACAGGAGTGGCCGTGGCCGATCAAGATCGGCATCGGCACGATCGCGCTCGCGGCGTTCCTCGTCTACCAGTGGGTCGTGGGGCGTCGCGCCGCGCGGGCGGGGCAGACGGGCGATCTCGAAGAGTACGAGACCGGGGCGAGGCGCGTCGTGTCGGTGTGACGGCGCGAAGATGACAGAGCTCTCATGAAAGGCGTTCGCCGCTCTCATGCTCGGCCGTCAGGCTGGGCGGGACGAAGGGGAGGCGATCGATGAAGCGCACGGGGATCTTCGCCCTCGCGGCGGGATGCGCGATGGGCGTCACGGCGCTCGTCGGGGGGATCGGGTACGCGTCGGCCCTCGACGTGGCCGAGGAGGCGGGCCGCACACTCGACGTCAGCGGCGTGAGCACGGTCGAGGGGCGGTCGTCGGAGGTCGCCGAGTCGGCGAAGCCGAGTCCGTCGGCCGACCCGAGCGACGACGCGACCGCCGAGGCGACGCCGGACGACGAGGCCACCGAACCTCCCGCGGCCGACGACGACGGCACGGCGGATCAGGGCACGGGTGACGAGGTCGACGAGGTCGACCCGTCCGACCCGGTCGTGATCGACAAGGGCGACAACGCTACGGGTGACAAGCGCTGCGGGTCGCTCAAGAAGGAGCGGGCCGCCTGGCTCGCCGCGAAAGGCGACGGCACGGGCTGGGAGGGCCCCGACGGCGGCGATCCCTCGCGCGGCTGGGGGCAGAAGGACGGTTCCGGCGAGGACCGCCCCGACGGGGCATGGCCCGGCAAGGACTGGCCCGGCAGGCACGGGACCGGTCCGGATGGAACCGGCACGGATGGCACCCATCGGGACGGGGTGGGCACCGACCGCGGCGGCGACCCGAGCAGCCCGCGCCCCGGCGGCACGTGGGGCGGCGGCGATCGCTCCGGCGGCGGCCACCACGGTGGAGGCGATCACGGTGGAGGCAACCACGGCGGAGGCGGCTGGGGCGGCGGACGCCACTGAGGCGACCCGGGGTCCGGATGCCGCGGGGTGCAGGGCCCCGCGGCATCCGTCCGTCCGGGCGGCCGGTCAGTCCACGTCGCCCGTGAAGCGATAGCCCATGCCGCGCACCGTGCGCAGGTGGTCCGCGCCGATCTTGCGGCGCAGGTAGCGCACGTACACGTCGACGACGTTCGAGCCGGGATCGAAGTCGAGCCCCCACACGCGGCTCAGCAGCTGCTCGCGGCTCAGCACCTGCTCGGGGTTGCGCATGAACTCCTCCGCGAGCGCGTACTCGCGCGCCGAGAGGTCGAAGGTGCCCGCCTCGGAGGTGATGCGTCGGGTGCGCAGGTCGAGGCTCACGCGACCGCAGTCGAGCGACTGCGGGGGAGTCGCTCCCTGCTGCTGCCGGGCGTCGATGAGACGCACGCGCACGCGCGCGAGCAGCTCGTCGAAGCGGAACGGCTTCGCCACGTAGTCGTTGGCGCCGCCCTCGAACCCGGCGACCGTGTCGGAGGCGGAGTCACGCGCCGTGAGGATGATGACGGGGATCGTGCTCCCGCCCTCGCGGAGCCGCCGCAGCACCTCGAAGCCGTCGATCCCGGGAAGGCCGATGTCGAGCAGCACGAGGTCGAACCCGCCGCCACGCGCGTGGGCGAGCGCGTCGACGCCGTCGGAGACCGTCTCGACGCCGTAGCCGGCGGCTTTGAGACCCTTCTCGACGAACGAGGCGATTCGCCGTTCGTCCTCAGCGACCAGGATGCGCGGCATCCGGAACCTCCTCGTGGGGGTCGATGGGCAGGGTGAGGGCGACGCGGGCCCCTCCGCCGGGCGGCGCCTGCGCGGAGGCCCGACCGCCGTGTGCCGCCGCGATCGCCGCGACGATCGAGAGCCCGAGCCCGGAACCCTCGACCCCGCGGCCGACCTCGACGCGCGCGAAGCGGTCGAAGATCCAGTCCAGGCGTTCGGGTGGGATGCCCGGCCCGTGATCGCGCACCCACAGCTCGAGGCGCGGCTCCTCGCCGTCGTGCACGATGCGGCTGCCCAGCTCGATCGCCGTGCCGGCGGGCGCGTACTTGGCCGCGTTCTCGGCGAGCTGGAGCCAGGCCTGGGTGACGCGCACCGGGTCGAGGAGTGCGACGACGTGGGCGGCGCCCGCCGCGCGCCACTCATGCCCGGGGCCGAGGGCGCGGGCCTTGGCGAGCACCTGCTCGGTGAGCTCCGCGACGTCGACGCGCTCGCGGTGGAGGAAGTCGGGGCGGCTCGTCTTGACGAGCAGGGCGATGTCGTCGACGAGCACGTTCATGCGGTCGAGCTCGTCGATCGACAGCTCGCGCGTCGCCTCGACCTCGGCGGCGTCGGCGGGGTCGAGCAGCTCGAGGTGGCCCCGCACGATCGTGATGGGCGTGCGCAGCTCGTGGCTCACGTCGTCGAGCAGCCGACGTTGAGCGTCGAAGGACCGCTGCAGGCGGTCGAGCATGGCGTTGAAGGTGCGCGCGAGCTCGGAGACGTCGTCGCTTCCCGTCGCGGGGATGCGTGTCGTGAGGTCGTGCTCCCCGATTCCCGCGGCCGCGTGCTGGAGGTGGCGCAGCGGGCGCAGCAGGCGCTCCGATACGAACCAGCCGACGAGCCCCACGAGCACGAGCGCGCCCGCGGCGACGAGCACGTAGGTGCGGAACGCCTCGGTGATCTCGCCGAGCTCGGCGTCGAGGTCGTACGCCGACACGTAGAGGCCGCGCGCCTCGTCGGACTGGATCGCGACGGGGATCACGACGTAGCGCAGGGTGCCGAAGGAGGTCGCCGCCGTGCCGCGCACGACCGCGTCGGCATCCGCCTCGGTGACGACGCGCTCGACGAACGCGGGGTCGTCGTCGAGGCGGAAGCTGATGCCGCTCGAGGGCCGCAGCCGCGGCACGTCGTCGACGATGCCGAGCGTCGACTCGTTGTGCGCGGGCAGCACGCGCTTCATGGCCTGGTTGAGGAACGCCGCGACCGTGGCGGGTGGGGCACTGCCGTCGCACCCCTCCGCGATGCACTGCAGCCCCTCGACGCTTGCCGTGAGCCGCTCGTCGATCTGGGCGAGCACGCGCTCGCGCTGGATGAGGTAGGCGCTCACGCCCGCGGCCGCCATGCCGATCGCCGCGACGAGCAGCATCGAGGCGAGGATGCGGGCCCGCGCCGAGCGCAGAGCCTGCCGCAGGGGAGCCGCCATTTCTCGATTATGGCGGCGGCGCGTCCCTCGTCCGGGGTACATCGGATGAGCGATCTCTCATCCGCGAACGCGCCCCGAAGACGCCGAAGGCCCGCCGGACGCCGTACAGGGCGCCCGGCGGGCCTTCGGGATGCGTCAGTTACGGCCGCCGAAGAGCGGGCGGTAGAGGAAGCCCGCGAGCACGCCGCCGACGAGCGGGGCCAGCAGGAACAGCCACAGCTGACCGAGCGCGTCGGGACCGCCGAGCACGGCCGTCGCGATCGAGCGGGCCGGGTTGAGCGAGGCGTTGCTGACGGGGATCATCACGAGGTGGAACACCGTGAGCGCGAGACCGATCGCGATCGGGGCGAAGCCCGCCGTGGTCGAGCCGGCCGCCGTGACGCCGAGGATGATGAGCACGAAGAGCATCGTCGCGACGATCTCGGCGACGAGCACCGAGCCGAGTCCGAAGCCGAGGGGCGAGTGCGCGTCGAAGCCGTTGGACACGGCGCCGAAGTCGAGTCCCTTGCCGCTCAGCGCACCGAAGAGGCCGAGGGTGAGCGTCGCGAGCAGACCGCCGACGATCTGCGCTCCCCAGTAGGGGAGCAGGTCGGCCCAACGGGCCCGGCCCGCGGCTGCCGCGCCGATCGTGACGGCGGGGTTGAAGTGGCCGCCCGAGATCGAGCCGACGGCGTAGGCGCCCGCCATCACGGCGAGACCCACCGCGAGCGCGACGGGGAGGGCCTTCATGTTGTCGGCGGTGAAGAACAGCGCAGTTCCGATGACGCCGAAGACGAGCAGGTAGGTTCCGAACGTCTCGGCGATGAGACGTCGTACGAGTGAGGCAGGGGCAGGGGATTCAGCCATGCGTCCATTCCTTTCATGGCGGTGGGACGCCTTCCAGGCTACAGCCGCCCGGCCGCCTTCAAGGCGAGATAGTGGTCGGCGAGCGCGGGCGGGAGCTCCTGGGGCGCGCCCGTGACGACCTCGCCGCCGAGGCGTCGCACGGCCGAGGCGACGCGGGCCGCGTCGAGGAGGGCGCGCTCGGCGGCCGCGGCCCGGTAGACCTCGTCGCTCGACCGGCGGGATGCCGCTGCGGCGAGCACGTCGGGGTCGGTGACGGATGCCACCACGACCGTGTGGTCGCTCGTGAGCTGGGGGAGCATGGCGAGCAGCTGTTGCGCGGAGCCCGGCGACTCGATCGTCGTGAGGAGCACGACGAGGGCGCGGTGCGGCGTGATGGACCGCACGAGCGAGGGCACCCCGTACCAGTCGGGCTCGATGAGCTCGGGCTCGATGGGCGCGAGCACGTCGACCATGCGGGCGAGCAGCTGAGCGCCCGTTGCGCCCTGCACGCGACCCCGCACGCGGCGGTCGTAGACGGCGAGGTCGACGCGGTCGCCCGCGCGTGTCGCGAGCGCCGCGAGCAGCAGGCTCGCCTCGAACGCGGTGTCGAGTCGCACCTCGTCGGCGATGCGCGCCGCGGCGGAGCGGCCGGAGTCGACGACGATGACGATGCGGCGGTCGCGTTCGGGGCGCCACGTGCGCACGACGAGCTTCGCCCCGCCCCCCGCGGGGTCGCGCCGCCGGGCCGTCGCGCGCCAGTCGATCGAGCGCACGTCGTCGCCGCGCACGTACTCACGCAGGCTGTCGAACTCGGTGCCCTGCCCGCGTACGAGCAGGCTCGTGCGTCCGTCGAGCTCGCGCAGGCGCGCGATGCGGCTCGGCAGGTGCCGGCGCGACGTGAAGGGCGGCAGCACCCGCAGGGCGGCCGGCGCGCGCAGGGTGCGCTGCCGCGCCACGAGGTGCAGCGGCCCCGTTGAGCGCACCGTGACGCCCGCGGCGTGCAGCTCGCCCCGGCGGGTGGGGGTCAGCAGGGTGCGGATGGCGCGGCGCTCGCCGGGCGGCACGGTGAGCCGCTGGCGCGTCGGTCGGGCGCCCGCCGACGGCTGCCACGCGTCGCGGACGACGCCGCGCACCGTGCGGCGACCCGTGTTGAGCACGAGCAGGGTCGTCTCGACGGGTTCGCCGAGGCGAGACCGCGGGGGCACCTCGCGCGTGACCCGCAGCCCGGCTGGCGAGCCCGCGAGCAGCAGGTCGACGGTGGCGCCGAGCGTCATGAGCGCGAGCCACACGCCGAGACCCGGCCAGCCGCCGAGCAGCACGACCGGCACGGCGCCCACCGCGAGCGCCGCCACGAACCAGCCCGAGATCGCCATGGATCAGATCGGGACGCGGACCTGCTGCACGACCGAGCGCAGCACGGCATCCGCGCCCACGCCCTCGAGCTCGGCCTCGGGTCGCAGCTGGATGCGGTGCCGCAGCACGGGGAGCGCCATCGCCTGGATGTGGTCGGGGGTGACGCCGGCCGCGCCCGACAGCCACGCCCAGGCGCGCGACGCGGCGAGCAGCGCCGTCGTGCCGCGCGGGCTCACCCCGAGCCGCACGGAGGGGCTCTCGCGTGTGCCGCGTGCGAGGTCGACCGCGTAGGCGAGCACGTCGGCGCTCACCGGCACGCGGGCGACGTCCGCCTGCGCCTCGCGCAGCGTCGCGGCGTCGAGCACGGGCGTCACCCCGGCCGCCTCGAGGTCGCGGGGGTCGAACCCCGAGGCGTGGCGGTTGAGCACCTCGACCTCGGCCTCGCGCGCGGGGAGCTCGAGCACGAGCTTGAGCAGGAAGCGGTCGAGCTGCGCCTCGGGCAGCGTGTAGGTGCCCTCGTACTCGATCGGGTTCTGGGTGGCGGCGACGAGGAAAGGCACCGGGAGTTTCCGGGTCGTGCCGTCGGCCGACACCTGCCGCTCCTCCATCGCCTCGAGCAGCGCCGACTGCGTCTTCGGGGGCGTGCGGTTGATCTCGTCGGCGAGCAGGATGTTGGTGAACACCGGCCCCTCGCGGAACTCGAACTCGCCCGTCTTCGGGTCGTACACGACCGACCCCGTGATGTCTCCCGGCATGAGGTCGGGCGTGAACTGCACTCGCCGCGTCTCGAGCGAGAGCGCGCGCGAGAGGCTCCGCACGAGCAGGGTCTTCGCGACGCCCGGGACGCCCTCGAGCAGTACGTGGCCGTTCGCCAACAGGGCGATGAGGAGGCCCGTGACCGCGCCGTCCTGGCCGACCACCGCCTTCCCGACCTCGTGGCGGACCCGCGACAGCGCGTCGCGCAGTTCGGTGGTGGTTGCCATGTCGTCCATTCTGTTTCTGTCCGGTGCGGATCGGTCGGTGCGGATGCGGGGTCAGTCGGGTCGGACGGCCTCGGCGGCGTCGCCCTCGAGGCGGAGCAGGGCGTCGGAGAGGCTCACGAAGGCGCCGTCGCCTCCGGCCGTCGCCTCGCGCAGCAGGAAGGCGACCGTGCCGGGGTCGCGGCCCGTCGCGGCGGCGGTCGCGGCGACGACCTCGTCGACCGTCGCGCGCGGGCCGACCCCGAGCGTTCGGGCGAGTCGCGCGACCGTCGCCTGGCGGAGGGTCGAGAGCGCGTGATCGCGGGCACCGCCGCGCTCGTAGAGGCGGGCCCTGCCCTCCATCGTCTCGCTCGAGCGCACCTCGACGGGGAGGTCCTCGACGACGACGGGCCCCATCCGCCGCCCGCGCCAGAGGGCAGCGGCCACGCCCACGAGCAGGACGAGCACGACGAGCGGCGCGTACCAGTCCGCCTGTCGGGCCGCGAGGTCGGTGTCGCTCAACGCGTAGTCGTCGATGTCGGGCTGATACCAGACGAGCTGCGGGCGCTCGCCGAGCAGGCCGAGGGCGAGCGCGGCGTTGCCGGCCTCGGTGATGCCGTCGTTCGCGAGCACGCCGCCGAGGCCGAGCACGGTGACCTCGCGCTCGCCGCGTTCGATCCGCACGAGCGCGGCGTTGCCTGCGGCGTCGACAAGGCAGCGTTCGGCGGAGGCGGGAGCCGTGTAGGCGTCGCCCGCCCCCTCCACGAACCCGGCACGGGAGACCGCGCCGAGGTCGCAGTCCGCCGCGAGTCCGCCGCCGCCGAATCCCGCGTAGGAGACCTCCGGCGCGATCGCGGCAAGCGTGTCGTCGCTCGGCTGCACGGCCACGAGGTGGCGCGTGAGGTCGAGGAGCCGACCGCTCGTCTCCTCCGTGAGCACCCACCACTCGTCGTCGAGCAGGAGCGTCGCGTCGGGCGCCCGGTCGAGAGCGGCGGAGGTGGCGGCGAAGGAGTGGGTGACGGTCACCTCGACGCCCTGGGCGCGCAGCACCTCGGCGAGCGCCATGGCCCCGTCGGGGCTGGGGTCGAGCGGGGAGCGGCGGTGCTTGCCCACCTCGGAGCCCGCTGCCACCCACACGATGAGCGCGCCGAGCACAACGATGATCGCGGCGGCGACCCACACGAGCACCGTCCCGACGCGGCGACGCGGTGGCGCCTCGTCGGCGACGGGCGGCGCGGGGGCGAGCGCGGGCGCGGTCACGGCTCGACCCTCGCGAAGCCGGTGGGGGCGGATGCGACGCCGTCGACGCGCGGGCGCGTCTGCTGCACGGCGGAGTCGAGGGCGGCCATGCGGTCGTAGCGCTCGCGGTCGCCCGCATCGCCGAGGTAGCGCACGGCGTCGAAGTCGTCGGCGGCGAGGTCGAGTGCCGCGGCGTGCTCCGGCAGGGGGACCGCGGCGCGGCGGGCCACGTCGTGGGCGGTCGACCCCGGCAGGGTCGTGACGAGGGTGCGTTCGTGGAGCGAGCGCGCGATCGCCCGGAACCGCTCCGCGATCGCCTCGGCGAAGCGGTCGTCGCGCGCGGCGGCCTCGGCGTCCCGGCGCATCGCGGCGGCATCCCGGTGGTCGTCGGCCTCGAAGAGCTCGTCGGCGGCCGTGCGGAGGCTGCTCCGGGCGCGCAGTCGCGGCACGCCGAAGACGAGGAAGAGGGCGACGAGAACGGCGATCGCCACGATCACGAGCAGCACGATCCACCCGGGCGCGCTGCCCGACCCGCTGAGCGAGTCGAGGAGGTCGGTCAACCAGCGCTCGAGGGCCCGCAGCCACTCCGGCTGCTCGGACGGCGCGTCCGACTGGCGGTAGCGGGCCTTCTCGAGCTCGTCCTCGAGCAGCCGGCGCGCCTCGTCGCGATCCGGGTCGACCGGCACGTCGACCGGCAGGCTCACGCCCAAGGCGAGACCACCCCCGCGTGGTCCGTCCGCTCCGGCACGCGGAAGCCCGCGAGCGCCTCCGGCGGGCGGAACGGGTCGACCTCGTCGCGGTCGATGTGCGAGCCGGGGCGGCGGCGCTCCATGAACCGCGCGAGCTCGAGATCGAGGCCCTCGCGCCGCATCCGCAGGTCGACGTAGATGAGGGCGTCGACCGAGGTCGTCACGACGAGGCCGACCGCCGCGATGACGGCTGTGACGATGCCCGCGACCGCCTCGCCCGCGCGCGTGACGGCGAGGTAGTCGCCGATGTCGCCGTTCCCGGCGACGATGCTCGCGAGCCACGAGACGAGGAGGCGCACGGGCACGCTCACGAGCACCGTCGCGAGCCAGATCATCGCCCAGGCGAGCAGCCGGATGCCGAAGGTGCGCCAGAAGGCGCGGCGCGTGAGCTGCCACGAGCGCCGGAGCGCGGCGCCCAGCCGCAGCCTCTCCACCGTGATCGCCGACGGCGTGAATGCGAGCTTCGTGCCGAGCCAGGCGAGCAGTGCGGCGACCGCGGGGTAGACGGCGAAGCCCCCGAGCACGGCGGCGACGGGGCCCGCCGTGCCGATGAGGCCTAGGACGGCGACCCCCACGGCGCCGCCCGTCACCGCGAGGGCCACGACGATCCCGGTCCACGCGAGCAGGCGGCCGCGCACGCCGCGCGTGCGTCGCCGGAACCCGCGGGGGGTGAGTCGACGTCCCGCGATCGCGTGCGTCACGTCGACCGCGGCGACGCCCTGCTGGGCGACGCCCGCCCCCAGCACGAGCGACTGGGTGACGACCCAGCCCAACGCGCCCGCCGCGAACGCGCTCACCCATCCGTAGAGCGCCGCGTCGCCGTAGCCGGACCCGACGACCGACACGAGCGGCTCGACGACGAGCACGCCGAAGGCCGTCCCGCCGAGACTCGCGACGATCGACAGCACGATCGCGATCACGAGCACGACGCCCGGGTTGTGGCGCAGGGCGCGGAACGCCCCCGCGAGGATCTGGCCGAGCGTGAGGGGGCGCAGCGGCACGAAGGGCTCACGCGCGGGCGGCGTCCAGGTGGGCGCGGGAAATGCGCCGACGAACTCCGTCACGCATTCCCCTTCCCGAGCGCGGGTGCGGCCGGGGCCATGCTCCCACAACGTCGGCAGCGGACACGGTCTAGTCCCGCTCGAGCCAGTCGGATCCAACGTTCGTCCGAACTTGGAGTGCCCGGTGTGCGCGGTGTGGCGAAAGTCCTCTAACTGCGTGTACGGCTTCGAACAGCGCTCTGATGTCAAGTGATGGTCGGCGCCGAGGTCTTCGGAATCACTTCGAGGTCGACGTCCGTGCTGCGCCCCGAAGTGGGGGTAGGACGGTTGGTTGACTCTTTCCGTTTCCTGTGGCGTTTCTTGGTGCCTTCTCGTACCTTCTGAGCAGCCGTGGTCGGCGGATCGCGGTCTACCCGACCTTCTGGAGTCTACGGCGACACCGAACAGCTCGGCACCGCCCGGTGCGGCCTCGCCGCGACCACGATCCAGTACGGCGGCCTCAAGCAGATCACCGGCCCCACCCGCTCCTCGGGTGCTGCGGTGTCGACCCAGTACGCATACGACGTGCTGGGGCGCCTGCCCGAGGACGGGTCTGCTGCGCGAGTAGGTGACATCTGATCGGGCTTGCGCCGGTGGGTCGGCCTGGACCAATGCCCTCGTACCGAGGACAGTACTCGCCGGGGTGGCACCGTTGGTCACGACCCGATCGCGGCTCGCGTTGCCCTGACTAATCTTGCCGCCACTAGAGAGTCCCTCTTGGAAGGCGGGTACCCGTGACGGTGATCTGTCAGCGGGAATCCATCGACGGCTCCGCAGTCTTGACGCTTCGCGATGATCAGAACGATGAGCGCATGATGAAGCGGGGCTGACCCCCCATGTGCCGCTCGTGGCCGATCTGGTCCTACGTGACGGCGGTACGGCGCTCCACCTAGTGAACCTCCCATGGAGCTCCCGGCAGCTTCTCGTGGCCGACTCGAACGCGTTCACGGTGTTGGCTCCCCTCCTGGACGCGGATGGTTACTGTGTGCCGCTGCTCACTCGCGAATACGCTGGCCCCGAGTACTGGGGTTACGTCTGCGTGCGTGAGCTCGACGCATTGAGCGATGGCGTCGAACTCTCCCGATTGCCGAGTGGCACTGTGATGCACATCCCCCGTCTCACGTTGCGCGAGGTGGTGGTGGTTGGAGTTGCGGCCTTCTCGCTGACGGCCTGGCCTCACGGACCCGTCTTCTTCGCACGGTCGGTCGCTGATGCAGCGATCGCTGCGGGTCTCACCGGGGTCACCTGGCGCGACGCGTGGTCGAATAAGCCTGGGCATACGATCCCGGAGCGCCGTCTATTCAGCTGGTAGCCACCAGAGATCGGCTACCCGCGTCGTCGCGCAGCTGGGAGGCGAACCCCCTTTGAGATCGCGTATCGCGGTGGGCTCAGCAGCGCGGCTCCTCGGGTCGGGACTCGCCGTCTGAATCGGATCAGCAGGGCCCGACTCCACTCCGGCGTTCTCCCTGTGGATACGAGTTCTCCACTGATGCGCCGGCAACTCTCGAATATGCGTTCGAAGAGTGCGACAATTGGGCATGGCCTCGATCACCGACTCCCTCGCCCAGGTGGGCGACCTGTCGGTGTCGTTCGCGCCCGTTCCCGTGGGGTCGCTGACGGATGCCGAACTGCTCGGCTCGCAGCGCTCGATCGCCGAGGTGCGGCGTCGGCTCGATGCCCTCGCCGCGTCCGTCGCCGGGGAGATCGCCTACCGGTCGCGGCGTGAACTGGGGCAGGGCGGGCTCGCGCGTGCGAACGGCGTGCGGTCGGCGGAAGACCTCATCGCGAAGGTGACGGGCACCTCCCGTCGCGACGCGCACACCCTCGTCAAGGCGTCAGAACTGCTGCCGACCTCCGTGCCCCGGCCCGAGGCGGCTCCCGTGCCGGCCTGGCATCAGGTGATCGGCGGCGCGGTCGCCGACGCCACCCTCTCGGCCGAGGCCGCCCACATCATCCGCACCCGCCTCGCCGCGACCGGCGACCGTGTTTCCGCCGACGCCCTTGTCGAGGCAGCCCGCGAGCTCGTGTCCGAGGCCACCGCGCTGACCCTCGAGGAGCTCGCCGCGCGGGCGGCGCGCTCCCGCGACGAACTCGACGCGACCGGCATCCCCGCACGGGAAGGCGCCCTGCGCGACGCCCGATACCTGCGGGTGTCGCCGCAGCTCGACGGCTCGACGCGTCTCACCGCGGTGCT
>JAEYZI010000060.1 GCA_023428065.1 Actinomycetes bacterium | reverse complement strand
CATCCGCCGCAGGTGGTACTCGGTGGTACCCAGTGCGCGCCCCATCCCGGCGACGTCGAGGTCGTCGGACAGGTGCGCCTCGATGTGCTCCATCAGGCGGTTGAGCTCGGAGATCACGGTGCCCCCTTTCTCACCCCAGCCTGCGGATGCGCGCTGCCGCGCGCCCGATCGTTCCGGTTCGATTCAATCGGAGGGAAGAGGTGCGGGGATGACCCGTTCGAGTATTCGGAAAGCATGACGAGGCACTTGGTCCGACTCGCTTTTCGTGGCCAGTCTTTGCAGTCGACAGGGAAGCACGACGCGCAGGACCCAATCGGCGACCTGATCACGTCAGGGAAACTGTCTGGACATGGCGTCACATTCGAGCCGACCCACGAGTTCCGTCATCTGCACGGCGGCCAACGGGCCGCGGCCGAAACGCCAAGTGTTGCCGCGGGCGAAGCGCTCACGCGACACGCTCATCTCGTCGAACGAGGATGCCTAGTGGTCCGAGCGCGAACCGGATTCCGCCCGGCGCCCGTCAGGACGATGAGGCCGGTTGAACATGAGACACCCCGCGAGTCGAGCTAGTGGCGGCAACGGCAAGCGGCACGCAAGCCACGTTCGAGTTCGTTGGCTCGCGGCCAGCAGCGGTCTCCCAGAGTGTCAATCCGGCACCGGCCTCGGTGCCGGCAGCCCCACCGCTTCGAAGAACTCGATGACGCCCGCGTCGAGCGCGTGCTCCGCCTTGTCAGCGTCACCCAACTCGTTGTGCCCCAGCTCGAGCAACACGGTGCACCATGGCTACTGTTCTGCACAGAAAATCGACGACCTTCTGTCGGGCTGACAGGATTTGAACCTGCGACCCCTTGACCCCCAGTCAAGTGCGCTACCAAGCTGCGCCACAGCCCGTGGCTTGCGCCGTTACCGGCACGGCTACCTACCTTACCGTGTCCGGAGGGTGCCGGATGCCGCATCCGCCGACCGCGCGTCGCGGAGGCATCCTAGGTTCCCGGCGTCGGCGTCGACGCGTACCCTCGAGAGCGCGGAGGCCGGCCGCTCGTCACGAGAGGAGAGGCACGGCATGGTCGTCAACGGCGACCCCCGCGACGGGCTCGACGCCGCCGCGAGGGCGCGCTCCGGATACCGCGGAGAGTGGCATCCGCTGCTCGCGGCGGTCGAGGGGCCGCCCGGCACGTGGACGATGACGGCGCCCGACGGCGGGCGGTACGGCGTGATCCGGATGCTGCAGCTCGGCGGCGAGACCGGCTACCGCGCCGTCACGTGGGCGGAGCGCTCGCCCGACCGGCAGCTCATCGGCTACTACCGCACGCTCCGCGCCGCAGCCGCGGCCGCGCATCGGCGCTACCTCGCGGGCCACGGGCCGCGAGGTCTGCCCGCGGTCGGGCACGTGAGCCGGCCCCGCTAGCCTCGGCTCATGTCCGCGCCCGAACCGCCCGCGCCCGAACCGCCCGCGCCCGACCCGCATCCGCTCGACGCCGCCGACCCGCTCCGCGCCTACCGCGAGCGCTTCGTGCCGAGCGACGGGCTCGTCGCCTACCTCGACGGCAACTCCCTCGGGCGGCCGCTCACGGCATCCGTCGAACGCCTCGAGCGGTTCGCGCGCGAGGGGTGGGGCGGGCGGCTCATCCGCGGGTGGGACGAGGGCTGGCTCGCGCTGCCGCTCACGCTCGGCGACGCCCTCGGCGCGCACGTGCTCGGCGCCGCCCCCGGTCAGGTCGCCGTCGCCGACTCCACCTCGGTGCTCATCTACAAGCTCACCCGCGCCGCCCTCGACGCGCGGCCCGGGCGCGACGAGGTGATCCTCGACCGCGGCAACTTCCCGAGCGACCGCTACCTGCTCGAGGGCATCGCCGCCGAGCGCGGGCTCACGCTGCGCTGGCTCGACCCCGACCCCGCGGGCGGCGTGACGCCCGAGGCGGTCGCGGATGCCGTGGGCGAGCGCACCGCGCTCGGCCTGTTCAGCTCGGTCGCCTACCGCTCGGGCTACCTCGCCGACGTGCGCGGCATCACCTCGGTGCTGCACGACGCGGGCGCCCTCGCCCTCTGGGACCTCTGCCACAGCGCGGGAGTCGTGCCCACCCCGCTCGACGCGTGGGGCGTCGACCTCGCGGTCGGCTGCGGCTACAAGTACCTCAACGGCGGTCCGGGCGCGCCCGCGTTCATGTACGTGCGCAGCGAGCTCCAGAGCGAGCTGCGGCAACCGATCCAGGGCGGGATGGGCGGGCGGGCACCCTTCGAGATGGGCCAGGGCTACGAGCCCGCGCGCGGCATCCGCGGATTCCTCACCGGTACTCCCCCGGTGCTCGCGATGCAGCCCCTCGTCGACATGGTCGCCCTCATCGCCGAGGCGGGCCTCGACGCGATCCGCGCGAAATCGATCGCCCTCACCGAGTACGCCATCTCGCTCGTCGACGCCGAGCTGCCGGATGCGCGCCTCGCCTCTCCGCGCGACCCCGCGCGTCGCGGCGGGCACGTCACGATCGACCACCCGCGCTTCGCGGAACTGCTCCCCCGCCTCTGGGCGGCGGGCGTCATCCCCGACTTCCGCCGCCCCGACGGGCTGCGGCTCGGCTGCTCGCCGCTCTCGACCTCGTTCGCGGAGGTCGAGGCCGGGGTGCGGGCGATCCGGGATGCGCTCGCCGACCGACGGGCGCGCCCTCCGGTGTCGGCCCCTCCCGCACCGCACCGCTCCGAGCGGTCGTCCATCCGCGCGCCGCTAGCCTGAACAGGTGACCGACGCGACCTCGCACCTGCACGCCCTCACCCGTCTGATCCCCGACTTCCCCGAGCCCGGCATCCTGTTCCGCGACCTCACCCCCGTCTTCGCCGACGGCGCGGCGCTCGCGGCGGTCGCGGATGCGCTCGTGGCGCCCTTCGAGGGATCGTTCGACGTGATCGCGGGGGTGGAGGCGCGCGGGTTCGCACTCGCCGCGGCGGCCGCAGCCCGCTCGGGCCACGGCCTGCTGCTCGTGCGGAAGAAGGGCAAGCTCCCGGGCGAGACGCTCAGCGAGAGCTACCAGCTCGAGTACGGCGAGGCGACCCTCGAGGTGCACACCGACCAGCTCCCCGCCGGCACCCGCGTGCTGCTCGTCGACGACGTGCTCGCGACCGGCGGCACCCTCGGGGCGTCCCAGCGGCTCATCGAGCGCGCCGGGTGGGAGCTCGCCGGCACCGCCGTCGTGCTCGAGCTCGACGGCCTCGGGGGGCGCGAGCGGCTCGCGCCCCGGGAGGTCGTCGCGCTGCAGCGGGCGTAGGTCACCCGTCGGCCGGCGACGCCGCCTGCTCGTCGGGGTGGTTGGGGGTCCACCCGAACCACCCGGCGTCGGACGGGATGACGGCCCACGCTCCGCACGCCCACACCGTTTCGGCCGTGAACGCGTCGGGCGACTCGTCGACGGCGAACACCGGCGCCGAGCGACGCTCCACTTCGGCGCACAGCGCAGGGTCGAGCTCGGCCTCGCCGCTGGTGAGCAGCATCGTCACGACCTTGCCGTCGGTCTTCTCGCGGATGCGGATGTCGCTCGCGTCGTCGGGCACCCACGGCGCGGAACCCGCCCACTCGGTCATGAGGTCGGCGGCGGACTCGAACTGGGCACTGCGCTCCTGGTAGAGCACCTCGTCGACGATCGAGCACCCGCTCAGGAGGACGGCCGTGGGGATGACGGCGGCGAGCACGAAGGCGGCAGGGCGACGGTTTCTGTTCATGCGTTCAGCGTCGCCCGGCCACCGGGTCGCGGACATCGGGCGAGGGTGGGAACCGCATCCCCCCACAGGATGACGGTGGCGCCGCACCCCGGATCGAGCCGGGTCACAGAACGATAACGATCACCTTCCCGCGCCCCGGACAACGCCGAAATCCGGGCCTTCGGCGCTCGCGATGTCGGTGGCCTCCGATGGCGTGGAGTCATGAGCAGGAAGCCCGATCCGGTCACCGCGGCGGAGGCCGCGCTCGACCGCGTCGTCGCCGTGCAGGCGCGCATCGACGCCCTCGCGGCCGAGCGCGCCGAGGCCCTGCTCGCATTCGAGGACGCGTTCGCGGATGCCTTCCCCGCATCCGCCGAGCCCATGCGCGAGCGCGCTGAGCGGGCGGAGCTGGCGTGCGCGCTCCGGCTGCCCGAGCGCGCGGTCGACGCGCTCCTCGGCGAGGCGCGCCTGCTCGCGCGGGAGCTTCCTGCGACGCTCGCGGCACTGTCCGAGGGGCGGTTCTCCTACCGTCACGCCCAGGTGCTCGTCGACGAGACCGCCGGGCTCGACCCCGACGACCGCGAGGCGATCGAACGCGTCGCCCTCGGCACGGCGGGCACGACGACCGTCGCGCAGTTCCGCCGCCGCGTGCGCCGCCTCCGCGAGCGCCGCGCACCCGAGACGATGGCCGAGCGCGCCCGCACCGCCCGCGAGTCGCGCGAGCTCCTGCTCGACCCGGCACGCGACGGCATGGCCTACCTCACCCTCTACACGGATGCCGTGGTCGCCTCCGCCATCCACACGCGCGCGACAGAAGCGGCCGGCCGCGCCATCGACGACGGCGACCCCCGCACGCTCGCGCAACTGCGCGTCGACCTCGTCGTCGACGCGCTGCTGGACCGCGACACGACGCTCGGCCTCGGGCGCACCCAGCTCGAGCTCATGGGTGCCGACGCCGAGCACCTGCTCGAGACGCAGCGCGCCGACCTCGGGCACTTCACGGGCGTCACGCCCACGGTGGTGGTCACGGTGCCCGTGCAGACCCTGCTCGGCGGAGGTGAGCCGGGCACCCTCCAGGGCGTCGGCCCGATCGACCCGGTGACCGCCCGCCGACTCACCGCGGAGGCGCCGTCGCTCTTCCGGCTGCTCGTCGACCCCGAGACCGGGGCCGCGCTCTCCCTTTCGCGCACGAGCTACCGCGTTCCCGAGCCGCTGCGACGATGGCTGCGGCTTCGCGACGGCACCTGCCGGTTCCCGATGTGCTCGACCCCCGCGCGGCGCTGCGACATCGACCACACCCGCGACTGGCACGCCCACGACGGACCGACCGACCACGACAACCTCGCCCACCTCTCGCGCGGCCACCACACGCTCAAACACCACGGCGGCTGGCGCGTTCAGCAGACGCGGGCCGGCACCCTCACGTGGACGAGCTACCTCGGCCGCGAGTACGCGACCCTCCCCGAGACGGCGTGAGCGATCAGAAATGAGGAAGCCGGATGTCCGCGCGCCCCGGTAGCGTCGCCGCATGACCGCCACGCACCCCGCCGACGATCACGACACCATCCGCGTCACGGGAGCCCGTGAGAACAACCTCAAGAACGTGAGCGTCGAACTCCCCAAGCGACGCCTCACGGTGTTCACGGGGGTCTCCGGCTCGGGCAAGAGCTCCCTCGTGTTCGGCACGATCGCCGCCGAGTCCCAGCGCATGATCAACGAGACCTACCCCGCGTTCGTGCAGGGGTTCATGCCGAGCCTCGCGCGGCCCGACGTCGACGGACTCGAGGGCCTCACGACGGCGATCATCGTCGACCAGGAGCGCCTCGGGGCGAACTCCCGCTCCACCGTCGGCACGGTCACCGACGCGAACGCCCTGCTGCGCATCCTCTTCAGCCGTCTCGGCGAACCGCACATCGGCTCGCCGCAGGCGTTCTCGTTCAACATCCCCACGGTGCACGGCGGCGGGGCCATCACGATCGAGAAGGGCGAGGGCGCCACGACCCTCGTGCGCGACTTCGCACAGCTCGGCGGCATGTGCCCGCGCTGCGAGGGCATGGGGCAGGTCAACGACATCGACCTCACCCAGCTCTACGACGCCGACAAGTCGCTCAACGAGGGCGCTCTCACCATCCCCGGCTACACGGCCGACGGCTGGGCCACGCGCATGTACTCCGAGTCGGGCTTCTTCGACCCCGACAAGCCCATCCGCGACTTCACCGAGACCGAGCTGCACGACCTGCTCTACAAGGAGCTCGTGAAGGTCAAGATCAGCGGCATCAACATCAGCTACGAGGGCCTCGTGCCCCGCATCCAGAAGTCGATGCTCTCGAAGGACCCGGATGCGATGCAGCCGCACATCCGCGCCTTCGTCGAGCGGGCGGTCACCTTCCAGTCCTGCCCGGAGTGCGGCGGCACGCGACTGAACGAGGGCGCACGCTCGTCGAAGATCGGCGGTGTCTCGATCGCGGATGCGTGCGCGATGCAGATCAGCGACCTCGCCGAGTGGGTGCGCGGCCTCGACGAGCCGAGCGTCGCGCCGCTGCTCGCGAACCTCCGCCACCTGCTCGACTCGTTCGTGAGCATCGGGCTCGGCTACCTCTCGCTCGACCGGGCGTCCGGCACTCTCTCGGGCGGGGAGGCGCAGCGCACCAAGATGATCCGACACCTCGGGTCGTCGCTCACCGACGTCACCTACGTCTTCGACGAGCCGACCGTCGGGCTGCACCCCCACGACATCCAGCGCATGAACGAGCTCCTGCTGCGCCTGCGCGACAAGGGCAACACGGTGCTCGTCGTCGAGCACAAGCCGGAGGCGATCGCGATCGCCGACCACGTCGTCGACCTCGGGCCGCGCGCGGGAGCTGCGGGCGGCGAGATCGTCTTCGAGGGCACCGTCGACGAGCTCCGCCGCGCCGACACGCTCACCGGTCGCCACCTCGACGATCGCGCGCGCCTCAAGGACGCCGTGCGCGGCCCGCGCGGCGTCCTCGAGATCCGCGGCGCGTCGACGAACAACCTCCGAGACGTCGACGTCGACCTGCCGCTCGGCGTGCTCGTCGTCGTGACGGGCGTCGCGGGCTCCGGCAAGAGCTCCCTCATCCACGGCTCGGTGTCGCCGCGAGAGGGCGTGGTCACCGTCGA
Organism: Actinomycetes bacterium; assembly: GCA_023428065.1. Classification (GTDB taxonomy): domain Bacteria; phylum Actinomycetota; class Actinomycetes; order Actinomycetales; family Microbacteriaceae; genus Homoserinibacter. Next base: position 26,173 of record JAEYZI010000060.1, on the reverse strand, counting down.
CCAGGGCGCCATCCGGGGCTCCCGGCGCAGCAACCCGGCCACCTACACGGGACTGCTCGAACCCATCCGCAAGGCCTTCGCGAAGGCGAACGGCGTGAAACCCGCGCTCTTCAGCGCCAACTCCGAGGGCGCGTGCCCCAACTGCAACGGCGCGGGCGTCATCTACGTCGAGCTCGGCGTCATGGCGGGCGTCGAGACGGTGTGCGAGGTGTGCGAGGGGCGCCGCTTCGACTCCTCGGTGCTCGAGTACCGACTCGGGGGTCGCGACATCAGCGAGGTGCTCGCGATGCCCGTGAGCGAGGCGCTCGCGTTCTTCTCCGAGGGCGAGGCGAAGCTCCCCGCGGCGCAGGCGGTGCTGCAGCGGCTCGTCGACGTGGGGCTCGGCTACCTCGGCATCGGCCAGCCGCTCACGACTCTCTCGGGCGGCGAGCGGCAGCGCCTCAAGCTCGCGGTGCACATGGCCGAGGACGGGGGCGTCTACGTGCTCGACGAGCCGACCACGGGACTTCACCTCGCCGACGTCGAGGCGCTGCTCGGCCTCCTCGACCGGCTCGTCGACTCCGGCAAGTCGGTCATCGTGATCGAGCACCATCAGGCGGTCATGGCGCACGCCGACTGGATCGTCGACATCGGCCCGGGCGCGGGCCACGACGGCGGCCGCGTCGTGTTCGAGGGCACGCCGGCGCAGCTCGTGGCCGATCGGTCGACGCTCACCGGGCGGCACCTCGCGGAGTACGTGGCCGGCTGAGGCTCCTCCGGTGGCACCATGGGTACATGCCCACCGTGCACCTCACCGGCGAACCGGATGCCGACCGCCTCCTCTCCGAGAGCCCGCTCGCGCTCCTCATCGGCATGCTGCTCGACCAGCAGGTGCCCATGGAGACCGCGTTCGCCGGCCCCGAGAAGCTGCGGGAGCGGATGGGCGGCACACTCGACGCCGCGACGATCGCCGACGCCGACCCGGAGGCGCTCGCCGAGCTGTTCAAGGAGTCGCCCGCCATCCACCGCTTCCCGGGGTCGATGGCGGCCCGCGTGCAGACGCTGTGCCGCACGATCGTCGACGACTGGCACGGCGACGCGGCGGCCATCTGGACCGACGGCGCACCCGACGGCCCGACGGTGCTCGGTCGCCTGAAGGCGCTGCCGGGTTTCGGCGACCAGAAGGCGCGCATCTTCCTCGCCCTGCTCGGAAAGCAGTACGGCCTCGACGCTCCCGGTTGGCGGGACGCGGCCGGCGAGTACGGCGAGGAGGGCTCGCTGCGCTCGGTCGCCGACATCGTCGACGCCGATTCGCTCGCGCGCGTGCGCGCACACAAGAAGGCCATGAAGGCGGCCGCGAAGGACGCCAGGTCCTGACGTGCGGTTGATCCTGCACCTCGCCCGCCGCTACTGGGCCGTCACGCTGACGATCGCCGTGGGCCTCGCGGGCATCCTGCTCGCCGCGACGGGCGCCGGCTGGCTCGTCGCGTGGGTGTTCAGCGTCTACGCCCTCGCGATCGCCGTGTGGCAGGCGGTCGGGATGGTGCGCGAGCTCCTGCGCGGACACTTCGGCCTCGACGTGCTCGCGATCACCGCGATCGTCGCGACGGTCGCGGTCGGCGAGTTCGTGGCCGCCCTCATCGTGGTGCTCATGCTCACGGGCGGCGAGGCGCTCGAGGACTACGCCAACCGGCGCGCCAAGCGCGAGCTCGACGCGCTGCTCGCGCGCGCGCCGTTGCGTGCGCACGTCGAGCGCGACGGCGCCATCCGCGACGTCGACGTGGCAGAGGTGGCCGTGGGCGACGTGCTGCTCGTGCGCCCGGCGGAGGTCATCCCCGTCGACGGCGTGCTCCTGTCGCCCTCGGCGAGCATCGACCAGTCCTCGCTCACGGGCGAGAGCATCCCCGTGGAGAAGGCGGAGGGAGACGATCTCCTCTCCGGCGGCGTCAACGGCCCGGAGGCGATCCACCTGCGGGCCACGGCGACCGCAGCCGCGAGCCAGTACCAGCAGATCGTGGCCCTCGTGGCCGAGGCGTCGGAGAGCCGGGCGCCCGTCGTGCGCCTCGCGGACCGCTACGCGGTGCCGTTCACGGCATTCTCGCTCGCCCTCGGCGCCGTCGCGTGGATCGTGTCGCGCGAGCCGACGCGTTTCGCCGAGGTGCTCGTGCTCGCGACGCCGTGCCCGCTGCTCATCGCCGCGCCCGTCGCCTTCGTCGGAGGGATGAGCCGCGCGGCCCGCGACGGCATCATCGTCAAGGGCGGCAGTGTGCTCGAGGGGCTCTCCGCGGCACGCGCGGCCGTGTTCGACAAGACCGGCACCCTCACCCACGGTGCGCCGGAGATCACCGCGGTGCGCCCGGAAGCCGGTTTCACGGAGGACGAGGTGCTCGCCTCGGTCGCGAGCGCAGAGGAGTACTCCTCGCACGTGCTCGCGAGCTCGATGATCCGCGCGGCCGAGGCGCGGGGGTTGACGCGCACGGAGGCGACGCGCGCGCGCGAGCTCGCCACGAACGGCGTCGAGGCCGAGATCGCCGGCCGCCATGTGGTGGTCGGCAAGTTCCGCTTCGTCGCCGAGCACGCACCCGACGCCCGTCGCACGGCCATCGCGCCGGGCGAGCTCGCCGTCTACGTCGCGATCGACGGACGGTTCGCGGGGGCGATCCTCGCGAGCGACGTCGTGCGGGACAACGCCCGCACGACGGTGGATCGACTCCGGGCCCTCGGGGTGCGGCGCATCGTCATGCTCACGGGCGACGCGCGAGAGACCGCCGAACACGTGGCGGCGGGCCTCGACATCCATGAGGTGCGCGCGGAGTGCCTCCCCGCCGACAAGGTCGAGGCGGTCGCGGGGCTCCCCGAGCGCCCCGTCATCATGGTCGGCGACGGCGTCAACGACGCCCCCGTGCTCGCCGCCGCGGATGTCGGGATCGCGATGGGAGCGAAGGGCGCAACCGCGGCAAGCGAATCCGCGGATGCCGTCGTGCTCGTCGACGACATCTCGCGCGTCGCGGACGCGGTCGTCATCGGCCGGCGGACGGTGCGCATTGCCCTGCAGAGCATCTGGCTCGGCATCGCGGCCTCGATCGGGCTCATGCTCGTCGCATCGTTCGGGATCATCCCGGCGACGGTCGGTGCGCTCCTTCAGGAGCTCGTCGACCTCGTCACGATCCTCGCCGCACTGCGCGCGATCGGCACGCACCGCGCCGACGCACGCATGCGAGCCTCGGCAGCGCCCGCTGCCCCGGTGTCGGTCAGCTGATCCCGAGCTCGTCGAGCGAGCGGCGGATGGCATCCGCCGACGCGACGAAGCGGGCCTGCTCCTCGTCGTCGAACGGCACGTCGATCACGCGCCGCACGCCCGTACGGTCGATGACGCTCGGCACCGAGAGGGCGACGCCGCTCACGCCGTGGTACCCGTCGAGCACGCTCGACACGGGGAGCACCGCCCCCTCGTCGCGCAGGATCGCCTCGACGATGCGTGCGCCCGAGAGGCCGATCGCGTAGTTGGTGGCCCCCTTGCCCGCGATGACGGCGTAGGCGGCGTTTTTGACGTCGTCGGAGATGCGGTCGAGCTCGTCGCGCGAGAGGGGCCCGTCGCCGGCGTCCCAGTGCGCGACCGGCACCGGCCCGATCCGCGCCTGCGACCACAGCGGGAACTCCGAGTCCCCGTGCTCGCCGACGATCATCGCGTGGGTGCTCGACGCGGCGACGCCGAGGCGCTCGGCGAGCAGCCACTTGAGGCGCGCGGAGTCGAGCACGGTGCCGGACGCGAAGATGCGGGAGGCGGGCAGCCCCGAGAGGCGCTGCGCCGCGACCGTGAGCACGTCGCACGGGTTCGACACGATCACGAAGACCGCGTCGGGGGCCCGATCGACGAGTTCGGGCATGAGCGTCCGGATGATGCCGACGTTGACGCCCGCGAGCTCGAGGCGCGTCTGCCCCGGCTTCTGCTTCGCCCCGGCCGTGATGACGACGACGTTGGAGCCGTCGGCGACGGAGAGGTCGGACCCGCCGACGATGCGCGAGGCGCCCGTGAAGGGTGTGCCATGAGCGAGGTCGAGCACCTCCGCGCCGACCCGCGCGGTGTCGATGTCGAAGAGCGCGACCTCGCGCGCGGACTCGCGGATGAGGGCGGCGTACGCGAGCGAACTCCCCACGGCGCCCGCTCCGATGACGGTGAGCTTCGAATTCTCGATGTCGGCCACGCAGCGATCCTGACGGATGCGCGACGCGGGCGACAGTGCCAAATCCGCAGTGCCGGGTACTACGGCCGCACGAGCGGCAGGAACACCTCGTCGACGATCGCCACGAGCTCCTCGTCGGGAACCGGGCCGAGCCGCAGGATCGCCTCCGAGCGGAACAGGTCGAACGGCGTGCGCAGCACTCGCTCGCTCAGCCCCGGGCGCGCCTCGCCGCGCTCGACGGCCCGCGCCACGATCACGGGCACGAGGCTCGGGCGGTTGCCGATCATCCGGGTGCGCAGCTCGCCGGGGGTGATGCCCGTCTCCGCGTAGAAGCCTGCGAGCTGCACGCTCAGCACGACCCACATCCCGAGCCTGTGGGTGTTGGAGTGGCGCAGCAGTTCGAGCAGGTCCTCGCGGAGACTCCCGGTGTCGGGGGCGACGGCAGGCGTGCGTCGGCCGAGGCGTTCGATGGCTGCGAGCACGAGATCGGTGCGCGTAGGCCAACGCCGGTAGAGCACGGCGCGACTCGTGCGGGCGCGCGCCGCGACGCCCTCGTAGGTGAGGCCACCGTAGCCCTTCTCGGAGATCTCATCCCAGACCGCGTCGAGGATCGCGTTCTGGAGTTCCTCGCCGCGTCGTCGCGTCGCCTTCGCCTCAAGAGTCACTTGCGTATCTTATCGCACCGTCGTACTCTCCCAAGAGACAGTTGTGTTTCTTATTGACCCCCCGAGGACACCCATGACGAACGCACCCACCGCATCCGCGACCCTCGACCGGAGCGACGCCGGCATCCCCCGCGGCGCGCTCAGCACCGCGTGGGTGCTCATCATCGGCGGATTCGCCGGCATCCTCGACACGACGATCGTCGCCATCGCCCTCGACACCCTCGCGCGGGAGTTCGAGGTGCCCGTCGCGACCATCCAGTGGGTGTCGACCGGCTACCTGCTCGCCCTCGCCGTCGCGATCCCCCTCACCGGATGGGCGCAGGCGCGCATCGGCGGCAAGCGGCTGTGGATCGCCGCGCTCGCCCTCTTTCTCGTCGGCTCGGTGCTGTGCGCCCTCGCGTGGGACGCGACGAGCCTCATCGTCTTCCGCGTGCTGCAGGGTCTCGGCGGAGGCATCATGTTCCCGCTCATGCAGTCGCTCGCGGTGCAGGCCGCGGGCGGGCGCATGACGGGCATGGGACGGATGATGGCGATCGTCACGGTGCCCGTCGCGCTCGGGCCGATCCTCGGCCCCGTCATCGGCGGCGTCATCCTCGACGACCTCAGCTGGCCCTGGCTGTTCCTCGTGAACGTGCCCGTCGTGCTCGTCGGCATCGCCCTCGCCGCGTGGAAGCTGCGCGACGACTCCGCGCGACGCACCCGCGCCCGCCTCGACATCGTGGGCCTCCTGCTGCTGGGCCCCGGCCTCGCGCTCACCCTGCTCGGGCTCTCGAACGTCGAGTCGGCGGGCGGGGTGGGCAGCCTCGACGTCGTCGTGCCGTTCCTCGTCGGCCTCGCGCTCGTCGGCGCCTTCGTCGCGTGGTCGTTCGCACGACGCGAGCGCGCCCTCGTGCAGCTGCGGATGCTCGGCCGCCGCACCGTCGGCAGCGCCACGGCGGTACTGGGCCTCTCGGGCGCGGCCCTCTACGGCGCGATGCTCCTGCTGCCGCTCTACTGGCAGGTGCTGCGCGGCGAGACCGTGCTCGCGGCAGCGCTCCTCCTCATCCCGCAGGGCGTCGGGTCGCTCGCGGCGCGGCCGGTCGCGGGCCTCCTGCTCGACCGCCTCGGCCCGCGCGTGCTCGCCATGGTCGGCTTCGGCGTCATGGCGGCCGGCACCGTCCCGTTCGCCTTCGCCGACGCCGGCACCTCGAACGTGTGGCTCTCCGCCGTGCTCGTCGTGCGCGGCCTCGGGCTCGGCACGGTGCTCATCCCCCTCATGACGGTGTCGATGACCGGACTCGCCCACGACGAGATCCCGCAGGCCACGATGATCACGCGCATCGCCCAGCAGGTGGGCGGCGCCTTCGGCACCGCCGTGCTCGCCGTCGTCCTCACGACGATGGTCGGCGACGGGACGCAGCCGGCGGACGCCGTCGACGCGTTCCACGCGGCGTTCTGGGTCGCGACGGGCGTCGCGCTCGTGGCGCTCGTCGCGTGTCTCGCGATCCCCCGCCGCGACCACTCACGGTGAGCAGGGTGCTGAGCGGTGGATCATCGCTTGCGCTTCTCCCGCACACGCATGTTGACGACGATCGGGGTGCCCTCGAAGCCGTAGACCTCGCGCAGGCGGCGCTGGATGAAGCGCCGGTACTGCGGGTCGAGGAAGCCGGTCGTGAACAGCACGAACGTCGGCGGCCGCGTCGAGGCCTGCGTGCCGAACAGGATGCGGGGCTGCTTGCCGCCGCGCACCGGGTGCGGGTGCTCGGCCGTGAGCTCGGCGAGCAGGGCGTTGAACTTGCCGGTCGGGATGCGGGTGTCCCAGCTCTCGAGGGCCGTCTCGAGGGCGGGCACGAGCTTCTCGAGGTGGCGCCCCGTGCGCGCGGAGATGTTGACGCGCGGCGCCCACGTCACGTGCGCGAGATCCTGCTCGATCTCGCGCTCGAGGTAGCGGCGACGGTCGTCGTCGAGCAGGTCCCACTTGTTGAACGCGAGCACGAGCGCGCGGCCCGACTCGAGCACGAGGTCGATGATGCGCAGATCCTGCACGCTGATGGGCTCGGTCACGTCGATCACGACGACCGCGACCTCCGCCTTCTCGAGCGCCGCGGCGGTGCGCAGCGAGGCGTAGAAGTCGGCGCCCTGTTGCAGGTGCACGCGCTTGCGGATGCCGGCGGTGTCGACGAAGGTCCAGATGCGGCCACCGAGCTCGATCTGCTCGTCGACCGGGTCGCGTGTCGTGCCCGCGAGCTCGTTGACGACGACGCGCTCCTCGCCCGCTGCCTTGTTGAGCAGCGAGCTCTTGCCGACGTTCGGGCGCCCCAGGATCGCGACGCGGCGCGGCCCGCCGATCTCCTGCTTCGCGACCGCCGACACCTCCGGCAGCACCGTCATGACGTGGTCGAGCAGGTCGGCGACGCCGCGCCCGTGGAGGGCCGAGACGGGCCACGGCTCACCGAGGCCGAGGCTCCAGAGCTCCGCGGCCTGCGGGTCCTTGATGGCGTCGTCGGCCTTGTTGGCGACGAGGATGACGGGCTTCTTCGCCGCGCGCAGCATCCGCACGACGTGCTCGTCGGTCGCCGTCGCGCCGACGTTGATGTCGACGACGAACAGCACCGCGTCGGCCAGGTCGACCGCGACCTCCGCCTGCGCGGCGACGGAGGCGTTGATGCCCGCGGCATCCGGCTCCCAGCCACCCGTGTCGACGACCGTGAAGCGGCGGCCGAGCCACTCGGACTTGTAGGCGACGCGGTCGCGCGTCACCCCGGGGACGTCTTCGACGACGGCCTCGCGGCGGCCGATGATGCGGTTGACGAGCGCCGACTTGCCGACGTTCGGGCGCCCGACGATCGCGAGCACGGGCAGCGCCGGCAGGTAGGTGACGCCGTCGGGCCCGGCCTCGGCGGCCTGGAGCACCTCGAGGTCGTCCTCGTCGAGGTCGTAATCGGCGAGCCCGGCCCGCAGGGATGCGGCGCGCTGCTCGGCGAGGTCGTCGTCGATCTCGGCGAGGCGGTCGGCGAGGCCGGGGTCGGCCTCGAACTCGTCGGCCGCGTCGAACTCGGGATCGAACGGGGCGTCCGGCTCGCGCTCGGTCATGTCGTGTCCTGTCAGTGAGGGGAGATGGTCGCGTGCACGAGCTCGACGACCGCCTGGACGGTCTGGTCGAAATCGAGCTCGGTCGAGTCGATCGTCGTGACCCCCGGCGCCGCCGTCATGAAGTCGACCACCTGGGAGTCGCGGGCGTCGCGCTCGCGCAGCTGCTCCGCGGTGGATGCGGTGCCGGGCGCCAGCTCCTTCGACCGCCTGGCAATTCTAACCGCCTCGTCGGCCGTCAACAGGATGCGCACCTGGGCATCCGGTGCGACGACGGTCGTGATGTCACGCCCTTCGACGACGATGCCGGGCGCCGCGGTGGCCCTGATCATCCGCCGGAACGCGGAGTTGAGGGCGAGCCGCACCTCCGGCACGCGTGCGACATCGCTCACGACGGCCGAGACGCGCGGTTCGCGGATGGCGCTCGTCACATCCGTGTCGCCCACGCTCACGCGGGTGCCGTCGTCGGCGACCTCGGTCGCGTAGGAGAAGTCGTCGAGCAGCGCCACGACGGCACCCGCGTCGGCCGTGTCGATGCCGCGCTCGAGCGCGAGCCAGGTGAGGGCGCGATACGCGGCCCCCGTGTCGAGGAAGGCGTAGCCGAGGCGGCGCGAGGCGGCCTTGCTGACGCTCGACTTGCCGGACCCCGCCGGCCCGTCGACGGCGACGACGACGGGACCCGTGATCTCGGTCACCGCTCCGCCTCCATGAGCGTCCAGCCGCGCTGCTCGAGGGCCGTCGCGAGCGGATGCGCGGCCTCCGGAAGGACCGAGATCTCGGCGAAGCCGACGCGCGTCTCGGGCGAGTGCTCGATGCGCAGGTCCTCCATGTTGACGCCCTCCTCGCCGATCTCGGTGAGCAGGCGCGCGAGCTCGCCCGGCTTGTCGTCGACCTTGACGACGAGCGAGGCATAGCGCTTGTCTTGACCGTGCTTGCCGGGGATGCGGGAGACGCCGTCGTTGCCGGCCACGAGCGCCTCGGCGATGACGCGGCGCGACGCCGGTGCCTCGGGGTCCTCGAGCGCCGCGATGACGGTGTCGAGCTCGTCGCGCAGGGGACGCAACACGACTGCGACCTCGGCGGCGTTCGCACCGAGGATCTGCACCCACAGCTCGGGGTTACTTCCGGCGATGCGCGTCGTGTCGCGCAGTCCCTGGCCTGCGAGCCCGAGCGCCTGCGAGGTCCCGTCGCGCAGGCGGCTCGCGAGGAGGCTCGCCACGACCTGGGGCGCGTGCGAGACGAGCGCGACGCTGCGGTCGTGCACGGCGGCGTCCATCTCGATCGGCACGGCGCCGAGGTCGAGCACCATGTCCTCGATCGCGGCGGCGCGGCGGTAGGTGATGCCGTCGTGGCCCGCGAGGATCCACGGGCGGCCGACGAACAGGTCGGCCCGGGCCGAGACCGCTCCCCCGCGCTCGCGTCCTGCCATCGGATGCGAGCCGAGGTAGCGCGACAGGTCGGCGCCGCGTTCGCGCAGCTCGGCGAGCGGGGCGAGCTTGACGCTCGCGACATCCGTCACGAGCGCGTCGGGGTAGCGTGCGAGCTCGGCGGCGACGACGTCGGCGACGACGTCCGGCGGCACCGCGACGACGATGAGCCCCGGCGCGTCGTCGGCCGCTGGGGCGCGGCCCGCGCCGTAGGCGATCGCGAGTGCACGCGACGAGGGCGAGGCGTCGTCGAGGATGACGTCGACCCCCTTCGCGGAGAGGCCGAGGCCGATGCTCGCTCCCAGCAGCCCGGAGCCGACCACCCGCACCTGCTCGGCCAGTCGGCGGTCGTTCATCGGGGGTCTCGCTTCTGGGTGCCGGGTGCTGTTCCCCGCGCGGTTCTCGCCTGGCCGTCGTGAGCCTTCGCGTCGCGGGCGAGCGCGAGGAGCGCGCCGACCTCCACTCTAGTGAGATCGCGCATCCGCCCGACCCCGAGCGAGCCGAGGTGAAGCGGCCCGAACGACCGCCGCACGAGGTCGATGACGGGATGGCCGACGGCGGCCATCATCCGGCGCACGATGCGGTTGCGGCCCGAGTGCAGCGTGATCTCGACGATCGTCCGGCCACCCGAGGGTTCCCCGACGATGCGCACACGGTCGGCCGCGATGGGGCCGTCGTCGAGCTCGACACCGCTGCGGAGGCGGCGCAGCGCCTCCTGCTTGACGACGCCGCGGACGGTCGCGAGGTAGGTCTTCTCGACGCCGTACGACGGATGCGCGAGCACGTGCGCGAGCTCACCGTCGTTCGTGAGCACGAGGAGGCCCGTGGTCTCCGCATCGAGCCGACCCACGTTGTAGACCCGCTCCCCCGCCTGCTCGGCGTACCGGCGCAGATCGGGGCGCCCCTGCTCGTCGGCCATCGAGCTCACGACGCCCTTCGGCTTGTTGAGCATGAGGTATCGCTTCTCCGCGTCGAGCTGCACGGGCACACCGTCGACCTCGACCGCGGCGGTCGCGGGGTCGATGCGGGTGCCGAGCTCGGTCACGACCTCGCCGTCCACCCGCACGCGCCCCTCGACGATGTACTGCTCGCACACGCGCCGAGAGGCGACACCGGCGGCCGCAAGCACCTTCTGCAGGCGCTCACCGTGCGGGCGATCGTCCCACGGATGCGTCATCGTGCGCCGAGCTCCTCGAAGCCCTCGACGCCATCCGGCAGCAGGGGCGAGATGGGCGGCAGCTCGTCGAGCGAGTTGATGCCGAGCTGGGTGAGCAGCAGGGGCGTCGTCTCGTAGTGGATGGCGCCCGTCTCCGCGTCGGTGTAGGCCTCGGTGATGAGCCCACGGCCGAGCAGGGTGCGCACGACGGAGTCGACGTTGACGGCGCGTATGGCGGCGATCGAGCTGCGGGCGATGGGCTGCTTGTAGGCGATCACCGCAAGGGTCTCGAGGGCGGCCTGCGAGAGCTTCGTGGGGCTCTGGGTGAGCACGAAGTCGCGCACGACGTCGTCGTGCTCGGCGCGCACGTAGAGTCGCCATCCGCCTCCCACCTCGCGCAGCTCGAAGCCGCGCCGGGGTCCGCCGGACTCGCCGTCGTAGTCGGCGACGAGTCGCTCGAGCGACTGACGGACGGCGGGCACGGGCGCGCCGAGCGCGGTCGCGAGCGTCACGAGCGGGAGCGGCTCGTCGGCCACGAGCATGATCGCCTCGAGGCGGCGCTCGAGGTCGGTGCTCTCATCGGTCATAGTCGGCCCCCAGGGTCGCGAGTTGGTCGTCGTTCCAGTGCGCCGCCGTCCAGCGCAGGGTGATCTCGCCGAGGGGCTCGAACTGCTCGAAGCTGATCGCGGCGTGGCGGTACAGCTCGAGCACGGCGAGGAAGCGCGCGACGACGACGCCGCGCTGCTCCGCGCCCGCGATGAGCTGTCGGAAGGTCGTGGCCTGCCCCGACCGCAGGAGTGTCACGACGACAGCCGCCTGCTCGCGGATGCTCACGAGCGGCGCGTGCAGGTGGTCGAGCCCCACGACGGGGATCTCCTTGGGCGTCATCGCGAGTGCCGCGAGCGCCGCGAAGTCGTGGAGGCTCAGCGTCCATACGAGCTCGGGCGTCTGGCGGCGGTACTTCTCCTCGAGCCGCACCGAGCGTGCGTGACGCCCCGACTCCGCCTCGAGGTGCTGCTCGAACCAGCGCGCGGCCTCCTTGAAGGCGCGGTACTGCAGCAGGCGTGCGAAGAGCAGGTCGCGCGCCTCGAGGAGCGCCACATCCTCCGCATCGACGAGCTCGCCCTGCGGCAGCAGTCCCGCGACCTTGAGGTCGAGGAGCGTCGCGGCGACGACGAGGAACTCGCTCGCCTGGTCGAGCTCGTCGGGCCCGTCGAGCCCCTTGAGGTAGGAGATGAACTCGTCGGTCACCTTCGAGAGCGACACCTCGGTGATGTCGAGCTCGTGCTTCGTGATGAGCGAGAGCAGCAGGTCGAACGGGCCGTCGAAGTTCGACAGTGTGAGCCGGAATCCGCTCGCCTCCGGGGTCGCCGAGGCGTCGTCGTCCACCGCCGCGAGCGCCTCCTCCATGGGCCAGAGTCTAGTTGCCGTGGCGTCGCGGACCGCCGCGGACGGGGCCGTCGGTCAGCGGTACGACTCCGCCTGCACGCGGTAGAGGTCGGCGTAGAGGCCGCCCGCCGCCATGAGCTCCTCGTGACTGCCCGCCTGCGCGACCCGCCCGCCCTCGACGACGACGATGAGGTCCGCCATGCGCACCGTCGAGAAGCGGTGCGAGACGAGCACCGTCACGGCGCCCGTCTGCGCGCCGACGCGCCGGGCGGTGTCGGCGTACTGCTCGAAGAGCTCGTGCTCGGCCTGGGCGTCAAGCGCGGAGGTGGGCTCGTCGAGCACGAGCAGCAGCGGGCTCTCGCGCATCATGGCCCGCGCGAGCGCGACCTTCTGCCACTGGCCCCCCGAGAGCTCGGTGCCGTCGTGGTAGCTCTTGCCGAGCAGGGTGTCGAGTCCCTCGTCGAAGCGCTCGAGCAGGTTCTCCGACCGTGCGCGGCGCAGCGCGCCGAGCACCGCGGCGTCCTCGTCGCCCGCGGCGCGGTCCCCCACGCCGATCGACGCCCGCGCCGGCAGCTCGAAGCGCACGAAGTCCTGGAAGCCCGCCGAGATGCGCGAGCGCCATTCGGCGATGGCGAAGCGCCGCACGTCCTTGCCGTCCACCGTGACCGTTCCCGCGTCGGCGTCGTAGAAGCGGCACAGCAGCTTCACGAGGCTCGTCTTGCCCGCGCCGTTCTCACCGACGATCGCGACCGTCGAACCCGCCGGCAGCACGAGGTCGACGCCGTCGAGCACGCGGTCCTCGGTTCCCGGGTAGCCGAACGCGACGCCGTCGAGGCGGATGCCCTCGCGGAGCCTCTCAGGGACGGCGAGCGGCTCCGCCGGGTCGTCGCGGTGCACGAGCGCGTCGACCCAGTCGACCGTGCGCATCATCCGCGACCCGCGCTGGAGCTGCTGCAGCACGCCGACTGCCGCGGCGACCTGCTGCTGCACCTGCCCCGCGAGGATGATGACGAGGATCACGTCGCCGACGCTCGCGCGGCCGTCGGCGGCACGCGCCACGACGAGCAGCGTCGCGCCGACGTAGGCGACCGCGAAGACGAGCTGCCCCGCGAGCCACGGCAGGAGGGCTCGGCCCTGCGCGCGATTGAGGATCCGGCTCGCCGCATCCCACGCGGCAGCCTGGCGACGTCTGACCTCGCCGCCGACTCCCGCCGCGCGCACCTCCTTCGCCGGCCCCGACGAGGTCGTCAGCCTCAGCAGGTGCCAGGATCGGCGGGTGTCGCCCGCGGCCGCCTCGCGCGCGGCGGCGAGGATCGTCTCGCCCCGACGCCCGAGCAGCAACGGCGGGATCGCCGCGAGCGGCAGGAGCAGGAGCCAGGGCGACACGAAGGCGAGCAGCACGGCGGTCGTGAGCATCGCGATCGCGAGGGCGAAGGCGTTGAAGAGCGTCTCGACCATCTCGCGCGTGCGGCTCACCTCCTGCCTCAGCACACGCAGGCGATCGGCGTAGTCGGCCCGATCGTGGTGGGCGAGCCCGGCGGAGCCGTTGGAGAGCAGCACGAGCCGCCGCTGGAGCGCGAGCTCCGCGTACTCGCCGAGCTCGAAGTGGAAGATGTGGGCGAAGTGGCCCGCCGTGAGGGCGGCGATCAGCAGCACCGCGCCCGCGACCGCTGCGACGACGGCGCCCTGTGCATCGCCGGCGATGGCGCGGTCGGTGAGAGCGCTCAGCGCGGCGGCGGCGAGCGGGATGGCGACCGCCTGCACGAGCATGAGGATGCCGGCGATGAGCATGCGGCCGGGGCTCTCGCGCCAGCTCGCCGCGACGAGGGCTCCGATGCCGCGCAGCAGGCCCCCGCGTCCGATCGGGTCGGCGGTCGTGTCGCTCACGCGTCCACCTCCTCGGCGTCGAGGCCGCGCGCGAAGCGCTCGGCCTGCAGGCGGAACAGGCGCGCGTAGTGGCCGTCGAGCTCCATGAGCGAATCGTGGTCGCCGTGCTCGATCAGCCGCCCCTCGCCGATCACCACGATGCGGTCGGCACGCCGCACCGACGAGAAGCGGTGCGAGATGAGCAGCGCCGTCGCGCCGCGGGTGATCTCGACGAAGTGGTCGAAAAACTCCACCTCGGCGCGCACGTCGAGGGCGCTCGTGGGCTCGTCGAGCACGAGCACTCCCGCTCCGCTGCCGAGCGCGTAGAGCGAACGGGCGATCGCCACCCGCTGCCACTGGCCGCCGGAGAGGTCGACCCCGCCCTCGTAGCCACGGGAGAGCACGGTCTCGTACGCCGCGGGGAGCTGCTCGACGACCTCCGCGATCGCGGCCTGCCGCGCGGCGGTGCGCACGGCGTCCGGGCTCCCCTCGGCCCACACCGCCCCGAGGGCGATGTTGTCGGCCGCCGAGAGCTCGTAGCGCACGAAGTCCTGGAAGATGACCGAGACGCAACGCCGCCACAGCTGCGGATCGATGTCGCGGATGTCGACCCCGTTCGCCGTGATACGCCCGCCCGTCGGCTCGTAGAGCCGGGTCAGGAGCTTGACGAGGGTCGTCTTTCCCGCGCCGTTGACCCCGACGACGGCGGTCGAGCGGCCGGCCGGGAGTTCGAGGTCGAGCCCGTCGAGCACGGGACGTGCGCTGCCGGGGTAGCGGAACGACACGTTCTCGAAGCGGATGGTGAGCGGCTCGGCGAAGGGCGTCTGCTCGGATGCGTCCGCGGTCGCGTCGCTCGACACGTCCCCGTACGTGGCCGGGTCCGTCGCCACGAGCTCGTCGCGGCGGCGCCCGACCCGCTCGACGGCGCCGAGGATCTGCGCCCCGAACTGGGTCAGCACGTCCGCCTCGGGGTAGTACTGCCCGAGCATGACCGCGAGTGCGACGGCCTGGGTTCCGAGGGCGAGGCCCGCCACGTCGATCGCGCCCTCGCTCGCGAGCAGGGCGATCGCGACGAGCACGCCCAGCACGATCGCGAGCCCGGCGGCCGTGAAGCCGATGTAGGGGCGGAAGAAGATGCGCCGCCGCTCGGCCGCCACGCGGCCGTACATCGCCGTGTACGGGCCGCGCGTGCGATCGGCGACCCACCCGGCCAGGTCGAACACGCGGAGCTCCTTGGCGGAGGCCGGCCCCGTGCCGAGCTCCAGGAAGTACTCGTACTCACGGCTGTCGCGCGACACCTCGTCCCACACGGTCGAGTACTTGCGCATGCCGCCGCGCTGTCCGTAGCGGAAGATCATCGTGACGAGCAGGATGCCGAGCCCCGCCCACCAGCCCACGACGACCGCGACGATCGCGACGAGCCCGACCAGCTGGGTGTAGCGCGCCACGAGCGCCACGAGCCCGCCCGCACCCGCGCCGGGGGTCGCCCAGTCCCCCTCGAGGAAGCGGGTGGCGGCGTCGACGTGGTCGAGCAGCTCCTGGTCCTCCAGCAGGCCGATGCCCGTGGTCGCGGTCACGCTGCGCACGAGGTCGTCGCGCACGAGGAAGTCGAGCCGGCGCCGCAGCACGTGTGAGAGCGCTCCCACGATGGGCCCGAGGAGCTGCTGGACGGTGAAGATCGACGCCGCCCACACGAAGGCCGTGACGAGAGCCGTCCACGCTGCCGAGCCGACGCCCGCGGCGACGACGGCGGGCACCTGGGCGATGAGCACGCTCGTCGCGAGCACGAACACCACCGGCAGGACACCCGCGACGAGGTTGAGCACGAGCAGCAGCGCGACGAGAGCCCGGGGTCCGCGCCGCAGCAGCCGGAAGAGGCGCAGGCGCGGCCGAACGGCCTCGTCCCACCAGCGATTCAGCATCCGGACCTCCCTGTCAAAACCTCACCACCCTAGTGGCGGGCCGCGGCGGGCGCCAGGTACGGAGGGATCAGGCGACGGCGTGTCGGTAGACGAGCTCGCGCGCGAGCTGGCGGTATTGCTCGGCGGCGTGGTGATCGGGCGCGAACTCGGTGATGGGGGCCCCGGCGACGGACGCATCCGGGAACTTCACGGTTCGGTTGATGACGGTCTCGAGCACCTTGTCGCCGAACGCCTCGACGACGCGCTCGAGCACCTCGCGCGAGTGGAGGGTGCGCGGGTCGTACATCGTCGCGAGGATGCCGTCGAGGGTGATCGCGGGGTTGAGGCGGTCGCGCACCTTGTCGATCGTCTCCACGAGGAGCGCGACGCCGCGGAGGGCGAAGAACTCGCACTCGAGCGGGATGAGCACGCCGTGCGCGGCCGTGAGCGCGTTGACGGTCAGCAGACCGAGCGAGGGCTGGCAGTCGATGAGCACGACGTCGTAGTCGGCTGCGACCTGACGCAGCACGCGCGCGAGGATCTGCTCGCGCGCGACCTCGTTGACGAGGTGCACCTCGGCCGCCGAGAGGTCGATGTTCGCGGGGATGACGTCGAGGCCGGGGGTGCCCGTGTGCTGGATCGCGCCCGCGACGTCCTTCGACGAGCCGAGCAGCAGGTCGTAGATCGTCGTGACGTCGTGGGTGGGCACGCCGAGGCCCGCCGAGAGCGCGCCCTGGGGGTCGAAGTCGACGGCGAGCACCTTGCGCCCGTAGGCGGCGAGCGCGGCGCCGAGGCTGATCGTCGTCGTCGTCTTGCCGACGCCGCCCTTCTGGTTGCAGAGCGCGATGACGCGGGCGGGGCCGTGCGATCTCAGGCGCGCCGGCTCCGGGAACTCCGTGACGGGACGCCCCGTCGGCCCGAGTTCGGCCAGCTCGTCGAGGCCCTCGAGCTCGTTCGCGACCTCCCGTTGCGCAGTCATATCGCGAGTGTACGTCCGGGGTCGGAGCGGCCCGGGCGGCGACAGGCGGGCCCCGCCCGGTTCACCTCACTCTCAACCAGAGGTTGAAATCTGGCGTCGGGGCCTCGGCGCCGCACTTACCGCGCGCGCGGATGCGCCTGCTGATAGACGTCGCGCAACCCGTCGATCGTGACGTGGGTGTAGAGCTGCGTCGTCGCGACGGATGCGTGCCCCAGCAGCTCCTGGACGACCCGCACATCCGCTCCCCCCGCGAGCAGATGCGTCGCGAACGAGTGCCGCAGACTGTGCGGCGAGACATCCACGGTGAGGCCCGCGCGCTCCGCCGCCGCGCGGATGATGAGCCACGCGTTCTGACGGCTGAGGCGCGCCCCCCGTGCGCCCAGGAAGAGCGCCGGAGTCGCCCGGGCCCCCGAGATGAGGAGCGGCCGGGCGCGCACGAGATACGCCTCGATGGCCGCCCGGGCGAACGAGCCGACCGGCACGATCCGCTGCTTGTCGCCCTTCCCGACCACCCGGACGAGCTCCGGGGTCCCGTCGGGACCCACGAGGTCGTCGACGTCGAGCGCGACCGCCTCGGACACGCGCGCGCCCGTCGCGTACAGGAGCTCGAGGAGCGCCTTGTCGCGCAGGCGCACGGCGTCGTCGCCGTCCGTCGCGCCGAGGAGGGCCTCGACCTGCTCGTGGGTGAGCGCCTTCGGCAGGCGCTTGGGCAGCTTGGGCGCCGTGAGCGCCTCCGCGGGATCGGCGACGAGGAGCCCCTCCTCGAGCAGGAAGCGCGTGAAGCCACGGATCGACGAGATGACGCGCGCCGTGGAGCTCGCGGCGAGGGGCCGCCCCCGGTCCCGGAGCCCCGCTACGTACCCGCGTACGGCGTCCTCGTCGAGGGAGCCCGCATCCGTCACCCCGCGCGCGGCGAGCGCGGCGAGGAACGCCGCCAGGTCGCGCCGGTACGCGGCGACCGAATTGGCGGAGAGCCCCCGCTCGATCTCGAGATGACGCAGGTAGCGGTCGCGCTGCCGCTCGAGCTCAGCCGCGGGCATGGGCGGCGAGCACCGCGATGAGCAGGACGGCGTTGTGGAGGCGCCCCGCGAGCACGGCCTCGACCGCCTCCTCGAGCGGCACCCAGCGCTGCACGAGCTCCGCCTCCTCCTCGGTGCGAGCGAAGACCTCGGGGGCCTCCCGCACGCCGCGGGCCTCGTAGATGCGGATGACCTCGTCGCTCCCGCCGGGTGACGTCGCCATGACGACGAGCTCGCTCCACTCGGAGGCCACGAGATCCGCCTCCTCGGCGAGCTCCCGCTGCGCGGCGGCGAGCGGATCCTCGCCCTCCATGTCGAGCAGGCCCGCCGGCAGCTCCCAGTCGCGACTGCGGATGGGGTGCCGGTACTGGTTGATGAGCAGCACGCGGTCTCCGTCGCGCGCGAGCACCGCGACCGCACCCGTGTGGTCGACGTAGTCGCGCGTCAACTCGTGATCGCCGAAGCGGAAGCGGTCGCGCCGCACATCCCACACGCGGCCCGCGTACATCCGCTCCGAGTGCACGAGGGGCGCCTCGTCGGGCAGGTCCGCGAGCGGGCCCTCGAGGAGGGCTGCGCGTTCCGCAGGCGTCACGATGCTCAGACCTCGGCGGGCTCGGTCGCCGAGAGCACGGGCGCCTCGTCCACTACCGGCGCATCCGCCCCCTCGACCTCGAAGAGGCGGGTCGCCTTCTGGCGCTCGAGGGCCGCGCCGACGAGCCCGCGGAACAGCGGATGCGCGCGATTCGGCCGCGAACGCAGCTCCGGGTGCGCCTGGGTCCCCACGTAGAACGGGTGCACCTCGCGCGGGAGCTCGACGAACTCGACGAGACCATGCTCGGGGTTGGTGCCCGAGAAGACGAGCCCCGCCGCCGCGATGCGACCCGTGTAGTGGTTGTTGACCTCGTAACGGTGGCGGTGACGCTCGTGCACGACCTCGGCGCCGTAGGCCTCCGCGACGACGGAGCCCGGCGTGAGGTGCGCCTCGTAGAGGCCGAGCCGCATCGTGCCGCCCAGGTCGCCGTGGTCGAGGATGTCGACCTGCTCGGCCATCGTCGCGATGACGGGGAACTCGGTGTCGGGGTCGAACTCCGACGAGCTCGCGCCCGGCAGGCCCGCGACGTTGCGCGAGTACTCGATGACCATGCACTGCAGACCGAGGCACAGGCCGAGCACCGGGATGCCGTTCTCGCGCGCGAAGCGCAGCGCGCCGAGCTTGCCCTCGATGCCGCGCACCCCGAAGCCGCCCGGCACGCAGATGCCGTCGACATCCGCGAGCATGCGCGCGGCGCCCTCGGGCGTCTCGCACTCGTCGGACGGCACCCAGCGCACGCCGACCTTGGTCTGGTGTGCGAAACCGCCCGCGCGCAGCGCTTCGGTGACCGAGAGGTAGGCGTCCGGCAGGTCGATGTATTTGCCGACGAGCGCGATCGTCACCTCGTGCGCAGGCTCGTGCACGGCCTTGAGCAGCTGCGACCAGCCGGTCCAGTCGACCTCGCCCGCCTTCGGCGCGAGCCCGAGCTGCTCGATGATGTACGCGTCGAGCCCCTGCTGATTGAGCATCGTGGGGATGTCGTAGATCGAGGGCACGTCGACCGCGTTGACGACGGCGCGCTCGTCGACGTCGCACATGAGCGCGATCTTGCGCTTGTTGGAGTCGGAGACGATGCGGTCGCTGCGCAGCACGAGGGCGTCGGGCTGGATGCCGATCGAGCGCAGCGCCGCGACCGAGTGCTGCGTGGGCTTCGTCTTCTGCTCCCCCGAGGCGCCCATGAACGGCACGAGCGAGACGTGCACGAAGAAGACGTTCGTGCGGCCGAGCTCGTGGCGCACCTGGCGCGCCGCCTCGATGAACGGCTGCGACTCGATGTCGCCGACCGTGCCGCCGATCTCGGTGATGATGACGTCCGGCGCGGGGGTGCCGTCCTCGCCCGGCTGCGCCTGCAGCCGCATCCGGCGCTTGATCTCGTCGGTGATGTGCGGGATGACCTGCACCGTGTCGCCGAGGTACTCGCCGCGGCGCTCCTTGGCGATGACGTTCGAGTAGATCTGGCCCGTGGTGACGTTCGCGGCCTGGTCGAGGTTGATGTCGAGGAAGCGCTCGTAGTGCCCGATGTCGAGGTCGGTCTCGGCGCCGTCGTCGGTCACGAAGACCTCGCCGTGCTGGAACGGGTTCATCGTGCCCGGGTCGACGTTGAGATACGGGTCGAGCTTCTGCATGACGACGTGCAGCCCGCGCGCGGTGAGGAGGTTGCCGAGACTGGCGGCGGTGAGGCCCTTACCCAGCGAGGAGACGACGCCCCCCGTGACGAAGATGTGCTTGGTAACGGCTGATCCCGGATTGTTCACCACGGGGTTTCAGCATATGTCACGAAACCGACCGCGCGCTGCGACACGCTCCCGATCACGCGCGCGCGAGGTCGAGGAGCTCGCGCGCGTGGGCGAGACCGCTCTCCGAGTCGGCGAGCCCCGAGAGCAGACGCGCCATCTCGGCGGCCCGGTCGCCCTCCTCGACGCGGCGCACGCTCGACGCCGAGACCTGCCCGTCGCGATCCTTCTCGACGACGAGGTGGTTGCCGGCGAACGCGGCCACCTGGGCGAGATGCGTCACGACGATCACCTGCGCCGACTCGGCAAGCCGCGCGAGGCGGCGGCCGATCTCGATCGCCGCGGCGCCGCCGACCCCCGCGTCGACCTCGTCGAACACGAACGTCGGCACCTCGCCGCCCGCAGCGAGCACGACCTCGAGCGCGAGCATGACGCGCGAGAGCTCTCCGCCCGACGCCCCCTTCGCGAGCGGCCGCGGGTCGGCGCCCGGATGCGGCTGCAGCAGGAAGGCGACGCGGTCGCGACCGTGCGCGGCGAGCTCCGCCTCCTCGACATCGACGACGAGGCGCGCGTCGGGCATGGCGAGCGCCGCGAGCTCCGCGGTCACGCGCTCGGCGAGGTGCGCCGCGGCCTCCCGCCGGCCCGTGGAGAGGCGCTCGGCGAGCGTGTCGACCCGGTCGCGTGCACGCGTCACCTCGTCCTCGAGGGCGCGGATGCGGTCGTCGTCGCCGTCGAGCTCGACGAGGCGGAGACCGGCCTGCTCGAGCCGTTCGAGCACCTCGTCGAGCGGGGCGCCGTGCTTGCGGGCGAATGCGGCGAGCGCCGCGCGTCGCTCCTGCACGGCCTCGAGCTCACGGGCCGCATCCACATCGAGGCCCGAGAGGTAGTGCGACAGCTCCGCCGAGACCTCGGCGAGCTGGAACGAGACGGCGTCGAGGCCGTCGCGTGCGGGCGCGAGCGCCGGATCGTGGTCGCCGACCCGGGCGAGGGCGCGACGCGCCTCCTCGACGAGCGAGACGGCATCCGGGTGGTCGTCGCCGGACTGCGTGGAGATGGCCTCCTGGGCGAGGCTCGCCGCGAGGCGCAGGTCTTCGAGGTTGCCGAGCCGCTCGGCGCGAGCCGCGAGCTCGTCCTCCTCGCCGGGTTTCGGCGCGAGCTCCTCGAACTCCACGAGGTCGAGGCGCAGCTGCTCCGCCTCCCGCGCCCGCGCCTCGCGGTCGCCCGCGAGCCGCTCGAACTCGGCGGCGAGCGAGCGCCACCGTTGGTAGGCGTCCTCGTACTCGGCGAGGAGCTCGAGGTGCGCGGCGCCCGCGGACGCGTCGAGCGCGTCGCGCTGGGCCGCCGCGGATCGCAGGCGCAACTGGTCCGACTGGCCGTGCACGACGACGAGCCGCTCCCCCAGCTCGGCGAGCACGCCCACGGGCGTCGAGCGGCCGCCCACGACGCCGCGGCTGCGGCCCTCCGCCGAGACGGTGCGGGCGAGGATGAGCTCGGCGCGGCCGTCGCCGATCGGATCGAGCTCGCCGCCCGCCTCACGCACGCGCTCGGCGACCTCGCCGTCATCCGCGACGAGCCAACGCCCCTCGACGCTCGCCTGGGGGCTGCCCGCGCGGACGCTTCCCGCATCCGCGCGCTCGCCGAGCAGGAGGGCGAGCGCCGTGACGACCATCGTCTTGCCTGCGCCCGTCTCGCCCGTCACCGCGGTGAACCCCGGACCGAGCGGTAGGCGCGCCTCGCCGATGACGCCGAGGCCGCGGATCGACAGCTCCTCGATCACGCGCGGCCACGCTCCTCCGCCGCGGACCGCTCGGAGGCGGGCCCGCGCCATCCGTCGACCGGGAGGTCGAACTTGTTGACGAGCCGGTCGACGAAGGGACCGCGGGCGAGCCGGGCGAGGCGCACCGGCTGGCTCGAGCGCCGCACGACGACCCGCGCGCCAGGCGGCAGGTCGAAGGTGCGCCGCCCGTCGCACCACAGCACGCCGACGCCCTGCGAGCGCTCGAGGAGCTCGATCGCGATCGGCGAGTCGGGGGCGACGACGAGCGGTCGCGCGAACAGGGCGTGCGCCGACAGCGGCACCATGAGGAGCGCTTCGAGCTCGGGCCACACGACGGGGCCGCCCGCGGAGAACGCGTAGGCCGTCGAACCCGTCGGGGTGGAGACGACGACGCCGTCGCATCCGAAGGTCGACAGGGGGCGCTGGTCGATCTCGACGACGACCTCGAGCGAGCGTTCGCGACTCGCCTTCTCGACGGTCGCCTCGTTGAGCGCCCACGTCTCGAAGACGACGCGGTCGGCGTGCTTGACCCGCACCGAGAGCGCCATGCGCTCCTCGACGAGGTAGTCGCCGTCCAGGGCGCGCTGCACCGTCTCGTCGAGATCCTCCCGCTCCGCCTCGGCGAGGAAGCCCACATGACCGAGGTTCACGCCGAGGAGGGGCGCGTCGCATCCGCGTGCGAGCTCGGCCGCCCGCAGGATCGTGCCGTCGCCGCCGAGCACGATGACGAGCTCGAGGGCCGACGCGGGCACGTCGACGCCGAGCAGGGCGAGCGGCTCGAGATCGGGGGCCGCGGCGCGCAGGTCGGCGAGCTCGTCGTCGGAGACGACCGGCGTGATGCCCGCGGCGATGAGGCGACGGCACACGTGGATGCCGGCCTCGAGCGAGTCCGCGCGGCCGGTGTGGGCGACCACCAGCAGATGGCGGGCGGCGTCGGTCATGCCCCCATTCTGTCGGATGCGTCGGACGTACGCCGCGCGCACCCACAGTCGATCGCCCCGCGTCAGGCGAGCTGTGCGACGTCCCGGTCGAGGTGGGACGGGTCCGGCGCCCCCCGGCGCAGGTGCACGAGATACTCCCGGTTGCCGTTCCCTCCGAGGATGGGGCTGTCGACGACGCCCAGCGCGCCGAGCCCGAGATCCCATGCGGCCCACAGCACGGTGCTCACGGCATCCTGTCGGAGAGCACGATCGCGCACGATCCCCTCCTTCACGCCCCCGCGACCCACCTCGAACTGCGGCTTCACGAGCAGCAGGAAGTCGGCATCCGGCTCGGCGAGGTCCGCGAGCGGCTCGAGCACGTGCGTGAGCGAGATGAAGCTCAGGTCCCCCACGACGAGGCTCGGCCATCCCCCCGCCTCCAGCTCCCCCCGATACGTCGAAAATGCAGGAGAGTTGCGCGTCAGATGCCGCAGATTCTGGCCCTCCAGGTTCGCCACACGCGGGTTCTCCTGCATTTTCGACGCTAGTTGGGCGTGGCCTACGTCGACCGCGAAGACGCGGGATGCGCCCCGCTCGAGCAACACCTGCGTGAACCCGCCCGTCGACGCGCCCGCGTCGAGGCAGATCCGGCCGGCGGGGTCGACGCCGAATGCATCGAGCGCCGCGATGAGCTTGTGCGCCCCCCGGCTCACGTAGTGGTCGGCCCCCGCGACCGCGAGCACCGCATCCGCGCCCACGCGCAGCGAGGGCTTCGAGACGGATGCGCCGTCGACCGTCACGAGGCCCTCGGCGATCGCCTCGACCGCGACGGCACGCGACCTCACGAGGCCGCGGCGCACGAGCTCGGCGTCGAGCCGAGCGGATGCCGCGGGTGCGTCAGGCATGCGGGCGCGGCGCGTCCCCCGATTCGAGCCGCGCGCGCAGCTCGTCGTGGAGTTGCGCGAGGGCGGCCGCCCGGTCGGCGAGGGGCTGATCCTCGATCACGCGCAGGCGGGACACGAGGGCGCTCGGCTCCTGGTCGGCCGCGCCCGCGTGCATCGCGCCCGCGTGCATCGCGCCCGCGTGCATCGCGCCCGTGTGCATCGCGCCCGTGTGCATCGCGCCCGTGTGCATCGCGCCCGTGTCCGTCGCGCCCGTAGCCGGGGAGGTCTCGTCGCTCACGCTCACGAATATAGTTCCGGCGCGACGTCGAGCGCGTAGATCGGCACCCCGGCTCCCCACACGGCGGCCGCGGCGGCACGGATGCGGTCGATGCGGGTGCCGGGTGTGTCGAGCGTGAGTCGTTCCTTCTCATGGCGCACCACGGCGGACCCCACGCGGATCCACCGCACACCCGCGATGTCGCGCACGTCCTCGGTCACCGGATACGGCAGGGTGAGCCCGCGCAGGTCCTCGAGCACGAAGTCCGGCCGGGAGTCCGCGGCGGCCGCGAGCAGCTGCTTGGGCCCGTCGATCCCCGTGAGCACGAGCGCGGAAGCCATGCCCGCGCGTCGAGCGCCGAAGATGTCGGTGTCGAGCCGGTCGCCGATGAAGAGCGGGCGGCGCGCGTCGAACCGGGCGACGGCCACGTCGAAGAGGGCGCGCTCGGGCTTGCCCGCGACGACGGGAAGCCGACCGACCGCGGTGTGCACAGCGGACACGAGGGTGCCGTTGCCCGGGGCCGTGCCGCGCGCCTGCGGGATGGTCCAGTCCGTGTTCGTCGCGACCCACGGGATGCCGGCCTCGCCACCCGCGAGGGCGAACGCGGCTTCGGCGAGATCCGTCCACGCGACCGAGGGGGCGAAGCCCTGCACGACGGCGGCCGGCGCGTCCTCCGCCGAACGCGTCACCCGGAAGCCCGCTCGCTCGACTTCGGACACGAGCCCGTCACCGCCCACCACGAGCACCGTCGCGCCCGGGGGCACGAGCTCGGCGAGCAGCACGACGGCGGCCTGGGGCGACGACACGATGTCGTCGGGTGCGGCGTCGAGGCCGAGTTCGCGCAACTGCGCCGCGACCGTCTCCGGCGTGCGCGACGCGTTGTTCGTGAGGTAGCCAAGACGGCGGCCGGATGCCGCGGCCGCGGTCAGGGCCTCGACAGCGTACGGGATGGCGCGGTGGCCGGCGTAGACGACGCCGTCGAGGTCGGCGAGCAGCACGTCGACGTCGTCGAGAGGTGCCCGCCCTGCGGGAGCCGTCACGCCTGCTCGACCTCCGAGGTGCCATCCGGAGCGCCTGCGACAGCGCCGTCGGGCGCCTCCTCCGGCATCTCGATCAGCTCGTCGACGATCTCGACGGTGTCCTGCCCGTCGGGCACGGCGGCCTCCTCGAGCGCGAGCGCGGCACGATCCGAGCGCTCCCACCACACGGCCGCCTCGTCCGCCCGCCCGAGCTCCTCGAGCACGGTCGCATAGGCGTCGAAGAGCGCCGGGCTGTACGAGAATGCGCGCTCGGGGTCGAGCTGCGGGATCTCGAGCTCGGCGAGGGCGAGCTCGGGCTGCCCGAGGTCGAGCCGGGCGCCCGACATCGCGATCGCGAGCGCGACCTGAACGGCGGGCTCGAGCGAGGCGCGGGGAACGGAACGGCCGAGCTCGAGCGCCTGTTGCGGGCGACCCACCCCGCGCTCGGAGTCGACCATGAGCGGCAGCTGATCGTCGCGGCCCGTGATACGCCGATAGGTGCGCAGCTCACGCAGGGCGAGGGCGAAGTCGCCCGTCGCGTATGCGGTGATGGCGGAGGTCTCACGCACGACGCCGATCCGTCCCGCGCGGCGGGCTGCGGCGAGGGCGTGACGGTGCGCGAGGGCCGGATCGGTGTCGATGAGGCGACCCGCCATCACGAGGTGCTTCGCCACCCAGTCGGCGTTGTCCTTGCTGAGCGTCTTGAGTTCCGTGCGCGCGGCACGGTCGAGCTGGTTCGCGGCGACGTCCTCCGGGATGGCCGGGTCGTCGTGACGCGGACGCTCGTCGTCGCGGGGGCGCGGCGGGCGCTCCGAGCCCTGCCCCCGCCGATCGTCGCGTCGATCGTCGCGCTTGGCCCACGGCTTCCGGCCGCCGCGTGCGGAATCGCCCGCGCCGTCGCCCCGCTTCGCGGAGGACCGATCACCGGCCGTGCGCGCACCGCCGGGCTTGCCGTCCGCGGCATCCCGCTTCTTCCACGCAGGCTTGTCTCCCGAACGGCTCGAGGGGCCGGGCCTACGCGGCCCGCGGGCGCCGTCGCCCGGACGCTTGCCCTGCGGCCGCTTGCTCTCGTCAGCCATCGTTCTCCCGTGGTCGGTTCATGCTACGGCCCGTCCTGGCGGAACGGCCCTTAAACGAAGGAGGCCCACCCGATATACGGGTGGGCCTCCTCGAAAGAAGTCCGGCGGTGTCCTACTCTCCCACAGGGTCACCCCTGCAGTACCATCGGCGCTGAAGGTCTTAGCTTCCGGGTTCGGAATGTAACCGGGCGTTTCCCCTTCGCTATGGCCGCCGAAACACTATTGATTTCTCAGTCAAAGTGCTCCGATGAATCTCGA